>JAZROG010000067.1:0-32112 GCA_045648605.1 Eubacteriales bacterium | reverse complement strand
ACGCCGATGATAATGTTATAAAGAGAAACATCACCAAGCACGTTGATGCTTGAGAGTGCTTCAACATCAAAGGCAGCTGCAATGTTTGCAACGATCTTGTTTACCTGTCCCATACTTCCTATACCGAAGGATGCGAGCATTGTAAAGATACAGAAAAGAACCGCAAGGATTTTGCCGGGCTTTTTCAGTGTTGCTTCACCGTGAGAGTCCTTATAGGAATAGCTTCCGACACCGTCCTGCAGATAGTACATAGCACCGCCGGACCATTCACCCATACTGTTTTTACGTCTGAAATAGATACCGAGAACATTTTCTGCGTAGTTTGTCATCATTCCGAAGAATGCTGCAACCCACATCCAGAAAACCGCACCTGCACCGCCGACGCATATAGCCGCTGCAACACCTGCGATGTTACCTGTACCGACCGTTGCGGCAAGCGCTGTACAAAGTGCCTGGAAGGGGGATATAACACCCTTTTCCTTGCGATGTTTCATAACATTTTTGGTGAAGAGGCTACCAATAGTATTCTTCCACCAAAGTGCTATGTGCGAAACCTGAAATACCTTTGTGCAAAGGGTTACGATAATGCCTGTGCCTATAAGAAGTGCCAGACCGAAAATACCCCACACAACTCCGTTGATATTGCCGTTAATTTCGGCAACTTTTTCGAGAAATGCTGTCATTTTCTCCTCCTTAAAATAAAAAAATATGGAAAACAAAAAATTTGACGAGCGCAAAACACGCCCGTCAAAAAAACATAAAATGCCAAAAAATAATGACCTTTGTCCTTTTGCCTGAGAGTTTAGCGTTTTGCGCTTGCACCTTCGGCCCCCAATCTAATGGGTGTCTCCAAAGCTCTGTCGGCATTCAGTCCTCATCCAAACGGACACCTGAGAGCGTTACTCCTTCGGCTGTGTAAACACAATTTCCTGAATGCTTCATACAGAAATTATTCAATTTTCAGTTTATTATAACACGGATATCGAAAAATGTCAATAGTTTTTTACACTTTCTTCAAAAATGTCGATTTTTCTTGAAAAATTCACATTTTCATGGTATCATAATAACAAAGGAGAGTGATAATAATTGATAAATTATAAAAAATATTTAATAACGGAGCAAAAAGCTCCGCTCATTCCGAAAAAATGGTCGGAGATACGGTGGGTAAAAATTTTATGCAGCATTTTTTCTGTCCTTGCGGCACTCTGCTGTCCCATATACTGCTTTTTGATGATAGAATATCTGCATTTCAATAGCGAAATGAGGCTTCTTGCCTTTCTTTCAAGAGGAATGATACCTCTTTTCGGTCTGCTTATCTGCTTTTTTATCTATTCCCTTTTGCTCCTGCTTTTAAAAAAAATATGGCTTGCAAATCTCCTTGCGGTGACTTTATCTCTGATAGTGGGACTTGTGAACCGCTTTAAATTCAGCTCTACCGGCGATTATTTTTATCCTTGGGATATTCAGCAGGCGGGAAATCTCGGTGAGCTTACAAAATTCACAGCGGTATCTCTCACACTTGCCGCAGTTATCGTTATAATCGGTGCGGTCTGCCTTGTCGCCGTCTCATTTGTCCTTAAAGCCGAGCTGCCATTTACCTTCCCCATAAGAATTGCGGTATTTTTGGTGATCTCCGTCTGCGTTTTTTCCGCTGTATCAACACCGAAAAAGGCTGAAAAAGCCATAAATTCCTTTGGTATTTATTTTGAAGATACTGCCCTTCAGACCTCAAATTACGAGGCAAACGGCTTTACAGGCGCATTTACCGTAAATCTTCTTTCGGCAAATGTCAGCGAGCCGCAGGGATATAGTAAGGAAGCGATTTCGGAGATCCTTGCAAATTCCGCGTGCCGCGGTGCAGATGAAAATTTTGCTTATCCCGATATTATCCTTATTCTTTCCGAAAGCTATTGGGATCCGAGACTTATAAATGGCTCAACATATTCCCATGACCCATTTGAAAATTTCGATACCATAACGCAAAAAGAAGGCGTTATCAGCGGAAGAATGTTTCAAACAGGCTTTGGCGGCGGCACCGTGAGACCCGAATTTGAAATACTTACGGGACTTACCACCGACTCACTGCCTGCAGGAAGCGTTCCCTGGAGATATATCGAAGAGGAAACCGAATCTTATATAACAACGCTCCGTGATATAGGCTATGAAACATATGCTGTTCATCCTTATTTCAGCCGCTTCTATGACAGAACAAGAGCTTATCCCCTCATCGGAATAAACAATCTTTATTTTGCAGAGGAGCTTGAAGCAATAAATGCTGTAGATGCCGAATATAAATCAGTGCGCTCCTATGTTTCGGATGACAGCTTTGAGGAATATATCGAATATTTTCTTGAAAGCGAAAGAACCGATGCCCCGAGATTTATTTTCGGAATAAGCATGGAAAATCACCAGGCATATCTTAACAAATATGAGGACCTCACGATGAAGGTCACCTGCGAGGGACTAAGCGAGGAAAGCCTTAATATCCTTGCAAATTTCGCAAACGGCGTGAGAAATGCGGATATGGCTCTCGGCAAGCTGGTGGAATATATTGAAAAGAGAGAGAAGCCCACGGTGCTTGTCTATTTTGGCGACCATCTGCCCTCCCTTGGCGCAAACTATGCCGCATATCTCGAAAGCGGCACGATAGGAGATATTTACAACAGAACAAAAGAGGAATATGAATTTATGCAATCAACTCCCTTCCTCGTCTATTCAAATTACGGCTTTTCGGGCACCACCGAGGCTCTGCACGAGGGAAATGACAACAATATTACCTCATATAATCTTTTGAATTCTGTTTTTGATCTTATCGGCGCACCCAAAACAAGGCTTGGAGAATTTCTCTCCTCATATGCCGAGACTATTCCTTATTATAACAGCCGACTCGGAATAACGCTTTCGGAAAATGAAAAATATTTTGTTCTTTCCCACAGAATGCTTACATATGACAGAATAAACACAGGAGAAAAATATTCTTTGAAATGAACGACAGATGCTTTCTTTGCCCAAGAGAATGCGGCGCAGACAGAATAAACAAAATGGGATATTGCAATGCCCCAAGGGAAATAATGCTTGCAAGAGCGGCACTTCATCATTTTGAGGAGCCGATTATAAGCGGTGAGCGCGGTTCGGGAACAATTTTCTTTTGCGGATGTAATCTTGGGTGTGTTTTTTGCCAAAACAGCGCAATAAGCAGAAATTTTCGCGATGAAAGCAATGCCGCAAAACCTGTGGGCGAGGAAAGACTTGCGGAAATAATGCTTTCACTTCGCGATACGGGCGCGCATAATATAAATCTTGTTACGCCCACTCACTATTCGGATGCCATTGCAAGAGTTCTTTCAAAAATAAAAGACTCTCTCGGAATTCCCGTGGTATATAATTGCGGAGGATATGAAAAAGCCGAGTCGCTGAAAAAGCTTTCGGGGCTTGTGGATATCTATATGCCCGATTTCAAATATTTTTCACCCGAAATTTCGAAAAAATACTCCTTTGCACCCGATTATGCAGAGCGAGCATCCGAGGCTCTCGGAGAAATGTACTCACAGGTAGGCCAAGCGGTGATCGGTGATGACGGACTAATGAAAAAAGGAATACTTCTGCGTCATCTGGTGCTTCCGGGAAGCAGACACGATTCGATAAAGGTGCTACAAGCAGTGGCAAAAGCAGTGCCGCCCGAAAAAATACTCATAAGCATAATGAGCCAATATACACCCGACTTTGCTCCAAAGGAAATGAAGGAGCTTTGCCGAAGGATCACAAGCTTTGAATATGACTATGTGCTCTCCGAGGCGGAGAAAATGGGCTTTGACGGTTTTTCGCAGGAAAGAAGCGCATCAAGCACCTCATACACCCCCGATTTCACACAAAAAACTTTTTAAAAATTTGAATAAAAGCATAAATTCGGAGCAAAACTAAATGCGAAGATGAATATCTCAAAAAAGACCCGAAAAAAATCGGAAAGGAAGTATTTAGTATGCTGCTTGATAGAATTTGTCTTTTGCTCACCATCGTGGGCGCACTCAACTGGGGAAGCATCGGACTTTTCAAATTTGACATAGTTGCATGGATCTTCGGCGGACAAGGCTCACTCTGGGCAAGAATAATCTATACCGTAATTGCCCTTGCGGGAATCTGGTGCATCTCCCTGCTTTTCAGAAGCAGAGAAGAGATCGAAGGTCATTCCTGAATGTAAAAACGGAGAAAAAGGCGTTTTTGAAGGGCGAAAAGTCCTTCAAAACGCTGTTTTTTTCGAAAAAAACAAATTTTTTTGAAAAAATCCGAACTTTTTTTCAAAAAGGTATTGCATTTTCGAAAAAGTTGTGGTATAATATCATCTGTTGACGGCCCATTGGTCAAGCGGTTAAGACGCTAGCCTCTCACGCTGGAAACTCGGGTTCGATTCCCGGATGGGTCACCAGATAACAAAAAAGCCACTCATTAGAGTGGCTTTTTTGTTATCTGATGATTCTTTTTAGGGTCGAAGCCTTCAAGCCGTAAAACAACAACAAATTCAGAAAAATAAATCGTCGGCTTGAGAGCCAAAGCTTGCTTTGGCTTTTCGATATCCCGGATGGGTCACCAGAAACAAGAAGCACCACAAAAGTGGTGCTTCTGTTGACTTTACACTATCATAAAAGGAGCCTATATCAAGCCCTATTTTAAAAATCAATTTTAACCGTCATATTGCAACGTTTTTTTATCTGCGTTTCGGAAAAATAGCGTTTTTCATAGGGTATCCATTCATCAAAGAACCGCTTAGCGAGTCCCTCGGAATTGCGCACAAGTATTCTTTCTCTTTGACATTCAGAGTCAACATCAAGAAACAGCGAAAAATCATAATATTTTTGGAGCATCGGATGCATGGAATATGCTCCCTCAACAAAGGTCAGCTTCTTAGGCGCGACAGTTATGGGGTTTCCAAGAGTCTGTGCAGAGCAATCAAATTTTCTATAGCAGACCGCTCTTTTTTCCGAAAGTGGGATAAGCACCTCCTCAAGAAAACGTTCTCTATCAACATTTCCGCCCACCTCGGCAAATCTCTCGGGCGTGCGCTGCTCGGGACGCAAAAAGAAATCGTCCATATGGAATACATTGCAGTCGTAAATATCAGAAAGCATCCCCGCAAGAGTAGTTTTTCCGCTTGCGCTGCCACCCTCGATTGCAATTATTGCGTCACCTTTTGATACAAGCTTATCAACCTCCGCCAAAAACGGCATAAAAACAGATAATTCCTTCGGAAGCTTGCGAGAATTATTCGTCATATCTTTTCTATTCTCCATTTTAATCTCTCAAATTAAGCGATTTTGAGTTTTCAAGTATCATAACTAAAGGCGGAACCAAAATTATCTGAACCAGAATACCGGGGATAGCATTTGTGATCGCGCCTGCTATGAAGGCAGAAAATGTAAAGCTTCCACCATTTATTCCAACAAAAACGAACATTGCTGCTCCCCACACGATCCTTCCAACTATCATCGAAATAAGGAGAGAAAGATAGACAAGCGGCTTTTTACTTGGCAAATATCTATGTATGAGTCCCGCCACCGCACCATATGCCGCAAGCTCAAATGCCATGCAGACAGCGGAGGGGAAAAGCTGAGGCATTCCGAGGATGAGTGATCTGAAAAGCGGTGAGACAGCTCCAACCGCAAGTCCCCAAGGCCAACCGCAAACGAAGCCGCAAAGAAGAACCGGAATATGCATGGGGCAAAGCATTGAGCCGATCTCCTTTATCTGCCCTGTAAAGAATGGCAAAACATATGCAAGTGCCAGAAAAAGTGCGGCAAGTACCATTTTTAAGATTTGCTTTCGATTTTTCATTTTTGTTCCTTTCGCTATAGATAAGAGGAGTTTATCTGTGCAGATATCATTATAGCATAACTTCGAAAGCTTTTCAAGGGAAAAATCAATCATTTTTTCTTCAAAGCCCTGTATATAATCAAGCCGCAGTAGGATACACGCCGGCACGTGATGAGATCCGGCCCCAAGTGGCTGTCATTCACTCACGCTCCCTTCAAGTCCTTCTTTCGATATTCCTGCCAAAGCAAAAGGGCACGCAATGCGTGCCCTTTTGCTTTGCCTTAAACGTGATAAAAGGTGTCTAAACAGAGATAAAAACGAACAAAAGGTGTCTGCATTTCCCCCAGCCTATTAATATCCGCATAATATCCGTATATCGCAAGATTTTGCCCAAATCAAAAAATTATCTCTGTCGCCCGATATAAAATCTGTATTTTGGATGACAAACATAGAGTGTGATGTTTCCATATACAAAAATTTCTTGTAACGATATATTTTGACGGATTGAATCAGTTTGATTTCCTTACCGTCTTTGAAAAGGGAGTTGTTCTTGACTTCAAATATGTGATCTTTCTTTTGGGTACTCAAAAACACCCGATCATCGTATTTTGAAAAGAAAAATACAACATAAGAAATTGTCAAAAGCATGAGAGGGAGAATTAAGAAGACCCAAAAATATGAATTGTTTATGCATATAAAAATTATAGTTGGGACAAGTGTTATAAGCAAGGTGATCACAAACGCCCTAAACAACATAATATGATTGCGTATAGCCACAGCCATACCACCGTTTCTTCCTTTGAATTTCATATTATCCCTCCTTTTTATCATTATATCATTCATTATATCACACTTTATCAAATAAATCAAGGCGCAAGCCTTGTAAATCTTAAATGATGCATCGTCTGCGGCGATATGATGTATTTGCTTCGCAAATATGATGTTGCTCCACTTCGTTCCGCAATGATGCGATGTTTGCCCCAATGTGCCATCAGGCATACATCATTTGCAAAGCGAACATCATTAGGCGAATCCGTCATCATTTGCCGCAGGCAAACATCATTCAAAAAACGCACCTTTGTCGGTAGACAAAAGTGCGTTTTTTGTTGGCAGGGGCAGAAGGACTTGAACCCACGACACCCAGTTTTGGAGACTGGTGTTCTACCGACTGAACTATACCCCTATATTAAATTCCCGCGGATAGCTCCGCAACAGACAACATTATACCACAAGAAAAAGCATTTTGCAATAGTTTTTTGAAAAAAATTTCTTTTTTTCTTAAAAAACTTATTAAAATGGCGGTCTTTGGGCAAAAAAGCAAAGACCGCCGCTGTTTTTATCATTTTTGAGTATCTTTTTTCTTGAAAATCCTTCTCCAAATCCTTTTTATACCTACCCTCGCCTCATCAAATTCCTCTGCGAGAACGGCAAGGGTATTTTTATCATGAGGGAAAATCAGCTTCAAAAGAAAGATGGCAATGATGACAGTCAATACCTTTTCGGGAGTAAACGGCAGCCAAAGCAGACCCGCGTAAGATGCGCCGATCACCATCATCCATGTTATATCAAGAATTTTTCCGAGAAAAGCAAGAACATAGCACCAGCCGTTAGTTATCATCCAAGCGATGCCGAGGCAGAGCAGAAGGCGGGGATTAAAAATAAACCTCGCAATTTTCTTCAGTTTTTTCTTAACATTCTCTCTGCCAAGATCCATTTTCAATTCCTTTTTTCACAAAAATCTATAATGGCACTCATGTCGATATACCGCAGCTCCTCTTCCTTTTCGGTAAATACTCCCGCGATATAATCTCTGCCATTTATCGTAAATGAGCAAATGAGGCAGCTATTTCCTTCAAGAGTGCCTGTTTTGAGACCTGTCACATAGGGAGAATAATATTCATCTCCCTCATGGAGCATCCTGTTTGTATTTCTCCATGTGTTGGTATGTCCGCTTGCATATGTGACGGTGGCAGACGGCAGTGAAGCATATTTCATAATGACATCATTTTTTGTTGCCGCAAGCGCAAGCAGGGTCATATCCTCGACGGTGGAATAATTTTGAGGATCGTAAAAGCCATCGGGAGATGTAAAATTACTTCCGCACATTCCTATATCCTCGGCATATTCGTTCATTTTTTCGATAAACAACGAAACCGCTTCGCGTGCTGTTATATTCTCACCGCCGATGGCATAACCTCCCGCCGCCGCAAGAGCATAAGCCGCATCTCCGCCCGAGGGCAAGAGCATGGCTTCAACGAGCATTTCTGCCGTTAGTGTATGATGCTCCTTTACAAATGCTATGGCTGACTGCTCATTTTTCAGAGCAAGCTCATTTCCCGGAGTAACGAGAAGGTCGCAAGGCAGAAGCTCGAGTGCCAGAAGTGCAGTCAAAAGCTTCGTTGTGCTTGCGGGATAGAGAATTTTGTCCGCGCCCTTTTTTATGATATATTTTTCAGCATCAACATCATATAGAAATGCCTGTGCGGCATAGAGAGAAAGCTCTTCCTCATATGATGCGGCTATATTCTCTATCGCAAAGCCCTTATCCTCGCTATGAAGCACTGCCGCGCGGCGGTATTTTATATCCACAGTCCTGCTCTCTCCGCATCCCATAAGAGAGACGGCAAAAGCTAAAATAATCACCGCCGCCAAAAACGGCTTTTTCGAAAGATTCATTTAATCGTCCCTATCCTTTGGTATGTTTTTGAATACGGGAAATCCCAAAACGACCTTGAAAAGATCGCCGTCAACATAGATATCAAGCCTTCCGCCATTAAGCTCCGTAAGACTCTTGGCAATGGAAAGTCCAAGTCCGCTTCCCTCGCTGTGCCTTGATGCATCACCTCTTACAAACCTTTCGGTAAGCTCGTCCGTGCTTATGTTAAGCTCATATTTTGATGTGTTTCGGAAAACCACATAAACCATGCCGCCATTTTCTGCAGCATCAATATATACTCTTGTTCCCGAAAGGGAATATTTCGTGATATTATTCATCAGATTGTCAAAAACTCTCCAGATATGCTTTCCGTCCGCCAAGACCGTGAGAGGCTCATCGGGAAGGCGCACTATAAGCTCAAGTCCCACCTGCAAAAGCCTTTCGGAATATTCACCGCTTGCCTGTGATATCATTTCGTCAAGCGAAAGGGGGCAAGGCTCCTTTTCAAGATTTCCTGTTGATGCCTTTGATGCCTCCACAAGATCATATGTGAGCTTGCGTAGTCTTTCGCTCTGCCGCTCAAGCACGTTTACATATTCGCTTATCTTTTCTTCATCGGGTGATTCCGAAGCACGCTCGCTTTTCAGCAGATCAACATAATTTACAATAGAGGTAAGCGGAGTTTTTAAATCATGGGAAACATTTGTGATAAGCTCGGTCTTGAATCTCTCGCTCCTCATCCGCTCGTCAAGGGCAGCATACATTCCGTTTCCGATGCAATTAACGGCATCTGCCTGCTTTTTGAGATCGGATGGCATATGTGCGGTATTTATCCGATAGGAAATATCTCCCGCCGCTATTCGTTCTGTTCCTTTTTTCAGCTTGTCCATACCATATGTTATATACAACGTATAAAGAGTAATAATTGTTCCGCCGAAAAGCCAAAAAAAGACAAGTATCGGGGTATTATACACCTCTACAACCATAAGAACAAAAGTCCAGACCGCAAGCAGAATAAGCAAAAAGACAGTTTTCAGATAAATGGGGAGATTAGTTATTATTTGGCAAACACCGCGCCAAACAAAACGCAAAAATCTTAAAATGTTTTTAAGAACGAACCAAATGACAGTGTTTTTAAATAGCTCACCCGTCTTTGCTCTTGCGGCGAGGCTGAAAAGATATGAGACAATGAGAACCGATGCACCGATAATATACAGGCAAACAACGGCGACAATCTCAAAATCTTCCCAATAAACATCAAAAAAGACTAATGTCGCAACAGCAAATATAATAACGTATATCGCCGTAAAAATATCAAATGGAATTTTATCAAAAATGCTCGTTCTCGGTCTTTCCTCGCCTACCTTCCAGCCTGCACTGCAGCAAAGGAAAACAAGAGAGATTATAAAGAGCAGTATAGCCGCGCCACCGATAATAAATATAGAATATTTAATCCCATAAAGAGTTTTAACAAAGGATTCCACAAAAGAAACTGTGTCTGTTGTAAAATATTCGCTCGGAACATAGAGAGTTACCTCATATTCGGTGACCTTGACAGTCTCGTGCCAAATATAAGCTTCAGTGACAACACTTTCTATACCACTGCCCGTAGTTTCCTCTGCTATCCGCATTTCGCTGCCTGAAATTTCGGGACTCGACACCCATTCCTCGACAACTCTTACATGAGTAAAGGAAAAATCGAAAGAATTGCCGTCAAGATTTGAAAAAAGCAAATTACCACTAAGATCGCGTATCTCAAAATAATAATTTCTTCTTGATACGTATTTTTCCATGCTTTCTTCCGAGGAAAAATGGAATTTATCTGCTGCATTAAAGGTTTCCCTGTATGCCAGGTCTGAAAGTACACTTTCTCTTACTGCTTCAAGAGGCTTTGTATAAAAGCTTCCTGCCATCATGCCACAAAAGGCAAAAACCGAAAGTGCCGCCGTGATAAGAGACAAAACCGAAAGCAAAAATGCCGCGGTTTTTACTGCAATACTTCTTCTCATTCTTTTTCCTCCCTTATATCCAGCTTGTATCCCTGTCCCCAAACCACCTTAAGATATCTTGGCTCGGCAGGATTTATCTCTATCTTTTCACGCAAATGCCTGATATGCACCGCAATAGTATTTTCCTCACCGATGGGGTTGCTTTTCCAGACCTGTCTGTATATTTCCTTACTTGAAAGCACCTCGCCCGGTCTCTCCATAAAAAGTCGAAGAATTTCATATTCCGTTCCCGTAAGAGTAATCGGCTCTCCGAGGACATTTACCTCTCTTGTTTTCATATTCAGCTCTATTCCGCAAAGGCTTAAAACATCGGGACTTTTAACGCATTTTTCACCTCCGAGCATCGTATATCGCCTTATATGCGAACGAACTCTCGCAAGAAGCTCAAGAGCATTAAAGGGCTTTGTTATGTAATCATCCGCGCCCACGTTCAGTCCCAAAACCTTGTCTGTATTCTCACTTTTTGCTGTAAGCAGAATTATCGGTATATTGTATTTTTTTCTCATATATGACATGGCGCTTATCCCGTCCAGAACGGGCATCATTATGTCAAGAAGCACCAGCTTTATCTCATTTTCATGCTCTTCAAGGACTTTCAGTGCTTCTTCGCCGTTCTCTGCTTCAAAAACTCCATATCCCTCTCCCGAAAGATATATTTTCAGAGCCGAACGGATGTCTCGCTCGTCATCGCAAACAAGAATATAGTTCATTTCATCACCTCACTTATATTTTAACAGAAAAATTCTTAAAAGAAAAGTGGGTAAATCATTAAAATTTTCTTAATTTTATGAAATCAACATGGATTTTATGGCTTCAAACAGGAATTTATCGGGGAGTTTCGCCGCTGCTGCGGCGCCCGGCGCTGCCGCCGGCTCGCACAAACTTTTGAAAAAGTTTGACCAAAACTCTCAAACAAAAAAGGTATTTAATGTTTATCTGTTTTTTACATGGAATTTGTGGTAATTTCATGTAAAAAACAGTTTAACAACCCAATATTTCCCCTTTTTTAAAGTTTTGATCGACCTTTTTCAAAAAGGTCGCAGGGTCAAGCGCCTGTGCGCTTGTCGCCTCCGCAGAGGCGAAACTCCCTCACCGATAAATTCCCATTTATAATCAAAAGAGCTGATTCGCGCAAGGCGAATCAGCTCCGAAAACATAGAATCAAATTACTCTGTTCTAAGCGCAACCACAGGGTCTTTATTTGCGGCGATCTTTGAGGGGATAAGTCCCGAAATTGCCGTCAGAAGCATACTGAGGAGCACAAGAACCACCGCACCTCCGACAGGAAGCACCGCATTGAGGGTCGGTATTCCCGTAAGTGCATGAAGAATGATATTGATAATAACATTGAAGATGAGAGTTATAATAATTCCTATGGCACCCGAGGCAAAGCCAACAATAAGAGTCTCCGCATTGAAAACGCGTGAGATATCGCGCTTCGAAGCACCGATTGCACGCAGAATTCCTATCTCCTTTGTTCTCTCAAGCACCGAAATATAGGTGATTATTCCGATCATGATCGATGATACCACAAGAGATATGGCAACAAAGGCAATAAGGACATATGAAATTGCATTGATAATGGTCGTGATCGAGGACATAAGCAGAGCAACATAGTCTGTATAGGATATTTTATCCTCCTCGGAAACTCCATCATTATATTCTGTGATAAGCGATGCAATAACGTCCTTATCAGCAAATGTGGTTGCAAAAATATTGATGCTTGCGGGATCATCCTTATCAACATATCCCATGCGGGCGAGATTCTCCTCATATGTGGACTCGGAAAGTGCTCTTGGCATCAGATTATCATATGCATATGCAAGAGTCTCCACCGAATATTCGGTATTGTCAAACTGCATTGCCAGAGCCTCAAAGGAAAGCGCACCAAGCTGTGCCTCAACTCCCTTTGCGTACTGCTCGGTGATGGAGAATGTAAGGATTTCGGTAAGATACTTGCCCTTTTCCTCCTCGCCAAGAGAAGAAACATATTCCGCAACCTGCGCTTCATCAATGCCCATCTGCACGGAAAATGCCTTAACGAGAGCTTGGTTCTTTGCTTCATCGTCCATGGTATCCATGGCATTTGCAAGCGCACCCGCAACATATTCCTCGCTTGGAATTGACGAAAGCGCGATAAAGAGAGCTGCTTTTTCGGAATTTGTAATGAGCTTTGAATATTCCGAGAATATCTCTGCCTTCTTCTCGCTTGTGATCGTGCTGTCCTCCTCCTTGGGGAAAGGAAGACCTGTTATTACATCCTTTTCGGAGTTTGCAAGCTGTGCCATCACAAGCTCACTCTGCTCTGCCGCCTCGATAACCTTCTCGGTAAGTGCACAGGTATAACCGAGAGAGCCTTTTATCATTGCAGAAACCGCATCCTCGCTTTGACGGATGATTCCAACGACCTTCAGGTCAATGGCGCTGTCATTATTATTGTAAAGATAATCAAGCCCGGCATCTGTCAGCGAAAGATCAACATATGTTCCGTTTTCCTGCTTCTGATATTTATTTGCATCGGGCACAAGACGGAAGGACATATCGCATATCTCTTCATAGCTCCAGCTTCCGAGAGAGGAAATATCAAACTGCTCACCGGCATATGCCATGCGCATTATCTCCCTCATCTCATCTCCTGTCTTAAGACCGAGGGCATAAAGAGTAAGGTCGGTGATCTCGTTATTCTCGCTCACCACAAGGACGATCTCATCATAGCTTTCGGGCCATTTTCCGTAAATTACGTCGTACTGCTCCTTGATGGTGGGATTTATCAGTTCATCGCCCTCGCCCGAGAGCATTTCCTCCCAAACATTCATCGGTCCCATGCTCATCATGGAGGATGTGGAGGAGGACTCCATCATTCCCATCATTCCGCTTGCACCCGAAGCATCCTGCCCCGGCACCTTCGAGGTCATATCCATACCGTATATCTGCGAGATAAGCTCCATAACATCGCTTTTCACAACCTTGCCCGAGATATCCCTTGTATAGATGCTGAAATCAAGATCATAGGTATATTTCACTGCAGAAACACACTCGCGAAATCTCTCCTCGCTCTCAAGATATTCCTTGAAAGCCTTAAGGTTATTCTTGCTGGTCTCGATGGAATTCAGCTTATTGACAAGGTCATACATTATGGCACTTGCATATATCTTATCACGATCATGCCCTGTTATCTCCTCATTGTTCTGCATCATCGCCTCAACAAGCTCGCTCATTTCAACAGTTTCACTTTCAATAGTGATAGGATAGCTTGAAAGAGTGTCCTCCTGTACCCTGTTTATATAGGTCTGAACACCTGTGGAAACAGAAAGAATAAGAGCAATTCCGATGATACCGATGGAGCCTGCAAAGCTGGTAAGGAATGTTCTTGTCTTTTTTGTCATCAGATTGTTAAGAGAGAGAGAAAGCGCTGTAAAGAGCGACATAGAAGGCTTCTTTTCGCTCTTACTTCTTCTTTTTTTCTGCTCTTTTTTCGAAAGCACCTCTATCTCCTCGCCCTTATATGGGTCGGAATCCTCGATGATGCTTCCGTCAAGAAGCTTAACTGTTCTTGTTGCGTATTTTTCGGCAAGCTCGGGGTTATGAGTTACCATAATAATAAGCTTATCCTTTGATATTTCCTTGAGGATCTCCATTATCTGAACGCTCGTCGCCGTATCAAGCGCGCCCGTCGGCTCATCTGCAAGGAGGATCTCGGGGTCATTTACAAGTGCTCTTGCAATGGCAACTCTCTGCATCTGACCGCCCGACATCTGATTCGGCTTTTTGTTCATCTGATCCTCAAGACCGACCTTTATAAGAGCTTCTTTTGCTCTTCTGCGTCTTTCTGACCTCGAAACACCCGAAAGCGTAAGAGCAAGCTCAACATTTGAAAGAACGCTCTGATGGGGAATGAGATTATAGCTCTGGAAAACAAATCCGATGGAGTGATTTCTGTAGCTGTCCCAATCGGAGGAATCAAATTCCTTTGTGGATCTTCCGCTTATGATAAGATCGCCGTCGGTATATCCGTCAAGACCTCCCACGATATTGAGAAGCGTTGTTTTTCCGCATCCGGATGGGCCGAGAATAGCAACAAATTCGTTCTTTCTGAATTCGATATCTATCCCCTTAAGTGCAGCTACCTTTGTATCGCCTGCAGGATATTCCTTTACGATTTTTTTAAGTGTAAGCATATATTTCCTTTCAAAAAGCAATATTTTCCTATTGTACAGTATATTCTATATCAATATATTCAACCCGATATAAACAAAGGGCAAAAAAGACTGCACAGTATTCCATGCAGTCTTTTTTTGAGATCACGGAAGCAAATTAAGCCTCCTTCTTTACGATCTCCTTGCCATTGTAATATCCGCAAGCCTTGCAGACTCTGTGCGCGAGGATATACTCACCGCACTTGGGGCACTTAACCATGCCGGGAAGGTCGAGCTTCCAAACATTTGAGCGTCTCTTATCTCTGCGTGCTTTTGATACTTTCTTCTTCGGTACTGCCATTTACCTACACCTCCCTTTAGTGTATGCTATGCCCTTGGGGCATCGCTATATATAATTTTATTTTTGACTTTATTGATCTCCCCCGCCATCATCGCTCTTGTGGAGAAGAGTTGCAAGAACGCTGAGTCTGGGGTCTATCTCCTTTTTACGGCAACCGCAGTCGCCATCTCTTTTGGGCTTTCCACACATAGGGCAAAGTCCCTCACATTCCTCCGAGCAAAGAAGTCTCGATGGGAATGAAAGCACAAGCTCCTCGCGAAGCTCCTCGTCGATATCCAGCATTCCGTCATGGATGATGGCATATCCGTCGCTATAAACATCGTCCTCGTCTGCCTTTGTCTTTTCATCCGAAAGAGTGCCCTCGTCGCAGACGGTTCTTTCAAAATTCGTTTCAAAGCGTCCCGAAACCTCGTCGAGACATCTTGCACACTGTCCCTTATATGAAAGCTCTGCTGTGAGCACAAGTCTCATATATCCTGCATTATCGGTTATTTTACCGAAAACGTGTGCATCCGAATCAAAGACGATATCGTCGATGGGATCGGGTGTGAGATAATAGTCAATATCAATGTGATCTGCTTCTCCTCTGAGAAGCGGTCTGAGATCAAGTATCATTCTCTTACCCCCATAAAATCCACGGCGCAAAATGCGACAGTAATAATTATACTCCGTCCGAGCAAATTTGTCAAGGGTTTTTCAAATTTTTTACCGATTTTCGGGCGATTTTTTATGTTTTTTCCTTAAAATGCTGTACAAAAGCGGTAAAATATGGTAGAATAAAACAAAAGGAGTGATAAAAAATGCTCGAAGAAATACTTACCTCCGATGAGATGAGGCGGTGCGATTCCTTTACAATAGAAAAAAAAGGCATCCCTTCCCGCAAACTTATGGAGAGAGCAGCGGAGGCTGTAGTCTCTGAAATAATAAAAGCAAAATTTGATATTTCAAAGGTGATTTTTCTTTGCGGCGCAGGAAACAACGGCGGCGACGGCTTTGCCGCTGCCCGTTTCCTTGCCCAAAGAGCAAGAGAAAACGGACTTGCTTTTCGCATAGAAACCTTTTTCGCAGGTGAGGACGGAAAGGAAAGCACCGAATGTGCCTATCAGAGAAAAAACGCATCCGATGCCGGAGTTTACGAGGTGTCCGATCCCGATATAGAGGGAGCGACCCTAATTGTTGACGCAATTTTCGGGATAGGACTTACGCGAAATATTGAAGGAAATATTGCTTCCCTTATTGAGCGAGTAAACAACTCAAAAGCAAAGGTCGTATCGGTTGATATTCCATCGGGAATAAACGCAGACACGGGTGCGGTCATGGGAATTGCGACAAAAGCGGATATGACCGTCACCATCGCAAGAAAAAAGATAGGACTTCTTCTATTCCCCGGTGCGGAAAAATGCGGAAAACTGATAAAGGTCGATATAGGAATCGACACCGAAGCACTTGATGGTGAGCACAAAATTTTTTCATCCGCGAGCATCCCTTTTTCTCTGCCTAAAAGGTCTCCCGCATCAAACAAAGGTGATTTCGGAAAGATTCTGATAGTCGGCGGTGCGGAAAATATGGCGGGTGCGGCTTATCTCTCGGCTCTTGCCGCCTATAGAAGCGGCGCGGGCCTTGTTCGCATTTTCACAACAGAAAAAAACAGGATAATTCTCCAGACTATCATCCCCGAAGCTGTCATCATCACTTATGAAAATGATAACGACATTCCAAAGCTTCTGATACCGCATATTAAAGACTCGGATTCCGTGGTCATAGGTCCCGGACTCTCAAAAAGCGACGCAGCAAGGCTCATGCTTGAAGCTGTTCTTAAAAATACATCTTGTCCTCTGATAATCGACGCAGATGCCCTTAACATCCTCTCGGAAAACCCGAATTTATGGGATTTTGCGAGCAAAAACACGGTCATAACCCCTCATATGGGCGAAATGTCAAGGCTTACAGGCAAAAGCATATCATACCTAAAGGAAAATGCCGTTAAAAATGCCCTTGATTTTGCAAGGGAAAAGGGCGTTATCTGCTGCATGAAGGATGCCTCCACGGTGATATGCGACGGAGAGAGAGTTTATATAAACAGAAGCGGCTGCAGCGCACTTTCAAAGGGCGGCTCGGGAGATGTGCTGACGGGAGTGATCGCCGCACTTTCCGCTGTAAAAAAAGATATTTTCGAGGCAAGCTGCATGGGGGCATACCTCCACGGAAGTGCAGGTACAATTGCTTCCCAATGTTTGAACGAGTATTCTCTGCTGGCAAGAGATATTGCAGAAAACATAAGTGAGGCGATAAGTAAATGTCTTTAAAGTGAAATTCATGTCAATAAATAAACCAAATCGAAAATCAATAAATAAACCAAATCGAAAATATCTATTGACAAATTCAGCCAATCAGTGTATAATTAACCTATTACAAAGAAGGAGAACAAATTCAATGAAGAAAACTTTATCATTCCTAGGCATGGTGTTTATCCTGTCGTCAATTCTGACCCTTTCATGCTTTGCTGTTGAGTATTCTGAAAATGCTGTACTTAAAGGCGACTGCGGTAAAGGCAGAGAGGTATATTGGGAGATCGTTCCAAACGAAGACGGCACAGCGGACTCTCCAAGATATTCAATGTATATCTTTGGTCCGGGTCATTACTTTGAAAACCTGACAGAAAAAGGAAACACTATCGGATATTCAACATATGATCAAACCAAATGGACGAAGTATATAGAAACTCTCACAAGAGTTTATGTTGGGGATAACATCACACACCTTTCAACCGGTGCTTTTATTCGTAACAGTGCCATCGAAATGGTTGAGCTTGGAGCAAATGTTACAAATCTCGGAGATATGGCTTTTGAAGGCTGTACCGAGCTCAAAACCATTTACAGAAAAGGAAATACCCCCATTGAGGGCACATTTGACCTTACAGGAATCAAATCCTTCGGCGCATATGTTTTTGACGGATGCAGCTATGTTGAAAATATCATTCTCCCCGAGGATGGCTCATATTCTCTCAACGCCGAATTTCTTAAAGACAACCAAAAAATGAAATCCATCCGCATCCCCAAAGCCTGCTCAAGCATTTCCACCATTGCTTTCAGAAATTGTACAGCACTTGAAACTGTTTATATTGAGGGCAATACAAATGTTCTGGATGGTGAGATAACCAAGAGCGGTGAGGGCACATTCTTTGCATATGCATTCCATAACTGCGGTGTTAAGGGAAATGACGGTGTTTACCGCTTTGCCATCTCCGCAAAGGAAGAATCTCCCGCTTATGATTACGCTATGAAAAATGCCGAACACAGCATAACTGTTGTTAATACATCCACGGATGCAGCAACGGGCGAGACCACTATAGTAAGCTCTACGACCACAAATTATGAAATAGGCTTTATCGAGCCTTATGATGTCGCGGTAAAGCTCGATAATGATATCATTACAAATGAGCAGGTAGTTCCCACCTTTAAAATTAATCATGTTTATGATAACGGAGATATATCCTACGTTATTTTTGCCGACGAAGAGTGCACAGAGTTGGTTTCAAACATTGCTATCGACAAAAATATTACGGTTTACGCAAAGGCTCTCTTCAATTTCAGAGGATATATGGTAAGAGTTGCAGATTACCACGGTCTCCGCGCAATTTATGACTATGATACAAGTGTTTTCAAGAATCTTAACAACTGCACAGTGCTTGAGGTCGGTGTTCTCGGTGGAGATAAGTTTGGAATTTCCACCTCCATCACTCTTGACTCAAAGGATATAAGCAAAATAGTTATCTGTAACGGCGACGAGATCGTCGGAAAGCTTACAGAATACCCAAGAAACAACACAATAACCTTCTCAAGCACCGCTGTGGGATATGAAGAGGACGGAGAGCTCGTTCCATCTCGCGTTGCAAACACCATTCTTTTCCGTGCATACGTTACCATAAGGGACGATATCACAGGAGATATCATCACATGCTATTCCGTACAGTCCGAAAAAGATCTCACATCGGCTTGCGAGGCAACTATCGAGGCAGGCGGAAGCTCTCTCGGACAGGATGCTCATGATTTCCTCTCCGATCTTGTGGATCTCGGCATTGATGTTGACTATATCTACTCAAAGGAAGAGGCAATGGAGCATCTTACTGCTATCTACGATGATCCCGAGCATCTTCTTTCGGGACAGCATATAGTCGTGGGAAAATATACAGTTAGAAATTCACTTGACAAGTTTTATAAAGCCACGGGAAAATTTCCCGCAGTTCTCAGCTATGATGTTTCTAATGCATACAGAGACGCCGGATACGGTGATACATATACAACCTTGGTTGCAGATGATTTTGCAGAATATGCAAAGCAAGGCGGTCTCATTTCAATGTGTGCTCACATGACAAATCCCGATCCAGATATTGATCCGTCAACTATTGATGGCGGTCCTTACAGGGGAACTCTTAATACCATTGATAAATGGGATCAGCTTCTTCTCAAAAACGGAAACACATCCGACAATGCTATTCACACCAATTTTATGACAGAGCTTTCGGCAATCGCAGATTTCCTGCAGAAGCTTGAGGACAGAGGCGTTACCGTTTTCTGGAGACCTTACCATGAAACAAACGGTGCGTTCTTCTGGTTCTGCGGTGCAAGTATTCCCAAGAAAACCGAAAAGGATGTTTCTGCAGAATATTTCAAAGACCTTTGGATAATGACATATGAATATCTCGAAAACGAAAGAGGCCTTGATAACCTTATCTGGGTATATTCTCCAAACTGTGCACCGGACGGAAGTACTGTTTCTAAATATGATGTTATGAAGTATTATCCCGGTGATGATTATGTTGAGGTTACAGGACTTGACGTTTACCACAGCTCAGACACAATGGAGGGTGTAACACCCTTACTTATGCAGGATGGATATGCGGAAAACTGGTCAAGACTTGCAAATAAATATACCGGTCCCCTTTATGATCCCATTGGTAAGGATATGCCCGTAGTTTACGGAGAGTTTGGACCCATTAATGGTCTCATAAATGTTGACCCGCTTCTTTCCTACAACGGCTTAGATGCTCTCGACTTTGTAAAGAAGGTTGCGGCATCGGGCAGAAGCATGGGATGGATAGTATTCTGGAACGGATGGACCGACAACTGGATTTCACTTGATACTATGTACGAGGGAGACGAATTTATGAAGGACGAATTCATCCTCGACCTTGAGGAATCAAAAAACCTAATGCTTGATAAGCATTACAGTAAATAATTTTAAAAGGGACTGAGTAGTCATTCAGTCCCTTTTAAGCATTTAATTGATGTAAAATAGGAATTTAGCGAACTGTTTGTCAGTAAAAATCGTTTGTAGATCCCTCGACAAATTCCTGTTTTAAGCAAAAGGAGCTGCACTATATACAAATGAAGCAGCCCCTTAATTTTTGGCATAAACATTTTTTGCGTTTCAAACCGTAAATTATATATAATATATAAAATAATATAATAAAATATTCAAAATAACTTGATGTAACTGTTATATTATGGTAGAATATTCCTAATAATACCGAATTGCATCCATGCGGCAAACAGAAAGGAAGAGAAACATGAAAACAAAGGAATAAATCATGAAGGTGCTTGAAAAAGCATACGAAGACAGCAGATTTATGCTCGTTGGCGAGCAGCTTATAGGTCCAAGGGATCTTCCAAACGATATGTTTGCAAGATTCAGCGAGGGTACCGGCGGCAGAAAGCCCGCTATCCTCGGCATCGACCTTGCTTGCTACGGTCTTGACCTTATAAACGTTGGCGAAGGCACCGAAAGATGGAATATAATGCTTGATCAGATAACAGCCTTTGCAGAGGAGGGCGGAATCGTAACCGCTTCATCTCATTACGCAAATCCCATTCCACGTCCCGATGTGGCTGCCCCCTGCAGAGGTCTTTTCGGAGGCATTAAGGCTTGGGAAGACATACTCACAGAGGGCACGGAGCTTAATAAAATCTTTAAAGAGGAGCTTCTTATCGACGCAGAATTTCTCCGTCAGCTTGGCGAAAGAGGAGTCACGGTTCTTTGGGAGGCCCTTGCACGAGGCAAACAGCGGTGCATTCTGGTATTGCGGAAGAGCACACGGCGAGCCGGGACTTGACTGGATGGATGGCGAATACCTGAGTCGCCTCTGGAGATATATTTACAACCTCTATATAAACGAATTGGGACTTACAAACCTCATCTGGGTATATGCTCACAATAATCATCACTGTTGGAACGGCGTTTGCGATGTGGATTATTACTATCCGGGCGATGAATATGTGGATATGGTGGGCATAGACTGGTACACCAACACAAAAAATGAGATTATCGCTCCAAAACATCCCTATGACAGGATGATGAATCATGGAATGCCTGTGGCACTTACAGAATTTGGACCTAACAACTCTCTTCGTGCCCCCGGCATTGAAAATCAGGAAAAGGTGTTCAACGCACTTGATATGGTTGATCTTATGAAGAGTCTTATGAGACGCGGCCTCAAAATGGCGTATGTTCTCACATGGACAGGCGGCTGCGGTGCGCTTTACAGCATCGGCAAAGCCGAGGAAGCTCTTTCTGATCCATTCTGTGCAACACTTGAAGATCTTCAAAAGCTTTATTGATACAAAGGTGGCTGCTTCAAATGCGAATTAAGAGCATTTGAAGCAGCCACCTTATATTATTTTTAAAGCCTTATGACATTTGCATCCGTCATCGATGCTTCTCTTGTGTGACAGGTGAAAAGCAGACTCTGTTTTCCGCCTGTGCTATAGCTTTCAAGCATTTTAAGCAAATTTTCGGCTCTTCCGTCATCGATCTGCGAGAGGATCTCATCAAGCAGAAGCGGAGGAGCTTCGTCCTTATAGAGCACCTCAACAAGAGCAAGACGCAAAGATATATATGCACCGTCCTTTGTGCCTGCACTTAATGCTTCTATACCGCGGGTCGTGCCCGAAGCGTTTACGGTAAGTGAAAAATCGGCAGTAACGCCAAGATCGCTGTATTTTCCGTCCGTAAGAGCTCCCATAAGCTCTCCCGCGCTCCTGTGCAGTCTTGGTGTAACATTTCGTTTCATGCTTTCCGAAGCCTCGGCAATGCTTTCGCTTGCAAGAGTCAGCGCATCATAAAGAGCCGATTCCTCATCAATCTGCTTTTCCACCCTTCTGAGCTGTGCTTCGCATCTGAGGGGATTTTCTGCCGCCGCACGCATTCCAACAAGCTCGCGATCAAGTCTGTTCTTCTTATTTTCATTTGTTTCAAGCTTGGTGCGCTCAAATTCAAGGTCACGTCGAAGCATGGTTATGTTGGTATGCTTCAATTCCTCCTCAGCATCCTTTGTGAGAAGCGCTCTCATAGCCTTCTCATCGATCTGATCCGCGTCAGCGCGTCTGTCCTCATAAAGAACCTTGTATTTTTCAAGCTCACGGCAAAGCTCATCAAGCTTGCGGCATAGCTCTTCACCTTTTTCGATGGTGTCCCTTACAATGGCTGTCATATCGCCATTCTCTGAGCCTCTTCCCACCTTTCCGAGAAGCTCGCTCAAGGCAAGCGCAGATGAAGCCAAGGCCTCGCCGGTTTTCTCATGAGCATTTTCTGCGTGCTTCACCTCGTCAATGCTCTGAATTCTTCGGCGGTTCCTTTCGATATATCCCGACAGAGCAGTATAAAATTCATGCTCTGAAATATCATATTCAAATCCGTATTCGCCGCTTATATCAAGTGCCGTATTCTTGCTTTTGGAGGCGCCCGAGAAGAAAATTATACAGAGCAGAAGGGTCAGAGCAGTGGCAACCGCCCCACCTATCAAAGCAGCACCCGATGAAAAAACAGCGGGGATGAAATCAAGCATATTTTTCAGAAGCGATGCCGCCAAAACGAGTCCCGAAATGATTGCCGCGCAGAGCATAATGACAGCAAGAGTACGATTCTTCCTCGCGCTTCCTTGCGCTCTGCCGTATTCTGCGGTAACTGCAGCCGCGCCGCCCGCTTCCTCTGCCCTCTTTGCATAAAGATCGCCCTTTGAATCGGGAATTCTGTTTCTTTGCGCCGCTTCAAGCACCGCTGCTGCGGCACTGTGGTCGGAAAAGGCATTTTCATAATCCTTATGCGCAAGAACGAGCGACTGCCTGTATTCTGCTGTGGGAACGAAGCCCTCAAAGCATTTTTCTGCCTTCAGCGTCTCGATCTCTCCCTCGATCTTTTCGATTCTCGCCGCGGTGCTTCTAACAAAATCAAGCTTTATAAGCGCCTGATTTGCCTCGTATGCCTCATTCAGACGGCTGAGAGCGCGAACCTTTTCGCGGCTGTCGGCAAATATCCTTGCCGCCTTCTCGTAGGATGCCTCATACTCCATTATGAGAGATGCGCGCTCCTTTGCTGTCCTCAGCCTTGCCGCAAGCTCGTCTCTTTTTGCGGAAAGGGCGGGGATAGATCCGCCTGTACCCTTTTTCAGCATAAGTCTTTTGCGCAGTGCGTCTATCTTTGCTATGCCCTTGGCACTATCTACATTTTCATCTGCAGAAAGCAGAAGATTCTGGATCGCTCCGCCTATCTCGCCCGAATCGATATTCGTGCATCCAAGCTGCTTCACGCATGCTGTGCTCTCAAAGAGTGCAAGAGGCACGCCGAGGAACAGCTCACCGGGGATCTCTCCCTTATGCACACTGCTTCCGTCAGACAAGTCAATTATATTCAGCTTATCTCCCTTAACGCCCTCTCTTGCGCTTCTCTCGATGCGGAATTCTCCATCGGACACCGCCACAGTCATGCTTCCCGCCGCAACTCCGTTCTCCCAGGAAAAGCTTTTTTCTCTTTCCTCTGCGGCATCATTTCCCTTTCCCTTGGGAATTCCGTAAAGAATGAATTTTATAAAGGAAAGAATTGTGCTCTTGCCCGATTCATTCTCGCCCTCGATTATGTTAAGACCCTCACGAAAGCTGAAAATCCGCTCCTTCATGGAGGCATATTCTATGATATTTATCTCTTTTATGATCATCCTTCAGCCTCCTCCAAGCCTTTTACAGCTTCAGTCCCAACCTCATATTCATCTTCAATTTCATCTTCCTTTGGCAAAAACACCGTAAGATCTCCGCCGTCAAGAGCCGCAAGTCCTATGCGAAGTGCCTTTGATGCCAAATTTCTCTCCCTCATATCGGGGGAATTCAGCTTCCCCTCAAGTGTTCTAAAAAGCTCACCTCTAAGAGTCATATCCTTTAAGAGCGCCCTTGCATCCGCCAGAGGCAATGTATTGTCCTTTATCTCAAAATAATCAACAAGTGTGGCACATCTCTTCTTTATATAGGAAAGATTAGGCGAAAAATCAATAGAAAGAAGTCCCTCAAGGATAACTCGAAGCGAATTATCCTTTCCGTAATGAAGCGTGTCTATCTCTCTTTCGATAAGTGATGCAATATCATCATCGCTCTGAATATCGGTAACATTTATGGGCAAAATTTCAAAGGAATAATCGGAAAATGATATCCTTTCGTATTTTATCTCCTTTTTCTCGCCTGTCTCAAATATAGAAACCGAAAGCGCACTTCCCTTTCCTATCTCATCAAAGCCGCGTCCCTCGGCAAAGCCGTTATATGCGGCGGTAAGGCGTGATGAGGAATATACCTCGGGTGCCTTATGTATATGTGCAAGTGCCGCATAATCAAAGCCTGATGCCTCCATATCGCCATAGGACATCGGAGCATAGCCCGAAAGTGGCACTCCAACCTCGCTATGTGCGCAAAGGATCTTTATTTTGTCGCTATCCGCAAAAAAGCCCTCAAGCGGATTATCCCTGTGGGATGCAGAGGTAAACGCATATCCGTAAACAACAGCACCAAGCTCCTCAAACTCAAATTTTCCAAGTCTTTCATCGCTGAAAACATGGACATTTTCGGGCAGAGAAGCAGAAGCATAAAAGCTTCCCCTTTCATATGGGTCATGATTGCCCGGTGCAATAACAACAGGGCAAGGAAGCAAGGAAAGCTCCTTCCTTATCATTTCTGCGCTCTCCTCGCTGAGAAAGCCCGTGTCATAAAGGTCTCCGGGGATAAGCACAAGATCATATTTCTTTTCCCTGACAAATTCCATCATTCTTTTAAAGAGCTCGCGAAGTCTCTTTCTGCCGTTTTCACTGCGCAGAATATCGCCGCCGCTGAATGGACTGTCAAGATGCAGATCGCCTGTCTGGAAAATTTTTATCATAAAACCACTCCAAAAAACATTTTCTCATATTAATTATACCATATGGCGCGCGTAACTTCAAGGCTTTTATCATTTTTCATGCTAATTTTTATTTTTTTGCTATACACGATTTTGCATAACGACTATTGACATTAAAGATAAATTGCTGTATAATACTGTCAAAATAAAACAGGAGAACTGATATAAAAAGAAGCAAGCTATTATTTCTCGGCATTTATTATCACCTCTATCATAACATTCCTATTTTAAAAAACAGCTCCCACGAAAAAAACTGTTTCGAAAAACAAACCTTTTCTATCATTTTTTAGGTTTACAAAATGGTATTTTTTCGGTAAAATAAATAAAAAAAGCTTTGGAGGCTGTATTATGGAAAAATTCGATGCAAGAGCACTTCTTATGCCCTTTGAGGAGCAAAAGGATTATGTAAACGCAAAAATTCATGATGGAATCGAGCAAAACCGCAAAAAGAATGTTGTTTTTACGATTCGTGACAAGGATAATAATCCCATAAAGGATGTAAAGATAAGTCTTGTGCAGAAGGATCATGAATTTTTGCACGGTGCAAATATCTTTATGCTTGACGAGCTTGAAACAAAAGAGAAAAATGATGCCTATAAGGAGAAATTTGCAGAGGTTTTCAATCTTGCAACTCTTCCCTTCTATTGGAATGCACTTGAACCTGAGGACGGAAAGCCTCGTTTTGATAAGGATTCCGAAAAGATCTATCGCCGTCCCGCCCCCGATCTATGAATAGAATACTGCGAGAAAAACGGCATAAAGCCCAAGCTTCATTGCCTTAATTACGACCTTTTCAGACCCGAATGGCTTGCGGAAAAATATCCAACAACCCTCGATCAGAAAAAGCGTCTTGCAAAGCGCATGAAGGAGATTGCCGAGAGGTATGCGGACAAGATCCACGGCATTGAGGTTACAAACGAAACCCTTTGCTGGAATGGCCTTACAGTCTTTGCCAATAGAGACAAGCGCCATGAAGCACTTTGGGCAGAGCCTGACATCGTTGAATGGAGCTTTAATACGGCAGAGAGATATTTCCCCGATAATGAGCTTATAATAAACGAAGCTACCCATATTTTTGAAAAGTTTGCTTATGAGCTTTCGCCTTACTATATGCAGATCGAGCGAGCTCTTATGAAGGGTGCAAGAATAGACAGCGTTGGTATGCAGTTCCACTTCTGGTGGAGAGGCGATCAGTTTGCCTTAGATAAGGCAAAGACCTTCTATGATCCTTATAGGATATATGAGGTGCTTGATACTTATGCAAAACTCGGAAAGCCTATCCAGATAACAGAGATCACAATTCCCTCGGGTCCAAGCAGTGAGGAGCTTAATATTCAGGCAGAGCTTCTCTGAAATCTTTATTCCGTTTGGTTCTCACATGGCTCGGTTGAGGCTGCCATCTATTGGAATCTTGTTGACGGCTATGCTTATGGTGCAGAGCAGGGCGACATGACTCAAGGCGAAAACCGCCTCTACGGAGGACTGCTTAATTTTGACCTTACCGAAAAGCCCGCATTCAAGACCTTGAAGGATCTTTTCACAAAGGAATGGCACACAGAAGCACTCCTTACAACAAACAGCATAGGAACGGCACCCGTCAAGGCATTCTGCGGAAATTATGAAGCGGAAATCGTCTGCGGTGACAAGACATTCAATAAGAATATCGCAATTTCAAAAAATGACAAAGAAAATATCATCAGAATAATACTTTAATAAAAAACTATCGGCTCGCAAATTGCGAGCCGATTGCTTTTTGAAGACAAATTTATTTTATTTAAGCGAATCAAACAATGCCTTGACATCTGCCTGACCGAGAGTATATTCCTCGTTCATAAAGTCAAATCCGCCGCTTTCTCCGCCCATCGCACCGATGGTGCAGAAGGACTGATTATGCCATGTGAGCAGGTAAGCGAAATTGTAGCCCTCCTCCATGAGAGTCCAAAGATCGATAAGAAGATTATTTGCGCTGTAATATTTGTGCTGCTCCTCATATGAAGAAGCCTTAACTGCACCACCAACGCCAAACTCTGTGATCGCACCGATCTTGTGAGTCTGATCTATCATGTCAAGATAGTTATTGCTGCCTGTGATCTCAAGATTGCCGCTTGTGTACCAGTCAACACCAACCATATCAACATATTCGTCGCCGGGATAGCAGTACATGGGGCCCATTGTGCCGCCGGGATTGTTTTCAACATTGCCCGAGGTATTGGGACCGTAATTCCAAAGAAGATTGTCAAGTCCTCTTTCTTCTTCCATGTAGTTATAGATGAATTTCCAGAAATCCACCATAACCTCTGCGCTCATGGTTTTACCATTCTGCGTTACACAGAACCAGAACCAGTTACCGTTCATCTCGTGGATGGGACGGTAGATAATTGTAACGTAATTGTCCTCAAGCGCCTCGAAAAGGTCTGCATCGAGAGCAAGAATATCCATAAAATAATCATAATATTCATTGCCTGGAGTAAATACCGCGCGAAGCGCAGCCTCATATTCCTCCTCTGTTTCAAAGCTTCCGAGATTTCCTCTTACAAGCTGATCGGGTGCATAGGGGTTTGTCCAGTGCGCACTGCAGGTAACGATACCACCGTCCGCGCAATAATCAACGATCTCGCAAACAAGCTGGCTGACAATTTCGAGAGTGATAGTTGGCATCATAACTCCGTAGCAGCCTGTATCAATACCTATTATACCCGGCTTCTGTCCGGTTGAATTTACAAAATCCTCAATGGTAACGCTTACCATGTCCTTTACACCGTGGAAGCACTGCTGACCGACGCCGAATGCATCGCAGAGCTTTTCGCATATCGATGCTGCATCAAGGAGCTTACCCTCATAGTAGATGGAAAATTCGGAAATATCAACTCCATCAACAGAAAGAGAATCAACGAGGTATTTGCCGTTTACACGGTATCCATCGCCTGTGGGAGACTTTACCCACTTTCCCTCTGCGTTTATAAAATTAGTCTTATAAAAATCGCAAGCGCTTACAAGCGCTTCATCGGAGCCTGCCGCAATAACTATCTTTTTTCCGACCATTTTTATGACATAATCCGATGAGCGAAGTCCTTCGTGAGCATCGATAGATTCCTGTCTCGATGTTTTGCCGACGAGGATCTCGTACTGTGCCTTGAAATCATCGGTCTTTATGGCAACTCCCGAATTTGTGGCGTCATTTATAGCCTTGCGAAGAGTAGTTGCCTCCTTTGTTATCTCGGAATTGCTGTTTCCGCTTCTTACGATAACATAATCCGAGAGATTATCAATGGTCTTGAGCACTACAGCGCCCGAATTTGCGGGAGCTTTTTCCCCACAGGCTACAAAAATCATAGCCAAAAGCAAAATTAAAGTTACCCAAATAAGATGTTTTTTCATTGCAAATCAAATTTGGGTTATTTTGCAAAATTATTTTCTCTTATAAAAATAAGAAAAATGCTTGTAGCTATTGACAAATTGGGGAAATACTGTTATAATGTTGACATAATAGGATAGAGGCGCGCATGACAAGAGTAGCTTCGGTGCCAAGCTTTCGCAAAGCTTTGCCGATTTGAAAGGGGATTGCGCCGAGGGATGCCCGGGCGAAAGGCACCACCGGTATGGGGGAATAACATCTGTCGTACTGTCGCATTTCTGCGGAGAGCTATCGGTCATTAGCTATTTCTCGTGCATTTTTTAGCATATTTTTAGCTTTATCGGTAGCCAATTCGGAGGAATTGGCTCTATTTTTTGTTTTAAGAAAAGGAAGGGAACAAAAATGGCAAAGATCAACAAAACAATCTTTAAAGGTGCTGCAACAGCTCTTGTAACACCTCTCACAGAGAAAGGTATCGACTATGATGCCTTCGGAAAGCTCATCGACTGGCAGATAGATAGCGGAATCGACGCTCTCGTTATCTGCGGAACAACAGGCGAGGCTTCTACACTTACAGATGACGAGCACAGAGACGCCATCGACTTCGCAGTTAAGCACACCGCAGGCAGAGTTCCCGTTATTGCGGGAACAGGCTCAAATGACACAGGCTATGCCCTTGACCTTACCCGCTGCGCTTGCGAATCGGGCGCGGACGCAATGCTCGTTGTAACACCTTACTATAACAAGGCTACCCAGAAGGGTCTTATCAAGATGTTTACAACTCTTGCGGATGCTTCGGATAAGCCGATAATTCTCTATAATGTTCCCGGAAGAACAGGAATGAATATCGAGCCCTCTACATATCTTGCTCTTGCAGACCATCCGAATATTACCGCTATAAAGGAAGCAAACGGAAATATCTCAAAGATAGTTGAAACAGCAACTCTTGTTGGCGACAAGCTTGATATCTATTCGGGAAATGACGACCAGATAGTCCCCATTATGGCTTGCGGAGGAAAGGGAGTTATTTCCGTTCTTTCCAACATTATTCCCGCCGAGACCAGCGAGATCTGCCATGCATTTATGCGCGGCGAAACACAGAAGAGCATGCAGATGCAGATGAAGTATCTCTCTCTTATAAATGCTCTCTTCTGCGAGGTCAATCCCATTCCCGTTAAAGCCGCTATGAGCGCAATGGGTTATTGCGAAAACTACCTCCGTCTGCCTCTCACACCCATGGAAGAGGCAAATGAGGCAAAGCTCATCTCCCTTATGAAATCACACGGAATAATTTAAGAGGTCATAATAATGAAGGTTATAGTTTGCGGCGCTTCCGGAAGGATGGGCAAGGAGCTTATCGGTGCCATTGAGGGCGGATACGGCTGCGCAACCCTTGCGGCGGCTACAGATATCGTTCTTCCCATCGTAAATTGTCCCGCTTATACCGATATTTCCGCGGTAAAAGAGGATGCGGATGTCATTATTGATTTTTCTCACCACAGTGCAACATCTTCCCTTGTTTCCTATGCACTTGAGAGAAAAATGCCCATCATTATCGCCACAACAGGTCAGACCGATGAGGAAAAGGAATTGATAAAGAAAGCCTCCGAGGAGATCCCCGTTTTCTATTCGGGAAATATGTCCATCGGAATCGCGCTTCTTGTTTCTCTTGTTAAGCAGGCGGTCAGAATGTTCCCCGATGCGGATGTTGAGATAACAGAGGTTCATCATAATCAAAAGATAGATGTTCCTTCGGGTACTGCGCTTATGCTTGCAGAGGGTGCTCGCGAGGCGAAGAACGGAGGAAAATTCAACATCGGCAGACCTGAGAACGGAAAGAGAGAAAAGGGCGAGATAGGCATCCATTCTCTCCGAATGGGCAAGGTTGTCGGTGAGCATGAGGTTCGCATCGACACAGGCTCACAGACCATAACACTGTCTCATAAATCCCATAGCCGTGCGCTCTTTGCAGAGGGTGCTCTTACAGCGGCAAATTATCTTATGACAAAGGAAAGAGGTCTTTACAGTGTCAATGATTTGCTTGGATAAAAAATCCGATATGATTTGTGACAATTTGGGCGTAAATGAAGCAGGGCATCTGACCTTTGCAGGGCTTGACACCGTTTCTCTTGCAGAAAAATACGGCACTCCTCTCTATCTTCTTGACGAGGATAAGATAAGAGAAAAATGCCGCATATATATGGGCGCAATGAAAAAGCATTTCGGTGCATCCTCGATGCCTCTTTATGCTGGAAAAGCTCTTTGCATAAAGGATATCTACCGCATTATGCGTGAGGAGGGAATGGGCATCGACGTTGTGTCTCCCGGTGAAATTTTTACCGCATCCGCAGGCGGCTTTCCAATGGAAAATTCATATTTTCACGGAAATAACAAGACAGATTCCGACATTGCCTTTGCAATGGACAAGGGCGTTGGATATTTTGTTTGCGACAGCGTAACAGAGCTTCTCGCCATTCAGAATGAAGCAGAAAAAAGAGGAGCGGTTCAGAAGATCCTCCTCCGTATAACCCCCGGAATCGACCCTCATACCCATCAGTCGATAAATACGGGCAGAGTTGATTCAAAATTCGGTGCGGCTATCGAAACAGGACAGGCGAAGGAGCTTCTTTCTGTGGCTCTTAAGCAGAAAAACATTGCCGTTATGGGATATCATTGCCATATCGGTTCTCAGATTTTCGAGAGCGAGCCCTTCATATCTGCCGCAGAAATAATGCTTTCATTTTCTGCCGACATGAGAGATGCTTTCGGCTTTGAAGCGGAGATAATAAATCTCGGCGGCGGAATGGGCGTAAGATACCTTCCCGAGCATCCGATAATAGATTATGAAGCAAATATTGCAGAGATAGCAAAGCACATGAGAAGGGTTTGCGACGAAAGAGGATTAAAATTCCCCTCGGTTCGCATGGAGCCGGGCAGAAGCATTGTGGCAGATGCGGGAATGACTCTTTACAGCGCGGGAACGGTTAAAATAATCCCCGGCTTTAAGAGCTATGTCTCCATCGACGGCGGTATGCCGGATAATCCGAGATTTGCACTTTACGGCTCGCCTTACAGCGTTGCTCTTGCAAACAGGATGAAAGATGAATGCGATTTCGTCTGCACCGTTGCGGGAAGATGCTGTGAAAGCGGTGATATCATCCAGGAGGATGTGAATATGCCCCAGCCCGAGAGAGGAGATATCGTTGCCGTTATAACAACGGGAGCATATAACCACTCGATGGCATCGAATTATAATAGAATCCCCCGTCCTCCCATGGTCATGCTTCGCGGCAGCGAGGATAAGCTGATAATCCGCAGAGAAACATATGAGGATATGCTTGCCTGCGAAATATAATCAAAAAGGAACCTTTGTCCGATAGACAAAGGTTCCTTTTTTTACGCAACAGGCAGGATTCAGAACCAATCCGAGCAAGCTCGGTGTCAAATCGCGCAATGCTATCAATGTCTCTTTATTTTTTTTTGCGATTTGAAGCAGCTTCTCTTGTACCTACCGTGGAACGCCAAAAAAGGTGTATGCTAAAGCATACACCTTTTTTGGCGCGCCATGCAGGATTCGAACC
>JAZROG010000066.1:0-9468 GCA_045648605.1 Eubacteriales bacterium | reverse complement strand
ATTCTCGTGAAAGCCTTGTGCTTACTTGCTTTTTCCGTTCTTACACTCTGTCGTACCGAGTACGCCGACGAATGTAAGAACGAAAAATATTCCTACCTTTTTCGAAGTCTGCCAGCGTGTCGAGACTTTCTCGACACGCTGATGCGGTCCAATCAAAAAATTTGATTGGACCGCATTTTTTTAATGGGGATTTGAAGTTTATATTTGTTTTTTGCAAAATGATTTTTGATCATCACAATATGCTTATAAAAGTGCAAAAATCAATGTAAAGGGAAAAACTATCCATTGACAAAAGAGAAAATATCATTTATAATATAATATATAATAAAAAACCGCAAAGGCAGGTAAAAATGATGACAGACCAGAGAAAAGATATTCCCGAAAAATACAAATGGGATCTCACGGCAATATATCCCGACATGGCGGCTTTTGATGCTGATTTTGAGAAGGCATCAGTTCTTGTTAAGGAGTTCCCGAAGCACGCGGATACCATGACAAAGAGCGCAGAGGGACTTTATAATATGCTCGCAGACAAGACAAAGCTTGAAAGGCTCATTGAAAAGCTCTTTATCTATGCGCATCTCAGCTCCGATCTTGATCTTTCCGACAATTTCTATCTTGCTCTTATGGGCAAAATGCAGAATCTTGCTTGTGAAGCAGGATCTGCTTCCTTCTTCGTTTCTCCCTCGCTTCTTCGTCTTGATGAGAAGACCACCGAAAAGTGGTTTAAGGAATTTCCGAGGCTTGAGGAATACCGCAGGACTATCGAGGTTGAGCAGAGATACCGTCCTCATACACTTTCCGATGAGAATGAAAAGCTCCTAGCAGACCTTCAGATGGGAATGGGCTCTCATTCGAATATCCGCACTATTTTTGCAAATGCGGACATGACCTTCGGCAAGATAAGAGACGAGGAAAAGAAGCTTGTTGAGCTTACCGAATCCACATATGTTCTCCGCCTTATGAGCGAGGACAGAAATGTCCGCCGCGCGGCATTCAAGAAGCTCTATGAGACTTATGACAAATACGGAAATACTCTTTCCGCGCTTATAAATGCCTATGTCCGCGAGCGCACAACGGTTTCAAAGGTTCGCAAGTTCAGCGACAGCCTTACCGCATCCGTATTTAATGACGAGGTTACTCCCGAAATTTATAACAACCTTATAAATTCTGTTTCAAAGGGACTTGAGCCACTCTTTGAATACTATGATGTTAAGCGCGAGGTTCTCGGACTCCCCAAGCTTCATATGTATGATGTTTATACACCCCTTATCTCCTCCTGCACAAAGGAATACAGCTTTGAGGAGGCAACCGATGAGGTTCTTAAGACCGTTGAGATATTCGGCTCGGAATACCACGATACACTCGAAAAGGGTATAAAGGAGCAGAGATGGGTGGATGTTTACCCAAGCAAGGGCAAGAGAGGCGGCGCATACAGCTCAGGCTGCTATGACACAGCGCCTTATATGCTCCTGAACTATACAGGTAAGCTTGACGATGTTTCAACATTTGCTCACGAAGCGGGTCACTCGATGCACTCCTGGTATTCAAAGAAGGATAATACTCCCCAGGAATCCTCTTATACGATCTTTGTTGCCGAGGTTGCTTCAACCGTAAACGAGCTTCTCTTTGCACACAGAAAGCTCCGCGAATCGAACAGCGACGATGAAAAGCTCTCCATCCTCAATCAGATTATGGAGACATATAAGGGCACGCTTTACCGCCAGACAATGTTTGCGGAATTTGAAAAGACCATGCACGAGCTTTGCGAGAGCGGCGCAACACTCACAAAGGAGCTTCTTTGCGACAAATACTATGCTCTTATCAAGAAGTATTTCGGAAATCACGTTGTTGCCGATAAGGAGATCGCCCTTGAGTGGATGAGAATACCTCATTTCTACCGCTGGTTCTATGTTTATAAGTATGCGACCTGCATTTCCGCCGCTTCCTCCATCGTTCGCAGAATCGAGAATGAGGGCGAGGCTTATATCGGAAGCTATCTGAAATTCCTTGGCTGCGGAGGCAGGATCAGTCCTCTTGAGAGCCTTAAGGTTGCGGGAATAGACCTCACAAAGCCCGAGGTCATCGAGGACGCTATTGCAGACTTTGCAGAGACCGTCAAAATGTTCAAGGAGCTTTATAACAAGCAGAAATAAAAATAAAATATTCACTCTTTCCCATGTGGAAGCAGTTTTGCTTGGGAAAGAGTGAATTTTTTTATATTTTATTACAAAAAGTGTATTCAAAGGCGGCTTTGAATGTGATATAATTCATGTATATAGCTCTCGGAAAGGAATTTTTATATGAAAAACGTTATGAAGAGATTTATTAAAGAAAGGAGACAAAAAATTAAAAAGATAGATATAAATATTGTGCCGAACATACCGAATAAAAGCTCCGATTATTACTGCACATGGCAGACACAGCTATATGCAACAAGCGACGGCAGACCGCCAATGCAGAGAAAGACCATATGCGAAAAATCACTTTTTGAGCGAGAAAAGCCATATGGATGGGCATATTTTCACGAACAGGTCAGAGGTGATCTGTTTATCGTTATGGACGATAGCTGGGATGTGCCGCTTGACGGAAATGAGGACTATTACGGAAGCCTCATTCTGAAAGATGAAAAATTCCCGTCCTTTACTGCCGGAAAGACCAACACGGAGGCTCTTGCGTCACTTGTAAAGAAAATAAAAGAGCTTGGCTGGAAGGGACTTGGAGGCTGGGTCTGCGCACAGGAAAGCGCATTTTGCGATGAAAGTCCCGAGGAGTATTGGAAAAAAAGACTAATTGAGGCAGATGAGTCCGGATTTGCATATTGGAAGGTGGACTGGGGCAAGAAGGATAATGACATTGAGTTCCGCAAAATGCTTACGTCTCTTGCGGAAGAATATGCTCCCGATCTTATAATCGAGCATTCATTCAGGCGGGATGTTATTCCTTTTTCCCACGTTTTCAGAACATATGACGTGCCTGCGATCATGTCGATTCCAATGACCATGGAAAAGCTCGCGCTCTACTCCGATGTTCCTGCGCCTCAAAAGGAAGGATTTGGACTTATTGACTGCGAGGACGAGGCTTATATTGCTGCGGCAAGCGGATTTGCCATGGGAATCATGCGTCATCCTTATCTTGGCGCACTGCCAAACGGAAAAGCTGATCCCTCGTTCCCCGAATTTCACAGAAATATAAAATCAAAGCAATATGAGGTCATCCGCGCAGCGCGCTTCCATCGAATAGCGCCTGCATTCCCCGTTTCGAGTGAAAACACAAAAATAAGTGAAAAAAAGCTTGATGATACATAGCAGTTTGTAAATCGCGAAGAGGAGATCGAGGGCTGGTGGCTAAGGGTCATGGGTGTGATTTTCAGACACATTTCCGAGGATGGACTTCTTACAAAGACTGCCCCCGCTGCAATTTCAAGAGGATGCCCATTACCCATTGTGGAGAACGATGAAAATGGCAATATTCCATATGCTGTGGCATCGAAAAATCCAAGCGGCGTTTTTGCCATAGCACCCTTGGCAGAACTATGGATAGAGATTATTTTATCCCGAAATGCGATGTCAGTGCCGCCATCGGAGATGCGGATACCGTAGGCATTTTCGGAGAATATAAATCTCTTGCTCTTGAGACAGAATATTGCGATGCTTCTGCCGTTCTTATGCAGGATCTTGCGGGCGAGAGTGCCTATGACATAACAGGAGAAAAACAATGAAAAAAGTAGAATTCTGTTTTCCCTCATCATTTTTTGCCTCATTTTCGTCGCATTTTGCATGATGGCAATGGCAACGGATGAAACACCCTCAGATGAAGGTCTGACGGGCTCTCATCCCGGTATGATCGACTGGGAATTTGACCCCAAAACCAAAACTTTTTACATTACTCCAAATGAAACCAACACAAGAAATGGGTATGGCTTCACAATAAACGGTAATACGATTGAGAAAAACTATTTATGGACTTGGCGAAAGAATTACAGCGTTTATGCCGATGCTGTTGAGCATATCCATGTGTCTGATCTGTTTACTGATTATCATTCATATCAGCACGAATCCTCGATTTTTGCAAACCGGAAAAATCTAAAAACTATTTATCTCGGAAAATTGGCAGAGATTTCCGGAGCATGGCAGAGCGGAGATTATTGGACAGGAATCGGTAATTTTACCAACGTCATAAGTTCGGGTTCATTTGCAAATAACCCCAACCTTACAATCGTTTGGGGTTACGGTCAAGAGCCCGAGGAAGGAACGGTTAAGGATACGGGAGACTACCATTTCGCAACATACGAAAGAGATTCGGGTCTTGACGATGCATATCCTAAGTTTGACTATTTTGTAGTCGATGGAACAAAGAAGCTTTCTCTTACAGAGATTTATGTTGGTCAGAATACTCCCGAGAGCAGCGAGGTCTATGAGATATCCCGCGAGAGAGCGGCACAGTTTAAGGACAGAGACGACCTTGACCGTGACGGCGACACAGAGGAGCAGATGCTCGGCTGGACAATGGATCTCAGATGTATATGCGGCAGAGGTCATATCGGTGAGCATGATGCCTTTGACTATGACAATAGTGGCTATGAGGGAAGAATTTGCGGAATGAGCCATCCCGGAATGGCTGACCAGGGTCTTGCATCCATGGGTAATGATTATTTCTATGTTTCATATTATAATAATCAAAAAATAGATGGCGTTACCTATTACGGTCAGCATGCGGTGTTTCACCGTCTCCGACGTTGTAGCGGTGCATGGGCGTTTGTTGAAATAAAATAAACACGTTTGTTGAAATAAAATAAACAAATACTGTTGACTTTTTGAAAAAATAACTGTATAATAAATAGAGAAGCCGAGAAAAGTTTTCGTGGCGTTCCTCGGCTTCGAATTTTTTGAGAGGTTTTTACTATGGATAAGAAGATAAGTATTGCAATAGGTGATCTTCAGCGCAAATTCGGTGATATGAGAGCCATCGAGATAGCAAAGGAGATAGGCGCAGATGCGGTGGATTTCGACACCTCCTGCGAAAGATGGGATTATCGCAGTCAGGGGCAGATTTATTCCAAAAGTGATGACGAAATATGCGAATATTTTACTGCTCTTCGCCGCCGTGCCGATGAGATTGGCATTGAGATAGGTCAGACCCACGGAAGACTTGTTTCCTTCTGCCGTGATGAGGAGCATAATGCGGCACAGCTTATAAATGCACGGCTTGACTTCATGGTAGCGGGAATACTCGGCGCAAAGGATGTTGTTATACATAATATATCAACTTACAAAATGGGTCCCGAGACCGCGCGCGAGGAATATCAGAAACTCAGCGAGGAAATGTTTGGTGCTTTTATACCTTTTGCTAAAAAATACGGTGTGCGTCTTGCAACCGAAACCTTTGGTGATTCGGAGAAAAATCAGTGCGTTGACTTTTTCGGTCAGATGGATGAATTTCTTATCAACTACAATAGAATTGCCGCAATGGAGGATTTTGCAGACCACTTCAAGATGTGTGCGGACACAGGACATTCAAATAAGGCAATGCGATTTGGCGAGCCTACCCCCGCAGACTGCATCCGAATGATGGGAAGTAATCTCACCTGTCTCCATCTTAATGATAATGATACCCTTGCAGACCAGCATAAGACTCCGGGAATGGGAACTATTGATTGGAATGACGTTTTTAATGCTCTTGACGAGATCGGTTACAAGGGCAATTACAATATGGAGCTTCATCTTCCCCATTACGGTGATAAATTTATAGTTGAGATGGCGGAATTTTCCGTTAAGGTCCTTCGTCATATGCTTACTGAGCGCTATGGTGAATAATTTCCCCAAAAAGTGCCGAGTCAAATTTTTGACTCGGCATTTTTGCTTGCAGATAAAAATTTATTTATCCCTTTAAAAATTTTCCGGGGGTCATGCCCGTTTGCTGCTTGAATTGTCGGATGAAATGAAAGGCGCTTTTATACCCTACAAGAAATGCGATCTGCTCCACCGAATATTGCCCCGAGGCAAGGTATTTTTTTGCGCTCTCTATTCTTGCGTTTATAATATCCTTTGCGGGCGTAATGCCGAAGATCTCCTTATAAAGCAGATAGAATTTCGATTCGCTGACCGAAAGTCTTTTCGCCATCTCGGCAGCGGTAGGACAATGAGAAAGATCGGAAAAAATCTCTCGTCTTAATGCCTTCATGGAGGATACCGTTTCTGCATCGGGGACTATTTGCGGCACATCCTCCTTGCAGCTTCTTGAAAGCTTATAGAAAAGCTCGCGAAGCTTGATATCGCACAGCTCGCCTCCGTGTAGCCTTCCCGCAAAAAATTCCTGCTCCAGCTCCTCTGTTACAGAGGTTATAAATTCACCCGATTTCGGATAATAGATCTTATTGAATTCAAGCCCGCATGAAGCAAGAAGCGAAGGAAGATCGCCCTCTATATGTATCCAATCGTGAATTATCCCGCCGGAGACAGGCCTCCAGATTTGAGGGTGATTTATATCGAAAACTATGCAAGCGGAGGGTTCGGTTTTGATTGCTTTTCCGTCAAGCTGTATTTCAACGCTGTTCCAAAGATGAATGAAAACATAAAATGGGCATCCGCTCGGACGGTCGATTGAAAAAACGGGTTTTGTTTCGGGCCAGGCATGGCGCACGCTTTCTGTTCTGAGCAAATTATTCATGCTTTTCGTCAAAAAATCTCTATCTTGCAGTCCGCACCCTCTTTTTGGTGCTCGTCAAGTATGATCTCTCCATAACCCTTGGCTTTTATGCTTCCGTGGAGGGGATTTTTAACACTGTCAATGGTACTGCTGACGGTTGCATTTACGCTTGAATTTTCAAATGAAAGGTCACAGCTTTCCATTATGCAATCCTCAAGATATAGGTCCTCGGCATAGCAAAAGGGTTGTGTTCCGATGATTTTACAGCGGTAAAGGCGCAGGCCCTTGGAGTACCAAGCCGCATATTCGCCCGATATCACGCTGTCATAGACCGCGACATTTTCGCAGTGCCAGAAGGCATCCTTTGTGTTAAGGATAGAATCGCGAATGGTAATATTCTTTGCATATTGGAAGGAATATTTGCCCGAAAAATTCAGCTTTTCTATTTCCGCATCGGATGAATTCATCATAAAGTATTCGCTTGTCATATCTCCGCCGAAGATTTTTATATTTTTGCAATTCCAAAGAAGCTCGGGACTTGTAACAGAGCAGCCTTTTACCGTGATTCCGTCGCATTCTCTGAATGCCTTGACGCTTTCCATTTGGCAATTTTCAAAAAGTGCATTTCTTGTGTACCAGATGGGGGCGCGGCAGGTGGATGTGAGGATACTGTCGCTCACCGTAAGTCCATCGTCATGCCAAAAAGGATAGCGAAGCTCAAAGCGGCAATTTTTAACGGTTACATTTCTGCTTTCTTTAAGCGCGGATTCACCGTCTGCCTCTCCCGCGAACGTGCAATTTTCAAGAATTACTCCATCGGAATTATACAGCGCTCTTTCGCTGTCAAATGTTTTGTTTTTAATTTCTTTCATATCCTTGTCCTTGAATTGGTTTTTAATTATTTTAACATTTTTTGACGAAAATGTCAATAGTTCAAAAAACTATAGGAAATTTGTCAAAAAAGATTGATTTGGGCGGAAAAATATGATAAAATAATATCATCATTTAATTTGGAGGTTTACCATGGATACTTTGAAAAAGCTTTTTCCCCTTTCTTTTGGAATGAAGGATGTTGCAAAGCTCATCATCACCATTCTGATCTATCTCGTTGTCGGTGCACTTGTTGGATTCCTTCTCGGAATTCTTGCGAAAATACCGATAGTTAATTTTGTTGTCGGTATTGTCGGTACTCTTGTTGAAATATACATTTTTGCCGGCATAGTTATTGCAATTCTTGATTTCTGCAAGATACTTAAGTAATAGGCATCTGAATTTATATCAGCAGCAAAAATCTCAACAACCTAAAACCCCCGAAGCCAACGGCTTCGGGGGTTAAATGCTTAATTATTGAATCAGCACTCAGGGATAACGATCTCGATCTCGCGACCAACAGCGTTAGACTTAGCGATACCATCAAGGATAGCCTGATTGTAGATGATATCAGCGGAAGGAACGGGAGCCTTGCCACCCTCTTTGCAAGCATCGAGGAAGGAACGGATCTTTGCGTCCCAAAGATTGATGTCTTCCAGAAGCGGAACAACTGTTTCAACCTGCTCGCCTGCAACCTCGTGATAGATTGTCATAGGCTTTGTGAGAGTACCGTTCCAGCAGTCTGTGGAAGGAACGCGGAGACCACCCTTTGTTCCGAGGAATATTGTATCACCGGGGGTGTCGATGTTCATAGCCCAAGCTATACGGAAGTCGAGAGTAATGCCGCCCTCGAGACGAATAAATGCAGCTGCGAAGTCGTCAACGCCGAACTTCTTTGCATACTCGGGATGACCTGTATTTACATAGTTAGAGTAGTTGGGGTCAGTTCCGAAGAATGCGGACTTGTAACCGGAAACTGTAAGAGGCTTCGGATTACCAAGAGCATTGAGAACGAGGTCGAGAGAGTAGCATCCGATATCAGCGAGTGCTCCGAGACCTGCTGTCTCATCCTCGATAAATGTTGTACCGAAGGGGGTAGGAATACCTCTTCTACGGCCGCCACCTGTCTGAACATAGTAGATCTCACCGAGCTCACCGCTCTGAACGATCTTCTTGATCATCTGCATGTTGGGGCTGAATCTGGGCTGGAAGCCGATAGAAATAACCTTGCCGCTTCTCTTCTCAGCCTTAACGATCTCAGCAGCTTCCTCGATAGTTACGCACATAGGCTTCTCGAGAAGAACATTGATACCGTTGTCAAGAGCATAGATAGCGGGGCCTGCATGCTGACGGTTGTATGTACAAATAGATACAGCGTCGAGATTAAGGCTCTTATCGTCTATCATTTCCTTGTGGGAAGCATAGTCGGTCTTTGCACCCTCAATACCGTATCTCTTCATGAAGGCTGCTGCCTTGCCGGGGATAAGGTCTGCTGCTGCTACGATCTCAACGTCGGGCTGTCTCTTATAAGCCTCAATGTGAGCCTCTGCGATCCAACCTGTACCGATGATACCTACGCGCATTTTCTTCGAGGTATCAACAGTCTTAACTTCCTGATTTTTCTCAAAAGCATTCATATCTGCCATGGGAAAATCCTCCTTTAAATATAGAGATTTTTGTTTTTTATTCTTGTCAAAGGAGCTTTCGCTCCATTGAAAACTTGTGTTTGCTCTCTGCGAATCAGTTTCCGAGAGTTGTGAGATACTTGCGAGACATTTCGATAGATTCGAGAGGAGTTTTGCCCATGCTGGGTCTATCCTGCTCAACAACTACCCATTCAGTGCCTGCATCCTCGCAAGCCTTAAGAATATTATACCAATCCTGGCAACCGTATCCAACGGGACGAAGCTCGAATGCCGGAGCTGCGGTAACCTTCTTTTCGATACCGAT
>JAZROG010000065.1:0-11555 GCA_045648605.1 Eubacteriales bacterium | reverse complement strand
TCCTGAGATGTTCAGAAAGAATGTCAGCGACTGTAAATCTCAAAATCATCATTTCTTTGGTGACGTTAATCATTGGTTTATGCGCCATGTTGTGGGAATAAACGTAAATCCCATGGGTGATGATCCGAATAATATCGTTGTAAAGCCTAATTTTGTCAGTGATCTTGATTTTGCCGAGGGAGAATATGAAGCACCCATCGGCAAGGTATATGTAAAATGGGAAAAAGAAGGCGAAAATGTTTATGTCACAGTTAAATGTGATGAGGGCATAAGGTGCGAGGTAAGACTGCCGAATGGCTATATGCTTGGTGCTGAAAATTATTGGCGCACATATTATGTGGGCGGAAATTGCACTCTTTGTGCGCTCCCGAGAAAAAATCATTATGTTTAAATTAAAAAGGAAGAATTATAAATGGCAAAGCTAAACATACTTAAAATAGGCGACGAGACCCTTCGCAAGGTCTGCCGTCCCGTTGAAACAATAACTCCCAGAATTTGCACTCTCCTTGATGATATGATAGACACCATGCACGAGGCAGGGGGGGTTGGACTTGCTGCACCGCAGGTGGGCGTTCTTCGCCGTGTTGTGGTTATTGAGGTTGAGGAGGGCAAGATAATTGAGCTTATCAACCCCAGAATAATTGCAACTGCGGGTACTCAGGAGGAAACAGAGGGCTGCCTTTCAATTCCCGGAAGAAGCGGAAAAACACGTCGCCCCATGCACGTTACGGTAAGAGCGATGAACCGCCGCGGAGAGGAATTTGATATCAGCGGAAGCGGACTTCTTGCAAGAGCCTTCTGCCATGAGCTTGACCACCTTGACGGTAAGCTCTATATCGACAATGCTCTCGAAATGTATGACTGAGATAAAGGAAAAAATATGAAGATTTTATTTATGGGAACTCCCGATTTTGCCCTTGCATCGCTTAAAGCGCTTTGCGAGAGTGGCGAAAATGTTGTTGGAGTTGTCACACAAACAGATAAGCCAAAGGGCAGAGGCTATGAGCTGACTCCGCCTCCCGTTAAGGTCTATGCTATGGAGAAAAATATTCCCGTATATCAGCCGAAAACTCTTCGCACCGAGGAATTCGATGCGCTTCTTCACGAAATAGACCCCGATATGATAATAGTTGTGGCTTTTGGAAAGATACTGCCCGAAAATGTGATAAATTACCCTCGCCTCGGCTGTATCAATGTCCATGGCTCGCTTCTTCCTCGGTACAGAGGTGCGGCACCAATGCAGAGAGCCATAATTGACGGCGAAAAGGTCACAGGAATCACGACCATGTATATGGATGTGGGTCTTGACACGGGCGACATGATATATAAGGAAGAATTTGTCATTGAAGAGGACCATAATTTTGAGGATATTCATGACGGTCTTGCCGAGCTTGGTGCATCCCTTCTTCTTAAAACCGTAAATGATATAAGAGACGGAAAAGCACCGAGAGAAAAGCAGAACGAGGCCGAAATGAACTATGCTGCAAAGATCGAAAAGGCGGACTGCCTTATTGATTTCTCCAAAAGCGCAAAAGAGGTGCATGACCTTATAAGAGGTCTTTCGCCGATTCCCTTGTCATTTACCCATACACCCGACGGAAAGCTTCTTAAGGTGCTGAAAAGCAGAATTTCTTCCTTTGATGGTGAGGCTGACGCGGGAGAGGTCATTTCTATTGAAGGTGGTATTACCGTAAAATGCGGAGAGGGAGCTATTGAGCTTCTCCGTGTGCTTCCCGAGGGAAAGGGAAGAATGGATGCGAGTGACTTTATAAGGGGCAGAAAAATTGCCATAGGCGACCTTCTTAAATAATTTTTGAAAGGATTTTTCTATGCCGTATTTTTATTTTGATTATTCCTATCTTGTGCTGATCCCCGCAATGATCTTTGCGCTTGTGGCACAGGGGATGGTGAACAGTGCGTTCACAAAGTACAATAAGGTCGGGACAAGATGTAATATGACGGGTGCTGATGCCGCAAGGCTCATTCTCGACAGAAACGGTCTCCATCATGTGAGAATAGAGCAGATAGCGGGCAATCTCACCGACCATTTTGACCCAAAGACTAATGTTATAAGACTTTCGCAGTCGGTTTATGGCTCAAGTGGCATTGCAGCAGTTGGAGTTGCGGCGCATGAGGCGGGACACGCTGTGCAGTATGCGGAGGGGTATGGCCCCATGAAGATACGCAGTGCAATAATTCCCGCAACGAATATCGGCTCAAGGCTGGCACTTCCGATATTTCTTATTGGATTGCTTTTCAGCTATCAGCTTGCAATGTTCGGAATCATTTTGTTTTCGCTTACAGCGGTTTTTCAGGCGGTAACACTTCCTGTTGAATTCAATGCAAGCAGAAGAGCCATGGAGGCGCTTGATAATAGCGCAAGGCTCACAACAGAGGAGCTTCATGGCGCGAGAAAGGTGCTGACAGCGGCGGCTCTGACCTATGTTGCAGCCCTTGCAACAGCACTATCGCAGATACTTCGTCTTCTTCTTATAGCAAACAGGAGAAGGGATTAAAAAAACGAAAGGAGCGGCAATGGAAAACAAAATAAATGTCAGAAGGGTCGCTCTTATGGTGCTTGACCGCATCGAGGCGGCAAAGAGGTATTCAAATATCGCCCTTGATGCCGCCATCGAGCAAAGCGGTGTAAGCGGAGCTGACAGGGGACTTCTCACAACGCTTGTTTACGGTGTTATTGAGCGGAGGATCACCCTTGATTATCAAATAGACAAAATGGCTTCTCTGCCGCCCTCAAAGATAGAGGCGAGCGTCAGAACCGCTTTAAGACTTGGACTTTATCAGCTTATTTATCTTGACAGGATTCCAGATCACGCGGCAATAAATGAGAGCGTTGAGCTTGTGGGAAAGCGTTCAAAGGGGTTTGTAAACGCGCTTCTCCGTTCGTTTGTCCGCGCGGAAAAAAAGATAAGATTACCCGATGAAGGTGATCTTTCAAAATATCTCTCGGTAAAATATTCGGTCTCGGAGGAGATATGCGAGAGATTTTGCCGCGATATCGGCAGAGAGCGCACCGAGTCGGTCTTTTGTGCAATGAATGAAGCACCCTCCATGACCTTGCGAGTAAATACTCTGAAAACAAGCAGGGAAGAGCTTCTTTATATGCTCTCCGAAAGAGAGATCAAAGCCGAGGAAGCCGCTTTTTCGGCAGTAGGCATCAAGCTCTCGGGCAGCACACCATATTCTCTTATTCCGGGAGAAGCGGAGGGACTTTGGTTCGTTCAGGATGAGGCATCACAGCTTTGCGCCGCCGTTCTTGGGGCAAAAAAGGGCGAAAAAATTATAGATTGCTGTGCCTCTCCCGGCGGAAAGAGCTTTTCACTTGCCATGGAGATGGAAAATGAGGGGGAAATACGCTCCTTTGACCTGCACGAAAACAAGCTTTCCCTTATAAGACGGGGGGCTGAAAGGCTTGGAATTAAGATAATAAAGGCCGAGGCGGTGGACGGCAGAAAATTTGACGAGTCGCTTGAGGGGACTGCCGACAAAATTCTTTGCGACGTGCCCTGCTCGGGTCTTGGGGTCATTGCCAAGAAGCCCGATATCAGATATAAGGAGCTTTCGGATATCGACAGACTTCCCGAAATTCAGCTTTCGATTGCGGAAAATAATCTTCGATATCTGAAAAAAGGCGGAATAATGGTCTATTCCACCTGTACGATATTACCCTCGGAGAACGAGACCAATATTAAAATACTTATGGATAAGCATCCCGAGCTTTCGCTTGTACCCTTTGAGGTCGGTGGAATTAAAAGCGATGGAATGCTCACACTTTATCCCGACAAGCACGGAAGCGATGGATTTTTCATCGCAAAATTAAAGAAAAACTGATCTTACAAGGGGGAGACATATGGAAAACAGAATAAAAACAGACATTTTGTCTCTCTCGCTTGCGGAGCTTGAAGTCTTTGTTACGGAAGAGCTTGGAGAGGCAAAATACAGAGCCAAGCAGATATTTACCAATATACACAAGGGAACGCATCTGGGGGATATAACAAACCTTTCAAAGGCTTTGCGCGAAAAAATAGACGAAAGATGCGAATATCGCTTGCCTTATATCGAAAAGAAGCTTGTTTCCGCCATTGACGGCACCGTGAAATACCTTTTCGGACTTATCGACGGCAACTGCATCGAGTCTGTTGTGATGAAATATAATCACGGAAATACCATATGCATTTCGTCACAGGTTGGATGCAGAATGGGATGTAAATTCTGTGCCTCTACCATCGGCGGAAAGGTGCGTGATCTTACACCGTCTGAGCTTCTTGGGCAGGTGATTGCTGCGCAGAATGACACGGGCGAGCGAATTTCCAATATCGTTATGATGGGAATAGGCGAGCCGCTTGATAATTTTGATAATGTGGTCAAATTCCTTCAGCTTGTGGGCTGCGAGGATGGGATGAACATCGGTTATCGGCATATATCCCTTTCAAGCTGCGGTCTTGTGGACAAGATATATAAGCTGGCAGAGCTTGAAATGCCAATAACGCTTTCAATATCTCTCCACGCTCCCGATGATGAGACCAGAAGTGCCATAATGCCGATAAATAATAAATGGGGCATTGGCGAGCTTCTTCGTGCCTGCCGTGATTATTATGCCAAAACAAAGCGTCGAATATCCTTTGAATATACCTTGATTTCCGGCAAAAACGATTCAAGGGAAAATGCGGAAAAGCTGGCAAGGGTGCTCAACGGAGCTTTGCGAAGTGAAAAGGAAAGTATGCCTATTCACGTGAACCTTATTCCCGTAAACGAGGTTAAGGAAACAGGCTTCAAGAGAAGCGGAGACGAGGCAATAAAGGCTTTTGCCGCAGTACTCGAAAAGAGAGGAATAAGGGCAACTGTCAGACGCAAGCTCGGCTCTGATATAAATGCTTCCTGCGGACAGCTTCGCAGGGAAAATTCCAAAAAAGAAGAATAAAACACGGCAAAGGCCGTTTCACATAAAGATAAAACACGGAACATATCCTTATGCTTAAAGGGCATAAGATACGGAGGAAATATGATATACTTTGGTAAAACCGACATAGGAAAACTCAGAAAGGGTAATCAGGACAGCTTCGGCATATATGAGATAGGCGAGGACTCCCTGCTCCTTGCTGTTTGCGACGGAATGGGCGGCGCGGCAGGCGGAGAGGAAGCAAGCCGCCGCTCGCTTGAGGCCTTTTCCGAGGAGATAAAGGCAGTTCTTTTGCCGAGAGTTAAGGACGGGGTGCTTGATAGTGACGGAGTTGATCTCAAATTGCTCCTTGAAAACGCTGTTTCCTGCGCGAACAAGGCTGTTTTTGATGAGGCAAAGAAGCGTCCCGAGCTTAGCGGCATGGGAACGACTCTGGTTGCGCTTCTTTTCACCCCCAAGGGCTCTTATTCCGTCAATATAGGAGATAGCCGTATGTATAGAATATGCGGTGGAAATATTGAACAGATTACCCATGACCATTCCTATGTTCAATATCTTGTGGATATCGGAAAGCTCACCGCAGAAGAGGCGAAGAGCAGCTCAAACCGCAATATCATAATGCGCGCTGTGGGAACAGAAGAGGAAATAAAGGCAGATATCGAGGCTGTTGAGACGGATTTCGAAAATGAAGCCTACTTCCTGCTTTGCTCGGACGGTCTTACGGGAATGGTGCAAGATGAGGACATATGCAAAATAGCCTCGGGCGACGGTGAGCCCGAGGAAAAGGTCAACTCTCTTATAGAAGCGGCAAATGCCGGCGGCGGTGCTGATAATATTACCGTTGTGCTTCTGAAAATATAAGAAGGAGAGGGCATATAAATGAATATGGAAGGTTACGAGCGCTATGTGGGTCAGGTATTCGATAACAGATATCGAATAATGAAGACCATAGGCGTTGGCGGAATGGCGGTGGTTTTTCAGGCATATGACCTTGCCGAAAAGAGGACCGTTGCCGTCAAGATGCTTCGCGAGGACATAGCAAGTGATGAGGCACAGGTGAGAAGATTCGTAAATGAATCAAAGGCTGTTGCAATGCTTTCTCATCCGAATGTTGTCAGAATTTTCAATATTTCGGTCAGAAGTAATATAAAATTTATCGTCATGGAATATATCGAGGGTATAACTCTCAAGGATTATATGACAAAGAAGGGCGTTTTGTCCTTTGGCGAGATAATAAGCTATACAGAGCAGATACTCCATGCCCTTGAGCATGCACATTCAAAGGGCGTTGTTCACAGAGATATAAAGCCGCAGAATATAATGCTGCTTAAAAACGGCGTTATCAAGGTGATGGATTTCGGAATTGCAAAGCTTCCGAATGCAGAGACCTTGACCCTTACCGATAAGGCGATAGGAACCGTTTTCTATATCAGTCCCGAGCAGGCAGAGGGTAAGGCGATAGACAGGAGAAGCGACCTTTATTCTCTCGGAGTTATGATATATGAGATGGCATGCGGTAAGCTGCCCTTTTATGACGAAAGTCCCATAACTGTGGCGCTGAAGCAGATAAATGACGACCCGATCCCCCCCAGAAGCATAAACCCATCTATGCCGAGAGGACTTGAGCAGATAACCCTTTCCGCAATGGAGAAGGATCCCGAAATGCGCTTCCAGAGTGCGACCCAGATGCTTCGTCAGATCGCGCGTCTTAAGGCTGATCCGGGAATCGTATTCCGTCCCAATCCCAAAAATGTAACTGCTGAAAAATCCGCAAAAAAGCCTCAGACAAAAAAGAAAAAATCGTCAAAGGGCGGAAAAAGCATGTTCCCAATTATTCTCGGAGTTGCTTCTGCCTTTGCGGTGGTATTTCTTGTGAGCCTTTTTGTGCTGCTTGATGCGGCTCTCGGAATTTTCGGAATCATAAATGTAGATTCGGATATTATAACTCTTACAGTTCCGAATGTTGTCGGCTATACCTATACGACGCAGGATGCGGTGGGACTCAGCTCCACCTATTATACCGTTGAAATAACAGAAAAATACGATTCGAATTCTGTAAAGGGACAGATACTTGATCAGTACCCCTCGGAGGGACAGCGAGTAAAGGTATCTGCCAATAAGCAGAGGCAGACAGTAAGGCTCACCGTGAGCCTTGGAGCGGAGCTTCTGATAATCGAAAGCTATGAGGGCAAATCCAGCCGTGATGCTGAGCTTGCGCTTAAAAAGCTTGGACTTAAGGTTGCTCTTGAAGAGGTGTTCAGCGACAGCATGGCAAGAGGTAAGGTTTGCTATACCTATCCTGCGGCGGGTGATTCCGCAGCAGTTGGCTCAACCGTTACGGTTTATGTGAGCATGGGAAGATCATCGGGCTCGGATGCTGTTGAGGTGCCTGATTTCAGAGGTGCAAGCGAAACGGATGCGCGTCAGAAGGCGGCAGAGCTTTCTCTTGTAATTACCGAGGTCACATATGAGGAGTCGGATAAGGCTGCGGGAACCGTTATAGGTCAGAGCTTGCTTCCGAAAACAAGCGTTGCGGCAGGAGCTTCTATCGCTCTTACCGTCAGCGGAGGACAGAGCTATGTGGAAAAATCCGTTCCCAATATAACCGGACTTACCGTTAGACAGGCAGAGGCGGAGCTGGCAAAGGTCGGCCTTAAGCTGGGCAAGAGAAGCGAAGCGCCAAGCGAGCTTGAGGAGGGAAGGATAATAGAGCAGTATCCCACTCCCGGAACACCTATTTCAAGCGGTGTTGCAACTGTTAATTTCACAGTGAGCAATGGCGATTATGAAGCGGGCCCGAGTGTTGAATTTGTTGAGATAGACGGCTGGAGAGTTCCGAATGTTGTGGGAATGACGGTCAAAAAGGCAAGGACACTTCTGGCAGATCATGAGCTGGCATTGGGAGACGCCACCGTTGTTTCGTCCTCCGAGAGCGCAGGAACTATCCTTGCTATCAGTATCGGATACAATATTGACGGAGATCCTGTGGTGAACTATGAGGTCAGCGCAGGCTTGAATTAAAAAAATATATGGAAAACAATGAAAATAAAAAGGGTCTGGGCGAGGTCGGCGAGGAGATATTTTTAAAAAGACCGATGCCGGCTTTAATGCCCGTGAGACCTCATAATTCGGGAACGGATCTGCCGAGAGGACAGATCCCGCCCCGAAATCAAGGTGTAAACGGCAAAATGACGCAAAATGCACCCAATCGAGTGGCATCAATGCCACCCGAAAAAAAGAAAAATGTTAAAAAATCACCCCAAAAGCAAAAAACTCCCAAAGCAGTACAGAAGGATGCCGGCAGAAGGGAAAAAAAGCATTTTGAGCTTCTCAGAAGAACTGCCATCGTTGGCTTCACTGTTGTGGGACTCATTTCGCTTGTTCTTTGCACTGCTCTTGCCTATTCATATAGCGGAGAAAGCATAAAGCATATAAGCCAGATGAATGAATCGGGAAGATCAAGCTCCCGTGAATATGTTATAGTATATAGCAAGGCAGACACCTGGAGCGTAGGCGCGGCAGAGCTGCTCAGGGAGCTTTTTTGGCAGAAAACAGGTGCTTCTCTGAAGGTTGTTTCAGATTCTGAGGGTGTTTCAAGACACGAGATAAGAGTTGGACATACAAATCGCTCGGGCGATGATTATATAACAACTCTTGCGGCGCTTGGAAATGACGGCTATGCTGTGCTTCTCGGAAACGGAGATAATATTTCTCTTGCAGCGCTTGGCGAGGCGGGTGCAAGAACTGCGGTAAAATATTTTGTGGATTCTTATGTGGGAGCATATCTGAGCGGAAAGCTGACTCTTTCAAGAAATATGAGTATTTCTTTTGTTGGAAGAGACGGAAGCGAGCCTTCGATGTCTCTCAGAAGCACAAAGGTGCCGCTGAATTTCAGCGAAAGCGGTAAATTCAAAATGCTCATTCTTTCGGATGCGGATATAAATCCAAATACGGTAAATGCAATCGACGCTATGGCAGAGACCGAAAAACCGAATCTCGTAATGCTTGCAGGCGATGCTTCAAGCGGAATGACCACAAAGGCTGAGCTTGAAGAATATCTTAGGACACTTGTCAAGCCATTAGAGGATAGAAAAATCCCATGGGCTGTTACCTTTGGCGAGCAGGATGCCGACGGAGGACTTTCTCCCGAAGCGCAGATGGAGGTCTATTCCTCCTTTGAATACTGCGTTGCCAAAAGCGAGCATACATCAGACGGTGCGATAAGCTATTTTCTGCCCATATATCCCTATGGGGAGATAGATAACGGCAGTGTGCCTGCCTTTGGCATCTGGGCAATGGGACAGACGAGTATGCTTTCCTCTGCCCTCGGTGCTGCGGGCGAGCCTCTTCTTTCGGATGAGAGAGAAAACGGCACCGATTACGGATATGTAAATGCAAGTCACATTTCTTGGTTCTCGGAGAATCAAAAAGTGCTTGACAGAGAGGGCGGCGGCAAAATGCCGACCGTTATGGTAACTCATACACCTGTGCCCGAGTTTGCTATAATCGGAGAAAACCCCGAGATGACCAGAATGCTTGGAAATTACGGTGAGGAGGTCTCTTCCTCTCCCATCAATTCGGGACTTTTTGCGGCACTTCTCGATGCAAAAAATGTTTTGGGACTTTATTGCGGTCACGATCATCTGAATTCGTTTTCGGGCAGATATTGCGGAATCGAGCTTGGATATGCAGCGAGCATAGGCTATGACGGATACGGTCTTGGCGGAACATTTGATATAAATAACAGCCTTCGTGGTGGAAGAATGGTAGAGCTTACGGTGAAGGAAGAGGGAATTTCCCTTTCATCACGCATGGTCTATGCCTCCGACTACGGAATAGGCTTGAATTAAGTAAATTGAGGTAATATGGAATACCGTAAACACGGAAAAATAATTAAAGGCGTCGGCGGACTTTATTTTGTACTGCTTGATGTGGGAGATGATCCCCTTTCGGGCAAGATATGTCCATCGCGCGCAAGAGGAGTTTTCAGACATAATCATATAACACCGGTCGTGGGCGATGAGGTGGAGGTCATCTATACCGAATCCTCCTTTGAGGTGAAGGACGGAGTGCCTATGCCAAAGGATGACGGGCGAGATATTATGATAAGCGAGATCCTTCCTCGAAAAAATTCGCTCATAAGACCCCCCGTTTCAAATATCGACATCATGTTCGTTGCAATGGCGGCGTCATCGCCCGCTCCCGTGCTTGAAACGGTGGATAAAATGCTTTCGATCCTTGAGCATAGCGGTATCGAACCTGTTGTGGTAGTTGGAAAATGCGAGCTTGACAGAGAAAATGCAGCGCATCTTGCGGAGATATACCGTCTTGCAGGCTACCGTGTGTTCGTTCTAAGCTGCATGACGGGCGAGGGTACGGATGAGATAAAGGCTTTTGTGGAAAAGGAGATAAAGGGCAAGACTGCGGCATTTGCAGGTGCATCGGGAGTTGGAAAATCAACTCTTATGAATGTTCTTTTCCCCGACCTTGGACTCGATACCTCTTCTATCAGCCGAAAGATAGAGCGAGGAAGGCATACTACTCGCCATGTTGAGCTTTTCCCCATCGGAGAGGACTTTTCACATGGCTGTATTGCGGATACACCGGGCTTCAGTATGCTTGATTTTGAGCGCTTTGACTTCTTTACAAAGGACGAGCTTCCTATGACCATGCGGGAATTTGAGCCTTTGATTGGCTGCTGCAGATATACCAAATGCACCCATGTAAAGGAAGACGGATGCGCCATAGTTGAGGCTGTGAGAGACGGAAAAATCGCAAAAAGCAGACATGAAAGCTTTGTTTCCATGTTCAATGTGCTTAAAGAGAAAAAGGCTTGGAGCAAAAATTAAAGGATATACATTATGAAGGCATTTATTTACGGCGGCGGAGCTATTCTTGCCGATAACATAATAGAAAAGCCAAAAAAGGAAGACCTTGTTATCGCGGCGGACAGTGGGTATCTCAATGCCCGCGCAATGGGTGAAAGGGTCGATATTTTAGTGGGCGATCTTGATTCTCTCGGAAGCGCAAGCGTTCCGGATGGCATCGAGCTTATAAAGCTTGAATGTGAAAAGGACTGCACCGACACACAGGCGGCGGTGGAGATCGCCATCGAGCGTGGTTGCGACGACATCGTCATTGTCGGCGGTATGGGAACAAGGCTCGACCATTCACTTTCAAGCGTTTGTATTCTTCAGAATATGAAGGCAAGGGGTATCCACTGCTATATAACAAACGGATATAACAGAGTCCGTTATCTTGAAGATGACAGCCTTCTTGTGCCGAGAACGGGATATAAATATCTTTCACTTGTGGCACTTGATAAAGTCTGCAAGGGAGTTTCTGCCGAGGGCTGTAAATATCCCCTTAAAAACGCGAAAATTTTCAGAAATAATCAGTTTGCGGTATCAAACGAGATAGAGGGCAATATCGCACTTATCTCTGTTAAAAAAGGCGCAATGCTTGTTATAGAATCAAAGGATTAAAATTCGGAGGCAGATATGAAATATAACGCAATAATTTGGGATATGGATGGTACGATCCTCGACACTCTGCAGGATCTTCATGACAGTATAAATCATATTCTTTGCACAAACGGATATGAGGAGCGCACTTTTGAAGAGACAAGATGCTCTGT
>JAZROG010000064.1:0-3274 GCA_045648605.1 Eubacteriales bacterium | reverse complement strand
CCCTCCGCCAATGGCGACTTGATCGATTGGTTAAGTCGCCTTTTCATCGGTAGTAGTCTTCGCCCTGCTGGTGATGGTCAGTGATATATCTTGTGACATGGTTACTCTTTTATTTTCGTTTATTACGATTTTATTAGAGGTGAATAATCAAATGAGCACAAATATTTTAGCGGCGGTAAACGGCGCATCTGGAGTGGCCAGTGATAATATGATATATTACTGATTATGAACCTTAAGGCTGGACGGGATATTACATATGTGCCGGAGAAGGTTCGAATCCCACTCCCTCCGCCATTTCAAACAAAAAGCACCTGATTTTTACAATCAGGTGCTTTTTGTTACTCTGTTTGTTATTTTAATGAAAAAACGGTCATCCTAACCCTTGGGGAAGGAATGACCGTTTTTCATCTATCTGTTCAGATATCAGCCAACGAAGATGTACATTGCGATTACAACGAGAACGAAGACGATCGCAACAACTGTTGTAAGAACAGAAAGCTTCTTATCCCACTTATCAGCGCTTGACTTACCGAAGAATGTTTCAGCTCCGCCTGCGATAGTGCCGGAAAGCTTCTTATCCTTACCGGACTGCATGAGAACTGCAACTACAAGAAAAACAGCCATAACGAGAAGTACGATTCCAAATGCAAGTTTCATTATAATATTCCTCCAAATTGATCTTTAAAATTCCGTAATTTGCATCGTAGAATGCCCTATGCGAATAGACACGGGCACAAATTCTTGAACATTATACCACACATTCAAGCAAAATGCAATAGGAAATTAAAAAATTTACAAATTTTCTTATTTTTATCCACGGAAAGATAAATTACTCCTCGGAAAAGGTGAATTTATCGCCGTACGGAGGTCTATACGAGTGGGTTTGGTTTTGTCCGAAGGTCAAGGATTTCGGACAATTCAGTGCGTTATACATTGCCGCAACTCCCGCGGGAGGGCAAAGGGGATCTCCAAGACCTGCGCTGATTGAAGTTCTGCAATTTATTCTCTTTGCAAAGCTTGCAGAATCAAAATATCCGAGACCCTCGGCGAAATCGGGTCTGAAGGAGCTTTTGATCTTCTTTCCGTCGGTATAGCCTCCGATATCGCAAAGCCAAGGAACTCCTGCGCTTATAGAATCCACATCCTTATCAAGCGCCGCAAGGGCGATAACCTGGAAGCCGCCCTGGCTGGAGCCTGAAAGATTTATGCTGTCGCCATTCCATATATCAAGTCCGTCAGAACCGAAATACTCCTTCATAAAGCGCAGTGCCTGAAGATCGCGAAGAAGCATATATCTGAAATATACGTTCTTTCCGTCGGAATTTTCCGAGGTTGACCAGCCGTGATCATTGAGGATGCCGCTTTCCAGATCCTTATAATAGGAGTCCTCCATTCCTACCTCAATGCTGTGACCGCAAACTGCGAAGGTTATGGTATTGTCGCTATAGGAGGGTGAGGGAGAATTAACTCCGTAGCCTTGGAATGTTGCCTTTATAGAAAGGGATTTTTTCGCGGCATTTTCGGGGTATGTGAGATATCCCGAAACGTATGTTTCGCCTGTCCATTTTTCATTTCCTGCGCAAGCAAGCTTTATTTTGTATGCCTTGAGGCCCGCTCTTAAGTCGATCTCCTCCATTTCGATGATATCGGGGGATACTGCCATCATTTCAGCTATTGCATCTGCCCAATATTCATCAAAATCCGCAGGTTCTTCCTTTGTTATGGTGAGCGTTTCGGGGTGAACTCCCGCCGCGCCCGAGAAACGAATGCTTGAATCGATCTCATTTCCGTCCGCACCGATAGCGCGAACCTCGACCATAACGAAGCCGTTATTATCAAGAGTAGTATTAAGTGTAAGCTGTCCCGTGCTTCCGGGAGTGCTTCCCGAGGAGGATTTTCCGTCATCCCCCTTCATAGTCCAGTCAAAACGCGCACAGGATGAAAGCTCGCCGCCTGCAAAAAGAGAAATATTAAATACTATTTCCTCACCGATTTCATAAGAAAGTGCATCCTTACTTGTTTCGCATATGAAATATCTTTCGTCATTCTCACCGAAAAGCTCAAATGCGGGTGGATAAGATCCGGATTTTGAAAGCGCAAGCTCATATACCTCACCCGGTACATTCATACCATTTATCGCATTAATAAATGCATCTACCGAGAAATAAAGTCCCGTGGCGGTGTCTGCTTCAAGGTGGATATTGCCGTCATTCAGCACCTTGGCGGTGTAATAGCCGACCTCAAGGGAATCGTCTGCCATAAGAGAGATATATTTTCCGTCCTTTGTGTCAGCAGTATCGGGAGTTTTGCCGATGGCGGCGAAAACAGCGTCCTTTACAGCATTCACAAGTGCTTCCGGAGCACCCTCGGAATATATCTTGAAATCAGCAAGATCGCTATCTCCTACCATAACCTTGGGAGCAACATAAGTATAGGTATAATCGGCACCGAAGTCGACAGAGAGCACGTTGTCCGAAAGATATGTATCAAGGAAATATTTGACAGCTTCAACGGTTGAAGCATCGCAGCCGCCGACGATAGCAATTTTCGAAGATGTGAAAAGTATTCTGAAATCCTTTTCGCCAAGGCCTTCAGAAGCGGTCTTGCTTTCGGGACGGTTTGTATTTCCCACGAGAATTTCAAGCTCACCCTTTGTTCCGTAATCTGTTTTAAGCTTCGGAAGCTCACCAATGATACCGTATATGGCTTTGTTTATGGAAACAGCCGCATCGGTAACCTCTTTTGCACAGTTGTCGGGGCGCACCACCATGTAGTCGCAACCCTCGCTGTCTGCAATTATGACCTTGTCACCGAACTCATATGAGACCGTATCTACCGAAAGCGGATCGCCGCCGATATTCGGCTCATTTTTGCCGCAAGCAGAGAATAAAAAAGACAATACTAAAAAGCAGATAAAAACCGTGGTGTTTAAACGTTTTATTTTAATTATCCTTTCTTTTTCGATGTAGAATTTCTATATTCAAGAGGTGTCATTCCTGTTGCCAGACGAAATGTTCTTATGAAATATGAGACGGAATGAAATCCTGACTGAACACTGATGTCAGCAATGGCAAGATCGGAGCTTACCAGGAGATTTGTTGCATAATTAAGCCTTAACCGCTGAACATAATCTGTAAAGGAAACGCCTGTTTCGCGTCTGAAAAGATCTCCCACATAGTTCGGTGTGAGATGTACCTCCTTTGCAAGTGCGGCAAGGCTCACCTGCTCTCTGAAATGTATTCTGAGGTAGCTTACAATGAATCTCACATTGCTG
>JAZROG010000063.1:0-46027 GCA_045648605.1 Eubacteriales bacterium | reverse complement strand
ATATCATATAATCACATTCGTCACAGCAACATTCAATACGCTCTCCTTTTTCATCAAAATGCTCTCCGTTTCCGAGGCAGTCCTTGCCGTGATTTCCGGGAGTGAGCTCTACACCTGTTATGTCGATCAACATAGAAACTCATTTCAAAATAAAAAGTGCGCAGCCGAAGCTACGCACAAAAAATGCAATAGCTCCATTTACTGCGACATAAATTGACTTTTTTACACTTATATACTTATAGCGTACAAAAAGGGAGCATACATTTTTATCAAAAATAAAAATGTACACTATTGGTATACAAGCAATATTCAATTTATGTCGCATTGTCATTATATCACAAATTATTTGATTTGTAAACACAAATACAGAAAAAATTTGATTTTTCTTCGAAAACTCAATAAAATCCCTGAGAATTTCGATTCTCAGGGATTTTTTATCATTTCAATCAGTTTTTATTCTTTGGTTTCTTGATTCTGTTAAGCTTTTTATTCATCTTAAGAAGCTCTTCCTTGGTAAAGGAGATATTCATCATACCCATCATGCTTGTAAGACGAAGAACAGTGAAGCCGCCCATCATTTGCATAAGACCGCCATCCGCCTTGAGATCAACGTCAAAGCCTCCGGATTTTTTGCCCTTAGCCTTATCCTTCTTGTTTGCATTCATCTTTTTCTTCAGCATAAGACCAACACCCACGAACCAAAGCTTTCCTCTTGTGGATGCCATGATATCGCTGATCTTATCGTTGAGGGAGAAGCGACCCTCGGGAGCGGTAACATCAAACCAATTAAGAACAGCGCCCTTTTCAACGAGAACATAATCCATATTCATCTCGTCAACCTTGCGAATCTTACCCTCGTCTGTAAGGTCACCTGCTTTTGCTGTGATGGTTGATTCACCAACATTCTTAACATCAAAATAGAAGAAATGATCCTCTGCACTCTTCTTGCCAATGCTTTCTCCGTTTACAAACAGCTCAACCTCGGGAAGGTTGGAATAAACAGTTACCTTTGTAACATCCTCAACTCTGTCAACATATCTTTTGCCGCAAAGATGAACGAAGGGATCAACCTCGGGAGAAACAAGCCAAGCCTTATACGCAAAGAAGGCATCCTTCTTATATTTTCTGTCCATAGTCACAAGGCCCTTATGGTTCTGACCATTTTCGCCGCCCTCGGCTCTTGCGTCCGCGCCGAAATCGAACATATTCCAAACATGGGTAGCCCACATATATTTTCTTGTGAACAGCTGCTTGATAAGCTCCTCGTGATAATAAGCCTGATATTCCTCGGTGTAGTCACCCTGCTTTGGTGTGCTGGTGTGCCAGTTAAGCGCTTCGCAACCGTATTCGGAGCATCCTATCGGAATATTGGGGTGTGTTTCGTGGAATTTATCAAACCAAGGGCCGTTCATTGATGTTTCGCCGCCGTACCAGCCAAAATAATGGTTATATGAAACAACATCGGGAATCTGCAGATAGGGATCATCCATCTTGCACATGGAAACTGCCGCAATGGTTGTAAGACGAGTTTTATCCATTTCGTGAACAAGATCGTTGAGAATGCGGTGGTTTTCAAGAAGGTCTTCATCAGAACCGCCAATTGATATCTCATTGGAAAGTCCCCAAACAACGATAGAGGGATGGTTATAGTTCTGTGAAACAAGCTCCTTCATCTGCGAAATTGTATTTTCGCGACCTGTTGACATATGCTTTGAGATATAAGGAATTTCAGCCCAGATAACAAGTCCCTTTTCGTCGCAAAGGTCATAGAAATACTGATCGTGCTGATAATGAGCAAGACGAATCGTTGTTGCACCGACCTCCATTATAAGGTCGATATCCTCTGCATGATGCTCGGGAAGAAGCGCATTACCAACGCCCCATCTGTCCTGATGGCGGGACACTCCGCGGAGGGGATATTCCTTGCCGTTAAGGATAAATCCGTTATTGGGATCGATCTTGAAGCTGCGGCATCCGAATCTGCTGCAAACATTATCGATAACATTGCTACCTTCAACTATCTCTGCCTCACAGCAATAGAGATAGGGGTCCTTGCGTCCGTTCCAGAGATGAACATCCTTGATCTCAAATGTTACCTTGGTCTCTTCAGACTCGATTTTGTAAAGCTCCTTCTCCTCACTGTCGTAGATAGTGTAAACGAACTTCTGACCCTCACCGAGAGCTGTGGCAAAAGCCTCAACCTCAACCGATGCATCAGCACCGTTTACATTTGGTGTGATCTTAAGACCGGGAGCACCAAAATAATCAAGATCAAAATGTGCATTATTAACACAAATAAGATTTACACCTCTGTAAAGTCCTCCGTAGAAGGTGAAATCCGCCATCTGGGGATAAACAGTTTCGTTTGCAGCGTTATCAACGATAACTGCGATCTCGGTTTTATCGGAAATATACTCTGTTATGTTCACTCTCCATGTTGAATATCCACCATCGTGATGCGCGAGCTTATTTCCGCTTACATATACATCGGCTGAAGAATTTGCACCTCTGAATTCGAGGTAATAAAGGTCGGCTTCGGGAAGGTCTGCCTTGTTAAGCTCCTTGAAATAAAGACAAGAGCCACGGAAATAGTCATTTCCGCCGTCAAAACCGTCCTCTGCATTCCATGTGTGAGGAAGATTTATCTGTGTGCCTTCACGAAGATTTATGTCTGTTGTATCTTTTGCGAAAAGCCAATTTTCATTAAGATTTACAATATTTCTCATTAAAATTCTCCTTATAAATATTTTCTATTGGCAATCTCTCAAATACGGCGTCCGACTTTTATGACGGACACCGTATTTAGAATTATTTTTATTAGTTTTCACCGCTTTCGCGACGAGCTGCAAGCTCATCTGTCATCTTGGTGAGAGTTTTCTTATCAAGGTTATATACAAGACCGAGTCCAATGAACTGCATAAGAGCAGAAACAAGGAAGAGTATTGCAACAAGGTATCTAAGCTCAACAGCAAAATCCCAAGAGAGGAGATTTACATCAATAAAGGGCGCACCGGTCTCGGGATCAATGGCATTATTAACATAACCCATTCCCTGCATGATGATAAGAGCAACTGCAGGGCCGATACCCTGAGCCAGCTTACGGAAGAAGGAATGGAGAGAATAAACAACGCCTTCTTCTCGCTTGCCTGTCTTCCACTCGTTGTAGTCGATAGCATCGCCCATCATAGCCCAAGATACTGTGGAATAGATACCAAGACCAAGGCTGTAAATAAGCTGACAAATAACGTAAATAAGAAGGTCAAGTCCTGTATTGTCGGGAGTTACAATAAAGAGGCCGAGCGCACCGACAATGGAACAAACAGCACCAACAACGGAAAGCTCCTTTTTACCGTACTTTGTAACCATTTTACGCGCAAGAGGGGTGAATACTAAGATCGGGATCATAGCAAAGAGCTGAACGATACCGGAAATTTCTGTATTCTTAAAATAGATCTGGAATGTTACGGAAACCGCTGTTGCAGCTCCCTGCATACCGATAAACATACCAACAGCCGCAAGAGTTGCGCCAACTGCGGGACGGTTCTTTACAAAATTGAGAAGAGCCTTAAAAACATTGAATTTAGGCTGATCTTCCTTTAGCTTTGTTTCAACATCAACGCGAATCTCGGTATTGCGGATCATAAACTGGAAGAAAATAAATCCAAGCACACCCATAACAAGTGCTGCCACAAATACCATATTACCGTTAAGAGATTCATCCTCATTATAGATAAGGAAAGGAAGAATAACCATGGGAAGCATATTGCCCACCATCGAGCCGATGGAACGCCAAGCAGAGAGCGAGGCTCTGTCTGCAGGCTCATTTGAAATAAGCGAAAGCAAAGAACCGTAAGGAACATTTGCAATGGTATAGAAAGCATCCCAAATTACATATCCTGCAATGAAAATGATAAATTTAGCCCAAACGGGAGCACTGGGGAAGGGCAAAAAGCAGCAAGCTCCGCCAACCGTGAGACCGATAGAGCCGATGAATATGTACTGAAGGAATTTATTTCTTCTGTACTTGTGATTATCGGCATCTATGATAGAACCGATAAGAGGATCGTTGATAGCATCCCAAAACTGAACAATAACGAGCAAGAGGGAATACCAAGCACTCATACCCATAACCTGAGTCCAGAAAAGGGCCATTGTTCCCTTGAGCGCAAAGCTCATATTACATCCAAGGTCACCTGCTGCATACGCAATACTGTCGCGTATGCTGAATTTGCGATGCCCACCGGCATCTAAAACTTTTTCCTTTTTCATAATATCCTCCATAAAATCTTATATTTTGCTACAGCAGTGCAAAATTTGATGTTATATATATATATTATACAATACTTAGGGAAAAAGTCAAGTCGATTTTGTGAATGTACATAAAGAAAACACAAGAAAACAGTTTGATCGTCCATCTGCCTGATTGGCACAAATTATTCTTTACCATTTTAAAGTATTTTTATATCGTTGCTTCTGATTTTATCTAACAGTGATACATAATAAACCTCGCGACAAATTTCTGTTTTTTTGAAAAAAAAGGAACTGACACGTTTTGTGAGTCAGTTCCCATGTTTTACTTAATAAAAAGTATTCTGTATTCGAATTTATCAAGGTCGATGGGGGCGGTGATATCCTCGTTTCTTTCAAGGTCACGGACGAGTGTGATATTTTAGGGAAGGGTGAATGTAACACCGTTTACCTTTTCGGTTGAGGCATTTGCAAGGAATGCAAGCATCATTTTTTCACCTATTGGCGAGGTATAGCGATAATAGCTTATCTTTATACGGTCATCGGAATATTTAACTCCGTTGCTCCAATAAGGACACCATTCGGATTTCTCAACCGGGAAGGAATCGACTATCTTCCATATATCCGACATGAGGTCGAGGGGATGCTCAATGTCATTGGGGCGGGGAAGGATTCCGTGGATAGAGGAAAATGCCATTGCATTTTCAAAGCTCCAATATGGCTTATTTTCATATGCGATAAATTCAACCGGAACACCCATGTTTCTGCCCGTATATTCTGCTCTGAAATAATCAAGCGGAACGCCATTACCAAATTCGCCCTTTACATAGTCAAGCTGGAGGTTTTCTCCGTACCAGGAAAGGTCAACAAGGGAAGTGCCGTGAAGTTGGGGCAGCCGCAGGCGTGAACATTAACTATTCCGCCTCGCTCCGAAACTGCATCGTGGAGCTTGGAGAGAAGTCTGCGTACAGCCTTTATGGGATATGAGCCGTGGAGATTTCCTTCTTCATCATACCAGCCACAGCCGTGCTCGGGAGAGGCGCATTGCCAGATAGTGGAGGTTCCGTCGAGATATACACCATCGGTGTGATATTCGTCCATCACCTTTGCAATTCCCGCTACCATTTCGTCTGCATAATCATAGCTTCTGTAGCAGGACATAAATGCTCTCTGATATGGAACTCTATACCAAACTCTCACAAAACCGCCGTTTTTGTCGTTTCTTACAAAATCCGCCTTTTCAGACCATTCATTGCTCATGGTTGAAATTTCATAGCCGAAATATGTAAGAACCTTTATGCCTCTCTTGTGACATTCTTCAACAATTCTGCGTATCTGATAGCCTGTATATTCGGAAAGCTCAAAGCGGTTTTGGCTCTTATTCCACTTTTTGTGGAGAATAAGTGTGTCAACTCCCTTTTCCACAAGGCGCTGATGGTATAAACAACACCGCGTATTCTTTCATATTCATAGAGATTGATAACCTCTCCCTCGGGAGTTGTTGCAATTTCTGCAAAAAGCTTGTCGCAGGTAAGGGGATTATGACTCTTTATACACATATTAAATTCAACACCGCCGCGGAACCAAGCATTGCGGAGCGCAAGATTTCCCGGCTGATAAACCGTGTTTTTATAAAGAAGCTCTCTATTTCCCACCTTATCGTAAATAGACCAGAGTCTTCCGCCAAGCTCGGGGAGGAAAACAGCCTTCAGAAATTCATTTTCAAGGATGATGGCATTCCATTCCTTGTCTTTTCTGTCTCTTCCGTAGCCGTCTTGGATTTTATAGGGTATCATTGTGTTTATCATACCCTTTCAGATGTATTTCTTCTCCTCATCGGAAACCTTGTCTGTGCATTTGTAGCCTGCGTGGATATAGCTTATGTTGCCGATATCGGGCATATGGTTGTCCTCGCCCATAGGCGCGGAGGGGATGGAGTATTTTTCAAGCCTTATCATATTATTTATTCCTTTCGGTATTTGTTTCTGTTGCAGAATTTAAGAATGAGATAAGCTCATTTCTGTCCTTAAAGCCCTTTTGCTTTATAAAGTTTTCAATTCGGTATCTGATCGCCCGCTCTCCAAGAAAGGTATCCTCGGAAATTGCCTTTATTGGCTTTTTGTTCATCAGTCCCACAAGAATTTTTGCATCTGTATAATCGCAGGATTGTAAAAATGCTTCAACGCTTAAGATTTCACCGACTGTCTTGCCCTCGAAATATTTTGATGGTGTTGACGGTATTTCTTCACGGTATTTCTTACCGAAGCCAAATTCAGATTCGACCGTCAGCCTTGCCGAATAACGAAGAAATCCTCGGGTATCCTGTAGCCTTTTTTCGACATTTTTTTCATAAGGCAGATCGCAACGGTGTCATTTGCGCAAAGGGCGGCATTGTATTTAAGCTTCGGGAGAGCATCAACAAAGTCGTCAACGCATTTTTCGATGCCGTTGCTACCGTAAATGATGTCCTCGCGGCGCTTAAAAACATCGCATTTGATCTTATCGGAGATCGAATCGGGATTTGCGCCGAGAAAGACTATTTTTTCTCTTCTGCAGGATCTTAGATATTCGATGGCATCGAGTATTGCGTCCTCGAGACCGAGAGTAATGCCGCTGCAGGTCTTTCTGTGTCCGTGAAACATACTTGTGTTTGCAAGGATCGGCACTGCCTTTATTGCAAAAAGAGCCTCAATGCTTTCATTTATCCATGCGGGATTATGACCGACAATGAGCACCATTTCGCCGCTTATCTCGCTTGGAGCTTCAAGGTCCTTTCCCGTGAGATACACCAAATTATATTTATATTCGAAGGCGTTTTTTATAAGTCCTCTTTTTATGTTCGCCCACCAATATGAGTTTTTCGAATGGGGGGCGGCAAGGACATACAGATTATTATTTTTCATGAATTTCTCGCAAAAATTTTTCTATTGTAATTATAACATTAAATTCGCCGCATAGCAAGAGGGCGCGCGGAAAAAAGGACGGAAAAAGAGGTTTTTTCCGTCCTCGATATAATATTAATACTGTATGCCGTAAAGATTAGTGGTCGGGTCTATGAAAACAGCAAGCTTAGGGGTCAAAAATGTGAATACTATAAATAAAGATGCGATGAAAAGAAGCGCGAAAAATGAATATTTGGGATTTTTACAGATGATACTGTTTTTTGAGAATTGTCGAACCTCGTAAATATAAGAAATTGCGGTGGCTATGAAGAATATTGATATATTGATAAAGTCGGGGGATTTACCAATAACACCGTTATAGGTATAAAAGATTATTGGTATCAGTGCAAGTCCAAGAATGGTCGAACGGAGCTTGATGCACCAGAAATTGTCATATTCGCGGAAAAATCTGCTTTCTATTAGCGAAAATATCAGCATTGGAAGGAATAACAGCTTCATATGCTCCCATGTGGATTCATTTACCGCAGAAAATGGCGCGGCAAATATGCTTTCGCCCGTCCATTCATATACAAAATGAAGAAGTGTGCCGAGAAGTGATGTTACAGCAAAGCCGAGAAGTGACCAAGCCTTGATTGATCTTTTCATAAATTATGCCTTTCGTTTTTAAAAAAAGTATATTCCGATAGAAGGTGGATTATGCCTTTTCTCTATTGACAAAATGAGGATTTTTTTGTATAATATATATGTTTAGATCAGCTAAAACGGAGTTTATATATATGAGCATTTCAAAAGCAGAAATAATGTACAGGACTATGAGCCCTTGGCGGCTCTTTTTTGTCGTGGCACTGCCCGGAATGATAAGTATGTTCGCAATGTCGATATACAGTATAATCGAGGGCGCATTTATAGGTCAGAAATTGGGCGAGGGCGCTTTTGCGGCGGTCAATATTGCAATGCCTCTGGTTTTTATCAATTTTTCACTTGCAGACCTGATTGGTGTCGGTGCATCCGCGCCGATATCCATAGCCTTGGGGCAAAAGGACAAAAAGACGGCAAACAATGTTTTTTCCTGCTCTGTTATAATGATATTTTTGACCTCGGTATTTATGGGGATAGTTATGTATCTTGCGGCAACGCCGCTTGTGAAGCTGATGGGAGCAGATGACGAGCTTCTAGACACTGCGGTGAGGTATTTGCGCACGGTTGCTGTTATGAGTCCGCTCAGCACGATTTTCTTCGCAATGGACAATTACCTCAGAATAAGCGGATTTGTCAAGACAAGCATGGTGCTTAATATCGGCTCAAATGTACTTACCATTGGACTGCTTTTCTATTTCCTTATTATCTGCGAAATGGACGTTGTTGGCTCTGCTCTTGCCGCCTCGCTTTCCATGTGCATATGCTCATTTATTGCGATTGTGCCTTTCCTTGCAAGGAAAACGCTTCTGCGCTTTGTAAAGCCTAAATTCACTTTTTCTATGGTTAAGACTATAGCATCTTGCGGCTCGCCCGTGTTTCTCAGCAACATTGCGGGAAGAGTTACTGCAATACTGATGAATATTTCACTTATGACACTCGGTGTAAAATATCTCGGAGAGGGCGGCGGAACTACTGCCGTTGCGGCATATGCGGTGCTTATGTATTCGGGTGATATGTGTCAGCCGCTTCTTTACGGAATGAGCGATTCGCTTTCTCCCGCCATCGGTTATAACTGGGGAGCAGGGGATCTTAACCGAGTTAAGAGGATAGTGAAATGCAATTATATCGGCACGGCAGTTGTCAGCCTTTTAGCAACGCTATTACTTTTTGTTTTTGCAAGACCTCTGGCTTCTCTTTTTGCAAATGCAGAGGATATGGTTCTTCTTGAGCTTTCATCCCATGCTCTCGGACTTTTTGGACTTGCATATATCTTCCGCTGGTTATCGATAACGACCCAAAGCTTTTTAAGTGCCATCAAAAAGCCTGTTCAGGCAACAGTTATCTCGGTTGCGGTTGCACTGGTTTTCCCTGTAATAGTTCTTGCATCCTTCTGGGAGCTTGGGCTTGACGGCATCTGGCTCAATATGACGGGCACATCGGCACTTGCTTTTATACTTTCATTTGTGCTTATGATTTTTGTATTCAAAGAGATGAAATTAAAGGAAAAAACAGGAGAGAGATGATTATGTTTTTAGATGAAATTGCGAAAAAAAGGCAGTCATGCAGAAGCTATAATAGTGAAAGACAGATAGAGAAGGAAAAGCTCGATTCAGTGCTCGTGGCAGCAAGGCTTGCACCCTCCGCCTGTAACGGTCAGCCTTATATAATAACGGTTTGCATGGGTGAAAAGGCGAAAGAGGTTGCAAGGGCTTGTCAGGGAATGGGGATGAACAAATTTGCATCGGATGCGCCGGTGCTTCTCGTTCTTTCCGAGGATAAATATGTTAAGACGGCAAAGCTCGGCTCAAAGGTCACGGGGATAGACTACCGCTCCATTGATATTGGTATTCTTGCGGCATATATAACGGCAGAGGCAGAAAGTCAAGGACTTTCAAGCTGTATTCTCGGCTGGCTTGATGACGGAAAGATAAGAGCCATCTGTGAGAATGAGGGTGCCACAAGACTTGTAATAACTCTTGGATATGCAAGCGATGGGGATGCTTTGCGCGAAAAGAAGCGCAAGGATATTGATTCACTTGTTAAATTTATTGAATGATGCATTAAGATAATAAAGCTGTCCTCAATGCTTTTATTGATAATAATATTGAGGGGGAAAAATCAAGCATAAAGCTATTGACTTATTTTTGGGGATAGTGTATAATAATGGCAATATAATTGTTAGGAGATTGAAATGAAAAAGGTATTGCTTTTAGGTGACTCCATTAGAAGGGGATATGATAATTACACAAGAGACAAGCTTTCAGGTGTTGCTGAGGTGTATTTCACCGAGGAGATAATCGGTATATAAAAATATGGCTGATTCACTTTTGTGAATCAGCCATATTTCTTATTTAAGTGTAGCAAGCATAACTGCTTTTATTGTGTGCATTCTGTTTTCTGCTTCGTCAAAGACGATTGAAGCGGAGGATTCGAAAACCTCGTCGGAAACCTCCATTTCGGTGAGACCGAATTTTTCATATATTGCCTTGCCGACCGTGGTTTTAAGGTCGTGGAATGCGGGCAGACAATGCATGAAGCGGCATTGCTCTCCGGCTGTTTTCATGATATCCGAAGTTACGCGATAGGGGGTAAGGTCTTCAATTCTTTCCTTCCAAACCTCGGCAGGCTCGCCCATGGATACCCAAACGTCGGTATAGATAACATCGGCATCCTTAACTGCGGCTGTGTCCTCGGAAAATTCAATGGTTGCGCCTGTTTCCTCTGCAATTTTTTTACATTCTGAGACGAGTTCGGAGTCCGGAAAATACTTTTTATTTGTGCAAGCCACGAAATGCATACCCATTTTAGCGCAGCCGACCATAAGTGAATTGCCCATGTTGTATCTTGCATCACCCATATAGACCAGCTTCTTTCCCTTAAGTGAGCCGAAATGCTCCTTTATGGTGAGAAAATCCGCAAGTATCTGTGTTGGGTGATATTCGTTTGTAAGACCGTTCCAAACGGGCACACCTGCGTATTTTGCAAGCTCTTCAACTATCTCCTGACCAAAGCCGCGGTATTCGATTCCGTCAAACATACGGCCGAGAACTCTTGCGGTGTCTGCAATGCTCTCTTTTTTGCCGATCTGCGATCCCGAGGGGTCAAGATAAACGGGGTGCATACCAAGATCAGCCGCAGCGACCTCGAAAGCGCAACGGGTTCTTGTACTTGTTTTTTCGAAAACCAGTGCAATGCTCTTGCCCTTGCATTCTGTATGAGGAATACCCGCCTTTTTCTTTGCTTTTAGATCTGCCGCAAGGTCGATAAGCTCTTCTATTTCTTCGGGTGTGAAATCAAGTAATTTTAAAAAATGTTTTCCTTTGAGAGATAACATATTTGCCTCCTTGTGGGGTTTTTAATGTAATATTTAAAGTCTATAATTGGGATAAGCGTTTAAGCTATATTCTTGCGGTTGACCAATTTACTCCGTTTTTTATGATTTTGCCGGGAACGCCGGCAATGATTGAATTTGGAACATCATAACTTTTACATAAAGTTGTAGTGGCAGCAACAATAGAATCTTTTGATACATGAACACCTTTTAGGCAAGTAACCTTAGTACCGATCCAAACATGGTCTTCTATAACTATATCTTTCGATGGATTGATACGTTCTCCCTCCATATTTAAAATGGAGTGTGAATCCCCTGTTCGGAAGTGAAGATCTCCTGAAAATAAACAATTATCACCAATTAGTATTTTTGTTCCTTATATTGCTGCGAAATGTGCTTTTCCGCAAAGACTTGTATGTGAACCAATTACAATTTCGTTATTGGAGTCTTCTGTGTACAGTTCTATTTGATTTAAATATGAATAGTCTTTGATTATAATTTTATTGTTATTGCCGTGAATAATAATTGCACTGTTTTTTATCCTTACAAAATCACCAATAAAAACCTCATTACCATGACCATGGCTTATTATTTTTATACCCTTGATAACGCTAACACCGGTTGTTATCTTGCAACCTTTTGAATGGAGTTTGTTTCGAAAAGAAAGACTATTGTATATTTTCGTACAAAAAACAAAAAATTTGTGATTTGAATTGACAAGATTTATTATTTTTGCTTTGTTCATAGTTTTACCACTCCTGCTTTATCAAATTTTTAAAACATAAAGGGGGAGAAAAATCAAATTTTTTCTCTGACAAATTTGATCTGCGCTTCGACTGACTCGACCGATGTGCCGCCCTCGCTAATTCTCTTTCTGACACAGGTCTCAAGGCTTATTTCGTCATAGAGATCTGCTTCAAAAAGCTCGCTGAAGCCTTTGTAAATATCAAGTGAAAGATCTTCAAGAACAGTTTTTTCGGCAATGCAATGTGCAACTATTGTTCCCGAAATCTTATAAGCGGAGCGGAAGGGAAGCCCCTTCTTTACAAGATAGTCAGCAAGGTCTGTGGCGTTGATAAATCCGCCCTGTGCCGCCTTTTTCATGTTTTCGGGAATAGCCTTCATGGTGCTTATCATTCCGTCAAACACCTGCAGGCACATTTTTACTGTCTCAAGGGCATCAAAAATGCTTTCCTTGTCCTCCTGCATATCCTTGTTATAAGCGAGGGGAAGTCCTTTAAGAGTTGTGAGAAGTGCCATAAGGTCTCCATAAACTCTTCCTGTCTTTCCTCGCACAAGCTCTGCCATGTCGGGGTTCTTTTTCTGGGGCATAATGGATGAACCTGTTGTATATGAATCCGAAAGCTCCACAAATTTGAATTCCCAGCTTGACCAGAGGATTATCTCCTCGGAGAAGCGTGAAAGATGCATCATAAGAATCGAAAGGGAAGAGAGCAGCTCAAGGCAAAAGTCTCTGTCCGAAACACCGTCGAGAGAATTGAGACAAATACCGTCAAATCCAAGCCTTTCAGCCTCAAAGCGGCGGTCTGTATCGTATGTTGTTCCCGCAAGGGCACAGCATCCGATGGGAGAAAGATTCATTCTCCTTTTGCAATCCTCGATTCTGTCGATATCTCGCAGCAGCATCATGGCATAAGCCATAAGGTGATGCCCAAATGTTATGGGCTGTGCTCTCTGAAGGTGTGTATATCCCGGCATGATGGTTGCTTTATATTCCTCTGCCTTATCTGCAATGGATGAAATAAGCTTTCTTAACATACCTATAATGTCATTTGCTTCGTCGCGAAGGTACATACGGATGTCGAGAGCAACCTGATCATTTCGGCTTCTTGCCGTATGAAGCTTTTTGCCAACATCACCGAGTCTCTCGGTAAGCACCTGCTCGATAAACATATGGATATCCTCGCAATCCATATCGAAATCCAGCTTTCCGTTCTCGATATCCGAAAGAATACCGTCAAGTCCGTCGATGAGAGTGTCTGCTTCTTCCTTTGTGATTATATTCTTTGCCGCCAACATTGCCGCATGAGCCATGCTTCCTTTTATATCCTGACGGTACATATTGCAGTCAAAGTGTATTGAGGAATTAAAATCGTCTGCGAGCTTATCAACATCTCCCGCAGTTCTTCCTGCCCACATTTTTGCCATTTTGAATTATCCTTTCTTTTAGAATAAGGTTTTCGGGCATAAGTCCGAAAACCTTATCGTTTTCTTTATTACTTCTTTCCGTCAACCATTGCCTGAACCTTTATCGGCAGACCGAAGAGGTTGATGAAGCCTTCGGAATCCTTCTGGTTGTAATCACTCTCACCAAAGGTTGCAATTTCCTCGCTGTAAAGGGAATAGGGACTCCAAACGCCTGCGTTTATCATATTGCCCTTATAGAGCTTAAGGCGAACCTTACCTGTAACTCTTTCCTGTGTCTTATCAACAAAGGCGGAAAGAGCCTCACGGAGAGGTGTGAACCACTGACCGTTATAAACAAGCTCCGCAAATGTGATGGAGAGCTTCTGCTTCTCATGAGAGGTCATCTTGTCAAGGCAGATGGATTCGAGAACGCTGTGAGCCTTATAGAGAATAGCTCCGCCGGGAGTTTCGTAAACACCGCGGCATTTCATACCGACAAGACGATTTTCAACGATATCGAGAAGACCGATACCGTTAGCGCCGCCGATCTCGTTGAGCTTAAGGATAATGTTCTTTGCGCTCATCTTTTCGTTATTGAGAGCAACGGGAACACCCTGCTCGAAATCAAGGGTGATATATGTGGGAGCATCGGGAGCCATAATTGGAGAAACGCCCATTTCAAGGAATCCCGGCTTTTCGTACTGCGGCTCATTTCCTGTATCCTCAAGGTCAAGACCCTCATGGGAAAGATGCCAGAGGTTCTTATCCTTTGAATAGTTAGTCTCGCGGTTTATCTTAAGGGGAATGTTGTGTGCTTCAGCATAGTCGATCTCCTCCTCGCGGGATTTGATATCCCATTCACGCCAAGGAGCGATGATGGGCATATTAGGAGCAAAATGCTTGATAGCAAGCTCAAAACGAACCTGGTCATTGCCCTTGCCTGTGCAGCCATGGCAGATAGCGTCTGCGCCCTCCTTGAGTGCGATCTCAACAAGACCCTTTGCAATGCAGGGACGGGCATGGCTTGTACCGAGGAGGTATTCCTCGTAAACTGCTCCTGCCTTCATTGTGGGGATAATGTAATCGTCAACGTATTCGTCTGTAAGATCGAGAACATAGAGCTTGGATGCTCCTGTTTTGATAGCCTTTTCTTCAAGTCCCTCAAGGTCGTCTGCCTGACCGACGTTACCCGAAACGGCAATGACCTCGCAGTTGTTGTAATTTTCCTTGAGCCACGGGATGATGATGGATGTATCAAGACCTCCCGAATATGCAAGAACGACCTTTTTAATGTTTTCCTTATTCATAATATAAGTCCTCCGTGAATAAATATGCGAAAAATAATTGTTATGTGAATATTATACACCAAATATACAGGTTTGTCAAGCATTTTATATTTTTTTGTTCAAATATAGCAATTTAATCAATGCTTGGCTAAAATATTGGGGATATTTTGGCAATTACGACAGTTTGACCGTTTCTCCCGCGGGAATTTTAATCTTTTCTCTCTTGTTAAGCTCAACCCAAAGATCGATGGCTGTTGGATTTTGCAGTATTTTTTCATCTGCGGAAACCCGAAGCATATGCAGAGCATTCATATAGTCCATGAGTCTGCGTCATTCTGTTTCGAGATCCTCCATAAATTTCTCCGCAATCGGAAGTGCATCTTTATGGTGACAGGTTGGATGCCACATAAGAGGCTTTTCGGACATTTCTGTTGCACCCATAGTTGATCTGCAGGTTCTGCTGTATTCTATACCGCAGGATGCAAGTATCTCGCAGACCTTTTCGTTATAATCGCCGCTTGGATAAGACATTCCTCTCACGGGATATCCCGCAATTCTTTCAAGAAGCTTCCTATCTTCAAGAACCTGCTCTGCGGCTGTTGCCGAGGGCATTCTTGTGAGACAGCCGTGGTTTACCGTATGGCAGGATATCTCATGTCCCTCGTATATTTTTGCGATCTCATTAAGCTCATTCTCACTCATGCCCTTGTATTTGGAAGAATTTAAATGAAAGCTGCCCTTAACGCCGTATTTGTTAAATAATTCGATAAGTCGTGCATCATTTTCGTGACCGTCATCATAACTGAAGGTTACTACTCTGCGTGCTCCTTCGGGATATAAATTAAATTGAAGCATAAATTCACCTCTCTTACAAATATTCTACCATAAATTGCATTTTTTTGCAACTATTTTTTTCTTTTTTATTGACGAAATCTTCATTTAAGTGTATAATCTAAATAATACAGTTCTTCTGGAGGAAAATGCTGTGGAAAACGAGATCAAATATAGCATGGACGGTGTGCCATCGAGAGTTGATATGGAGATAGATGATTATTGGAAGGAGCATATTGACGAGAGAATAAAGAACATCCCAGAAGGAAAAACCTTTATTGTTTGCACCGACTGGCATTTTACCAAGGGCGGCTCAAGAAATTCGAGAAAGACTACCGCACTTATTAAATACATAAGAGAAAAAACAGGAATAAAAAGGGTTCTTCATTTGGGAGACCCCATCAGAAGCGAGGCAACCTTTGAGGAAACGAAAATGATGCTCAGCGTTTCTATGGAGGAATATTTTTATGACGTTTTCGGCAAGGACGGTCTTTTTGCCGTGGGCAATCATGATACTAATGTTACTCGTTGGCTTTCGGCTTCAAGACGTGAGGAAAATCCCGAGGTTGAGGGCGTAGATGGCAGTGGAGCATTCAATTATCTTGCCACACAGGAGGACGTTTATAATGTTTCGGTGAAGAATATCGAGGATATGGTCTGCTTTGACGAAAAGATGCTCGCAAAGCTTGACAGCCTTGATTATCCCTATGTTGGAAAAGAGGATGGAGTCCATTATTCTCCCGAGGAGATGAGGCGTCAGGCTCAATTTTGGGCAAGGATGCATTATCACTATGACGATACCGAGAGCAAGATAAGGTATATCGTTATGGATACAGGCGATTGCGGTCTTATGGGCTTCTATGTTCTCAAAATGCTCTGGACAGCAATTTTCCCTGTTGAATATGATTGGCTTGCGGAAACTCTCATGTCAACCCCCGAGGGGTATGACATTGCGGTGGTTGGTCATATGTTTGCAACACAAAGACCGGGAGAGGGCGGCGGAAGCCACGGAATTTATAAGATCCTTCAGGCATTCAGAGCAAAATCAAAGGTTGAATTTGATGTTCCGGATAAATGTGACAATGCGAAGATCCTTATTGGTGATATGCATAAGAGCTATGATTTTACCGACAGCAATTTTAATAAGACCATATTTACAATGGCAGGTCACTGGCATAGGGAACGCTGCTATATCTGGTATAATGATGAGGACGGGACCGAGCATGTAAATGAGACCTATGAGCCGGGCAAGGAATATCCGAGCAATGCGATGTTCAATTTCCTTATAAATAATGACTGCTTTGAAAAGCCTGCCGATGAGCTTGACTGTGAGATGATTCCCGATACCGTTACCGAAAATACCTTTGATATCGTCACTATCAAGGATGATGGAAAAATACCGATAAGGAGTTATATGAAAAAGTTTTTATTATCTATACTGTTAATTATTTTGGCAATATTTGTTCTTGCTTCTTGCGGAGAAAAGGCGGAAAAAAAGCCTGCCGTTTCTCTTGACGCGGATGGATATTACACTAAAGGAACTGCCACGGGGGAATTTTCATGGTCGCTTGACGAGGCGGGTGTTCTCAAAATCACCATGGAGGAGGGCAATAAGGCAAAGCAGTTTGATGCTTCAAATGCCGAATATCTTCTTGCCATTGAGCCTCTTCGTGACAAGGTAACGCATATTGAAATAGAGCGATTTGCGGGCAAGATCGTATATAGCGGCGAGCGTGCCATAACGGCTGTCGGAAGTGCGGAGAGAAACCTTTGTGCGGCAATGCCAAATCTCGTAAGCGTCCATTTTGCGGGCAACAAGCAGAATTTCTGGGTAGAGGAAAACAATGCCGAGACAAGCGGACTTTTCTATGGCTCGTCTTCGCTTAAAACCGTTTGGTTCGGGGATGAAAAAGAGGAAAACGTCATCGACCTTTCGGGCGTTGGCTACGGTACACCATCAAATAGGGATAACTATTTTTCCGAGTCACTTTTTTGCGGTTGCTCTGCGATAGAGAAGGTCATATTTCCAAGACAGATAAAGAAGATAACCGAAATTTCCTTTGCAGGCTGTACTTCTCTTAAGGAAATAATACTCGGAATGGGAATTTCGGAGATAGGCACAAGAGCCTTTTCCGATTGCACCTCCCTTGTAAGCATCAGCTTTGATTCCATTGACTTTGTGGTGGGGGAGAATGCTTTTCCCGATAACGAGGGCTTGGTAATAAGCGTCAAGAATGAGGAGAGCCGTACCGCGATCGAGGGTGTCTGCAATTTAACAAAGGCAGAAATTTATGTGCCTCTTGACGAGTATTGGCTGGAGCACATTGATGAGCAGCTTGCCACATTACCCGAGGGAAGGTCCTTTATTGCGATTACCGATACCCATTACAGCAGCGGCGGAGGAAATATTGGAAAATCCGCAAAGCTTATGGATTATGTTCGCGGGAAGACCGGGATCGAAAAGGTCATAAACCTTGGTGACCCGCACCACGGTGAGAATACATACGAGGTGGCGCTTGAGCAGCTTCAGCGCTCGATGGAAACACAATTCTTTGATTTCTTTGGCGAGGACGGAATGTATGCCATTGGAAACCATGATTCCAATCTTACTGCTTCAAGAAATTCAAAGGATGAGGATGCAGCTACATTTGATATGGATATCCTCCTTTCCGATAAGGATATTTATGATGCAACCTTTTCACATATCGAGGAGGGCGGAAAGAAAAACGGAAATGTTGTTTATGACGAAGCTCTTCTTGCGATAATTGAAGAAAATAAGGGCGAGATCACCGATTTTATTCTTGATGATGTTATGCCCGAGGATGCAGAGGCTTATAACAATATGTTTGGCGATGTAAGCTATACCGCCGAGGAAATGTATGAAAATCTTGTCTCGTGGGCAAAGATGCACTATGCTTATTATGACCATAATAGCAAGATATGTTATATAGTTCTCAATACAGGTGGACTTACCGTTACCGATTTTGCCATTCTTAACCGTGAGCTTTGGAAATTCCATCCCAGCCAGTATGAATTCCTTGCGACAATGCTGAATGAGATATCCGAAAATTATTCCGATTATGATATTGTGGTTGCGGGACATATGTTCTATGATAAATCTTCTCCCAATGAGAGCTATCACAAGGTGCTTTTCGAGATGCTCAGCGCATTTGAGGGTGGAGATTCCGTAAGCTTCTCTGCAAGCGGAAATAATGCCTTTTCGGGCAAGCTTTTCGGCTGTGAGGACGGGGCAAATTCAAGAACACTCAGCTATGATTTTTCCGGAAGCAGATTTAGGGGTGAGGTTATCTGTATAACAGGTCACCGCCATCTTGATCTTGACCTTGTTTCACAGACGAAGGACGGAAAATATTATATGAGCGTTCCATATGATGAGGTTGAGGATGATCTGAGCGATAATGCAATTCAGCTTATTCTTTTGAATCAGGATAATGCTTCGGAAAATAATAGCGATGCCGAGCCGAATGCCGAAAAGCCCATTAAGGGAACGATAACAGAACAGAGCTTTACGATCTTCACCATTACCGATGATAAAACCCTTGTTGCAACAAGAATCGGTGCGAATAGCGGCGAAAAGCAGAAGATTTATAAGCTTGGATAATATAAAAAAGATAAAATGGGTGAACCGAATTTCGGTTCACCCATTTTTATGGTATGAATATTATTTTCTTTCCTTGATCTCGCCTGTGATCTTCGCAATGAACTCGTCAAGAGACATGGTTTCTGTTGCGCCTGTGTCGCGGTTACGAACAGAGACGTTTCCTTCTTCTGCTTCCTTCTGACCGATGATGAGCATATAAGGAACACGGTCGATTACCTGTGCCTCGCGGATCATATAACCGATCTTTTCATTTCTGTTATCAAGCTCGGTGCGTACCTTTGCGGCGCGGAGAGCCTCATAGACCTTTTCACCGTATTCAGCACACTTTTCGGAAACGAGAAGCACCTTTGCCTGAATGGGAGCAAGCCATGTTGGGAACTTACCTGCAAAATGCTCGGTGAGAACACCGATGAAGCGCTCGATAGAGCCGAAGCAAACTCTATGGATCATAATAGGTCTCTGCTTTTCGCCCTTATCGTCGGTATATTCAAGCTCGAAATTGATAGGCATCTGGAAGTCGAGCTGGATAGTTCCGCACTGCCATGTTCTGCCGATGGAGTCCTCAAGGTGGAAGTCTATCTTAGGTCCGTAGAATGCGCCGTCGCCCTCATTGATGGTGTAGGGAAGTCCGAGCTTTTCAAGAGCATTCTTAAGACCGTTTGTTGCTGCATCCCAATCCTCGTCGCTGCCCATGCTGTCCTCGGGACGGGTTGAAAGCTCAACGCTGTATTTGAAGCCAAACTTTTCATAAACCTCATTGATAAGGTGAACAACACTAACTATCTCATCTGTGATCTGCTCACGTGTCATAAAGATATGAGCATCGTCCTGAGTGAAGCAACGAACACGGAAAAGACCGTGGAGAGCGCCCTTAAGCTCGTGTCTGTGAACAAGACCAAGCTCACCCGCTCTTATGGGGAGATCTCTGTAGGAATGGAGGTCGCTGCGGTAAACCATAACTCCGCCGGGGCAGTTCATGGGCTTAACGCAATATGTTTCCTCATCAATGGTAGTTGAATACATATTGTCCTTATAGTGATCCCAGTGACCGCTGGTCTCCCAAAGGTGACGGTTCATAATAAGGGGAGTCTGAATTTCAACATAATTTTCTCTTGTGTGGATCTCTCTCCAATAGTCGATGAGAGTGTTTTTGATAAGCATACCCTTGGGCAGGAAGAAGGGGAATCCGGGAGCCTCTTCGCTGAACATGAAGAGCTTCATTTCCTTGCCTATCTTTCTGTGGTCGCGCTTTTCAGCCTCCTCGAGAAGCTTCAGATATTCGTCAAGCTCTGTTTGAGAGGGGAATGCGATACCTTTGATACGGGTAAGCATCTTATTGTTTTTATCATTCTTCCAATATGCGCCCGACTGATCCATTACCTTGAAGGCTTTAAGAGCCTTTGTATAGCAGATATGAGGACCAACGCACATATCGATATAGTCGCCCTGCTGATAGAATGTGATTGTTGCATCGGCATCAAGGTCACCGATATGCTCAACCTTATAAATCTCGCCTCTTTCCTCCATGAGCTTGATTGCTTCTTCACGGGGAAGTGCAAAGGGCTTAATGGGAAGATTTTCCTTTGTGATCTTCTTCATTTCCTTTTCGATATTTTGAAGATCCTCTTCTGTAAGCTTTGTTTCGCCCAGATCTACATCATAGTAGAAGCCCTTTTCGTTTGCAGGGCCGTAAGCGAATTTTGCATCGGGGTAAAGGCGGCTTATAGCCTGTGCCATAATGTGTGCGGCACTGTGGCGAAGTATATGAAGCTCTTCTTCGGGAGCACATTCAGCCACATGACCATCGTTGTAAATGACTTTCATCTTTTTTCTCCTTTGATTTATACAAAAATTTTATTAAGCAAATAAAAAAGCACCCATAGCGGCAAAAATACCGACAAGGGTGCATATACACGGTTCCACCTTGATCTTTAACTCAAAGTCCCTTAACGCGGGTATTCGGCAATGCTTTTCAAAAAATGATTTTACACATTGCAGCTCGGGAACGGTCTTCGTCAAAGCACCGTAAGGGACTCACAGCAACTGTCCCTCTCTCTGAACGGTTTTCTTTGATTACTCTTTCCTTCAAAGCCTTTAACGCTATAATTATATCATTATTCTTAATACTTGTCAAGTGTTTTTTGCGAGATCGGGATAAATAGGAATTTGTCGAACAGTTAATCAGCGGAAATCGTTCGTAGATCCCTCGACTGCGCTCGGGATGACGACGCAGCGGAGCTGCTATAGAGAGTTGTTTGCTTGTTTGCTGACGTGAAATCATCTGTTATTTCACGTTGTAAAAGAGATGAACAACACCCGTGGGTCATCCCGAGCGCAGTCGAGGGATCTACAAACGATTTTTACTGACAAACAGTTAGATAAATTCCTGTTTGAAGAACCAAAAATAATGGGTTAAGCCGAGCATGGCTTAACCCATCATTTTTATAAATATTTAAAGCAGCTCTGCAAGATCGTAGATGAGCTTTTCGGTCTTTTCCCAGCCAAGACATGGGTCGGTTATTGACTTGCCCCAAACCTCATTTTCGCCGATCTTCTGGCAACCGTCCTCAAGATAGCTTTCTATCATAAGGCCCTTAACAAGCTTCTTAACGTCCTCTGAATGGCGGCAGCTATGGAGGATCTCCTTTGCGATTCTGGGCTGCTGATCGTATTTTTTGCCCGAATTTGCATGGTTCGTATCGACTATAACTGCGGGATTCGCAAGTCCGCTCTTTGCATATATATCGCTGAGCTTGATAAGATCCTCATAATGGTAGTTTGGCAGAGACTGACCGTGGTCATTCACATATCCGCGGAGGATAGCGTGTGCATAGGGGTTGCCCTGACTCTCAACCTCCCATCCTCTGTAAAGGAAAACATGGGAATGCTGTGCGGCGGTGATGGAATTCATCATAACCGAAAGGTCTCCTGCGGTGGGATTCTTCATGCCCACGGGAATATCAAGACCGCTGGCGGTAAGTCTGTGCTGCTGATTTTCAACAGAGCGTGCTCCGATTGCGCTGTAACCTAAAACGTCCGAGAGATAACGGTGATTTTCGGGGTAGAGCATTTCATCAGCGCAAGCAAAGCCTGTTTCGGAAAGAGCGCGCATATGAAGCTTTCTTATGGAGATAAGACCTTTGAGAATATCGGGTGCAGCGGAGGGGTCGGGCTGATGAAGCATTCCCTTATAGCCATCGCCTGTGGTTCTTGGTTTATTTGTGTATATTCTCGGAACTATCATTATCTTATCTGCAACCTTGTCCTGAACAGTTCTGAGGCGCGAGATATATTCGATAACAGAATCCTCTTTATCTGCAGAGCAAGGACCGATTATGAGAAGGAAACGGTCGCTTCTTCCCGCAAAAATGTCCTTCATATCGTCAACGCATTTATCTCTAAGCTCCGAAAGCTCTTTTGAAACGGGAAACTGCTCCTTTATCTCCTTTGGAATGGGTAATTTTCTGTAAAATTTCATATTCATGGCTTATATACCTGCTTTCTTTGTTTTCTTTTTTAGTTTTGGGCGGGCTTATCAAAAAGTCCGCGGCGCGCCGTTGAAAGACGCATTTTTTCTCTCATACCTTCCTCGTCACCCTCGGAAAGCATATTTCTGAAAAGTTCAAATTCCTTAGCGAAGGCATCCATCTGAGAGAGAAGTGCTTCCTTGTTGCAAAGGAAAAGCTCTGACCACATTCGGTCGTTGATTTTTGCAATTCGAGTAAGGTCGCGGAAGGAGTCACCTGTATATTTTTCAAGTCCGTCCTTTGTGTTACTCGTCATAAGGGTTACGGCGATAACGTGGGTAAGCTGTGAAAGGAATGCTATCATAGCGTCGTGTTCCTCGGGGGAAAGCTCGCTGATTTTTGCAAAGCCAAGCTCCGCTCCAAGCTCCTTGCAAAGCTCGATGGCTTCCTTTGTGTTATTTTTTGTGGGAGTAACGATGAAGTTCGCTCCGCGGAATACCATATCGTCGCTGAATTCGATTCCGCTTCGCTCTCTACCTGCCATGGGGTGCGCAGCAATAAATTCCACATCGTCTCTGAGGAAGCTCTGTACCTCATTTACGATTCCGCCCTTAACGCCCGTAACATCATTTAGGAGCGCGCCCGGCTTCATATGTACCTGATATTCCTTTACCCAATCGATAAATGCCTGCGGGTAGAGTGCAACAATGATAAGGTCTGCTTCGCTTATCAGAGCGGGATCGGGAAAGGGACTTCCGCCGATGACCATTTTGTTTTGGAGAGCATAGTCGATATCCGACTGCTTTCTCGTAATACATTTAACCTTGTAGCCCTTCTTTGAAAGAGCCTTTGCATAGCCGCCTCCGATAACACCGAGACCGACTATGAGTATTTTAGTATCTTTATTGAGTGTCAATTTCATTTACTCCTATTCCGAGTGAGGATATTTTTGTGAAAAAATCGGGGAAGCTTTTTGTCACAGCCTCTGCACCCTCGATTTCACCGCCTGTGAGTGTGAGAAGAACTGCAAGAGACATCACTATTCTGTGGTCATTATGTCCCATAAGAGGCTCTGTGGGCTTGTGAAATTCTGCGGGGTATATAACGACGCTGTCCTCATTTACCGTAACCGAAACTCCGAATTTTCGAAGCTCCTCTGCCATGGCGCTTGCTCTGTCCGATTCCTTTATTTTTAGACGGCGCGTTCCGCTGAAGATCCCGCCGTATTTTGCCGCAGAGAGGGCGAACATAATTGGTCCAAGATCAGGGCAATCCCCAATGTGTATTGACGGAGAGCCTTTTGCTATCATATCAAAATATCTGGGATAGATGCTATCGCCCTGTATGCTGTTATGGGAGAGTCCCTCGGTCTTTACTTTTCCGCCAAGGAGATTGAAGGCATCGAGAAATGCTGCATTGGAATAATCGCCCTCAACGGTCGCCTCGCATGCTTTATATCTCTGCGAGCCTTCGATAAAGAGGGTATGCTCATCCTTCCATTCCGCTTTTACACCGAATGTTGCAAGAGCGGAGAGGGTAAGCTCAATATATGAACGGCTCTCGATGGGGGGGATGATATTGACCGTGCTGTTGCCCTCGCACATTGGAAGAGCAAAGAGCAGACCGCTTATAAATTGACTGCTGATATTACCCACAACGGTATAATTTCCCGATGTGAGCTTGCCTTTTGTGACAATGCTGTTGCCGTCCTGGATAAAAAGCATTTTTCCATCGTCACAAATCTTTTTATAGACATCCATGGGGCGCTTCATTAGCGTTTCGCTTCCGCGAAACATTACCGTGCTTCCCGAAAGGAGGGCAGGGGGGATGAAAAATCTTATTGTACTTCCGCTTTCGCGGCAGTTAAGGGCGGTTTCGGGGGCGGCTTTTGTGAAATCAACGCCCTTTATCCTTATGGTATCTCCGCCGTCTATTCTTTCGTATTTTGCGCCCATTGCCGAGAGGCAATCGAGGGTTGCGGAAACATCCTCACTCTCCGAAATGCCGTGAACTATGCTTTCACCTTCGCACATTCCCGCGCAGATGAGAAGTCTGTGGGCAAGACTCTTTGACGGCGGGGCGTTTACGATTCCGTTTGCCGTTGACTGTGTGATTACAACCTTCATTATTCAATCTCCTTTCGGAGATAGGCTGAAAGATCGTCGATGGCATGGAGATAACCCATGACTCCCTCGCCTGTTATGGTCTCTATACAGGCTTCTCTTATGAAGCTTATCTGCCTGAAGGCTTCTCTCGTTTCAACTGCCGAAATATGTATCTCAACGGTCGGGAGAGATGTTGATTTTACCGCATCAAGCAGTGCGATGCTGGTGTGGGTATATGCGCCGGGGTTTATAACGATGCCGTCAGCACCCTCAAAATACGCCTCCTGTATTTTATCAACAAGGTCACCCTCGTGATTTGACTGATAAAAAACAGCCTCGATATCCTTTTCCTTGCAATGATCTTTTATCATGGTGCAAAGATCGGAATATGTGGTTTTTCCGTAATGGTCAGGCTCTCTTATGCCGAGCATATTGAGATTTGGACCGTTTATTATGTAAAATTTCATTTTGTATGCTCCTTAATTATCTCTTCTGCGATCTCGGATGGTGCTTTTTTGCAGTCTTTTCGGATATCGCTGACGCTTTTGTAAAGCTCATATCTCTCCTCATAACGCTTCCTTATGGCTTCCACCGTGCTTGCAAGAGGTCTGTCCTCGGTTGGAATGAGGTCACTCAGCGGTCTGTCAAGGAAAAAGAGCTTTCCGTTTTGCTTTAAGGCTCTTACATTGTTCTCTCTTAAAATTGCGCCGCCGCCTGTGGCAATGACAGCACCGCTGAGCGAAAGAACCTTTTCCTTGATTATTTCTTCTTCCATATCTCTGAAGACGCTTTCACCATGCTCTGCAAAAATATCGGAAATTTCCTTACCTGTATGCTCTATAATGAGATCATCGGTATCGAAAAAGGGTCTATCAAGAGTTTTTGCGAGAATTGAGCCAACTGTGCTTTTCCCGCTTCCCGGCATTCCGCAAAGGACTATGTTTTCCTTATCCGAGAGAACCTTTTTATAGACTCTTTCTGTGTCTTCCTCCGAATATTTTGTGTCAAGGAAGATCTCGGATGCCCTTACAGCCTGTGCCACCAGCATATAAAGACCGCTCTCGGCTTTTATTCCTCTCCTTCGTGCCTCGCTTACAAGAAGCGTGCGTAGGGGATTATAAACAGCATCGACTACTCCGATCACACACGGAAGCCTGTCAAGGTCGATGGGCATCTCATGAGGATGAGGAAACATTCCGCAGGGGGTAGTATTGATAATTATTTCGGTGTCACTGTGCTTTTCGTAAAGCTCCTCGTAAGTACAAGCGCCGTCTTTTCCGTGGCGGCTGACCTTTATTACATCACAAGCTCCCATGTCTTTGGCAACCGCAAATGCGGTCTTGCTTGTTCCGCCCGTGCCGAGAACAGCAACCTTTTTTTTCGAAAGGTCAAGCCTCATTCTGCGTATCAAGGCACTCATTCCATAGTGGTCGGTATTGTAGCCGTAAAGCCTTCCGTCACGATTTACAATGGTGTTTACCGCGCCGATATCTTTTGCGGTGTCCGAAACATAATAAAGATGCGGGATGACCATTTCTTTATAAGGAATGGTGACATTTATGGCAGCAAAATCATGCCTTTCCATAAAGCTGTCAAGTGCTGTGCGCTCAACCTCGCATATTTCATATTCATAGGGAGCAAGGGCATTATGTATCTCCTTTGAGAAGGAATGTCCGAGATGCTCGCCGATACATCCGTATTTCATTTTTACCTCTTATAAAAGAAAATCTGTTCCGAATCTTCCCGTAAGCATATCGCAGAGCACCATTGCGGTGATGGCATCAACAACGGGTGCCGCTCTGTGAACGATGCAAGGGTCGTGTCTGCCCTCGATCTTGAGCCTTGAATTTTCCATAGTATCAAGATTTACAGTTTCCTGTTCCTTGAAGATGGATGGTGTAGGCTTTATTGCAAGGCGGAAGATTATAGGCATTCCGTTTGTGATACCGCCGTTTATGCCGCCATTGTTATTGGTTTTTGTATATACGTTTTCGCCATCGGTGGTAAATGCGTCATTTGCTTCGCTGCCTTTTTTTGAAGCAAAGCCAAAGCCTGCGCCAAATTCAACACCCTTGACTGCGGGGATTGAGAACAGCGCATGGGATAGCATGCTTTCCATGCTGTCAAACCAAGGCTCTCCAACTCCGCTTGGCATGCCGATGACCGCACATTCGAGAATTCCGCCAACGCTGTCACCTTCAAGAGCCGCTTTTTCCGCTTCCGCGCGCATTTTCTCGCCCGATGAAGCTTCAAGCACGGGGAAATTGCTTTCCGAGAGGGCGATAATATCCTTTTTCAGCTCATTTTCCGAGAATTCTCGGTCACTTTGGTTGGCAATGGATTTTATATGTGTTCCGATATATATTCCTTTTTTTATCAGTGCATTTTGCGCTATTGCTCCCGCTGCAACGATGGGGGCTGTGAGCCTTCCCGAAAAATGACCGCCGCCGCGATAGTCCTGAAAGCCGTGGTATTTACATTCTGCCGCAAAATCTGCGTGACCGGGGCGGGGAAGGACTGCGAGGGAGCTGTAATCACCGCTCTTTTTGCTCGTGTTGGGAATGAGAATACAGATGGGAGTTCCTGTTGTTTTCCCATTAAAAACTCCGCTGACGATGCGATATTCATCATTTTCCTTGCGGGCAGTGGAAATTTTTCCGCTTGGTCTTCTGCGCGTGAGCTGAAGTCTTATATATTCCTCGTCAATTTCGATTCCCGGTGCTAGACCGTCGATTATAATTCCTATTTCCTCGCCATGGCTCTCCCCGAAAAGGGTGTAGCTTATGCTGTTTCCAAATGTATTTTTCATTTTACTCCTCAATGTAGGGTGAAAAACGCTCACGCATGAGGTCTTTCCACTCGTCAATTGGCATTTTTTTGAATTCAAAGCTGCCCGCCGCATCAGAGAATACTGCGGATATGCTTCCGCCATCCCTCTTTTTGTCGTGGGTAGCAGTGGCGAGCATTTTTTCAAGATCGCCCTTTACCTTTGTGGGTAAATCAAGAGATTTGAGAATCTCGATAAGGTCATCTCTGAGTGAATTTGAGCACATGGGTATCATTCCGAGGGCAACGCATTCGCCATGATAAAGCTCACTCATTCCCGATGCTCCTTCAATTCCATGTCCCAGTGTATGACCGAAATTAAGCACCTTGCGTAGGCCGTTTTCCTTTTCATCCTGCTCAACAACATTGATTTTAATAAGGAGCGAACGACGAATTACCTCCTCAATATCATCCTCGGCTTTTCCGCTTTTGAAAATTTCAAAAAGCTCTTTGTCGCTCGTTATCGCCATTTTAAGTGATTCCGCAAGTCCTGCAGAAATCTGACGGTGAGGAAGGGTATTTAGCACATCGGGGTCGATAAGCACCTTTTTTGGCTGATAAAATGTTCCTACTATGTTTTTTACGTCCGAGAGATTGACGGCAACCTTACCGCCAACCGAGGAATCCACCTGTGAAAGAAGCGTTGTGGGAATATTGTAAAAATCAATGCCGCGCATAAAGGTAGCAGCCGCAAACCCCGTTAAGTCTCCAACAACGCCGCCTCCGACAGCAACAGCACAGTCACTTCTCGTAAATTCCTCATCGAGCATTTTGCGGCAAAGCTCCTCAAGCAAAGAGAATGATTTGCTTCCCTCACCCTCGGGGACTGTAACGATATAAGGACTCTTGCATTTCTTTGCAACCTTCATGGCATATTCTGCGGGAACTCCCGAATCGGTGACGATAAGTACCTTTCTATCGAGCTTCAGCTCTTCGTCAGCTCTTGAAAGAACCCCTCTCTCGATTATGATATCATATCCCTTTTCCGCAAGGTCAACTGTAAGCTTCATATCAGTTTTGCTCCTGTTTTGTAAAAGTTCCTGCCATTTTAAGGCGGTCGCAGCAGGCAGAAAGTCCTCTTAGCATTTCCTTGCCTTCTGCTGTGTGGATATTTCCTTCGATTTCTATATAGAAATAATATTGCCAGAGAAGCTCCTTCATGGGGCGGCTTCGGAGAGTTCTCATGTTGAAGCCGTATGCACCGATAATGTCAAGCGCCTTTGCAAGAGAACCCGCTTCATGCTTAACCGTGAAAAGAAGCACGGAATAAACGTCCATTTTCTTCGATGATGGGATGTTTTCGGACCTTGAAAGAACTGCAAATCTGGTTGTATTGCTTCGGCTTGCATTTATATTTCTCGCAAGCACCTTAAGTCCGAATATCTCTGCCGCTTCCTCACTCGCGATGGCTGCAAGAGTCTTATCTTTTCTTTCTGCAACGTGCTTTGCGGCAAGTGCTGTGTTTGTAAATTCATGTGAGGTCAGGGAATTTGCTCTTAAATAATCCGCACACTGTGCAAGCGCTTGTGGGTGGCTGACAACCTCTTTAATAGCCGCAAGCTCTGCGTCCTCTGTTCCGAGAAGATCATGGGAAACAGCAAGCTCCAGCATGCTGTTTATATAAAGGCTTCCCGAAAAGAGCAGATCTGTAACCTGTCCGACCTCGCCGTTGTAGCTGTTTTCAACGGGGAGCACCGCCGCATCACATTCACCGTCCACAACCGCATCATAAACGCTTCCGAAATCGGGATAAGCAACGCTTATTGCAGTGGGGAACATCTTTTTTGTGGCAATGTGTGCAAAAGCACCCTCCGTACCGCAGTAGGCAACTCTCATGCCCTCGATAAGTCGGGATTGATACTGCTTTGACACCTTCATTGTATCCTTTAAGAAGTTTACATAATATTCCCGAAGAGAGGTGTCCTCTATTCGCATTGAGCCTTTTTTGATTATCTCGTCCTCTCTGCCCGCGTCGAGTATAGGCAGACCGTTTTCCTTTTTATAATGGGCAACCATCTCGGCGGCACGCATTCTCCTCTCAAAGAGCCTTGCCATCTCGGTATCTACCTCATTTATTATCTCTCTTGCCTTTTGAAGCTCGTTCATTTTATTTACCTCGTTTGTAATGCTCCGCAAGCGCACGGAAAGCGGGCAGAGCCTTTTCTATCTGTTCTTTTTTTACGCAATATGATATTCTCGCATAACCATCTATCCCAAAGCTGTCGCTTGGCACCAGAAGAAGCTCGCGCTTTTTGGCTTGCTCGCAAAATTCCCTTGCGTCGGGAATTGGTGATTTAAGAAAAAGATAAAATGCACCCTCGGGCTTTGTAACAGAAAAGCCGTATTCGGTAAGGGCGGAGCAGAGAAGATCTCTGTTTTCCTTATATACCGATATATCCGATGTTTTGCCTGAAAGCTCCGCAAGCAAGAACTGAAAAATGCTCGTTGCGCAGACAAATCCAAGTGCTCTTCCCGCACCGCAGACCGCAAGATAAAGCTTTTCAGCTTCCTCGCATCTTGGACTTACGGAAACATATCCGATCCTCTCACCCGGGAGGGAAAGGGATTTGCTGAGGGAATAGCAAACTACCGTATTTTCATAATAATTTGGGATATAGGGTACAAATTTGTCGCCGTAATAAAGCTCTCTGTATGGCTCGTCCGCGATAAGGTATATGGGGTGTCCTATCTTTTTTGATGCCTTTTTCAGAAGATCGGAAAGCTTTATAATATCTTCCTCGGTATAAACCGCGCCTGTGGGGTTGTTTGGGGAATTTATTATAATCGCCGCGGTCTTTTGTGTTATCGCATCTTCGATAAGAGAAAGGTCGGGGCGCATATCTTCACTTTTGCAAGGAACTGTCACAAGGGACGCGCCTGTTCTCTCGACAAACACCCTGTATTCGGGGAAGAACGGTGCAAGAGCTATTACCTCGTCTCCCTCGCAGAGGATAGCTGTCAGTGAGGAGGTCAGTGCCGCCGCCGCGCCCGATGTAATATAGATAAGGTCCGGGGAGGATACGGGAGTGCTTCCGATATTATATTCCTTTTCTATGAAATCAGATATTTTTTCTCTGACGGCTGCGTCTCCCTGTGCGGAGGTGTAGCCGTGAAGTGAAACCGGGGCTTTGCTCTCGATCAGAGAAATGAGGGTGTCCTTTACACAGTCGGGAGCGGGAACGCTTGGGTTACCAAGGCTGAAATCGAAAACGTTTTCTTCGCCTATCTCAGCTTTTCTTATTTTTCCGTATTCAAATATCTCTCTTATAACAGATCTGGCAGAGCCGAGACCGAGCATTTTTTCATTCATCGGGATTCTCCTTCCGAAATGTTAACACTGTTAACACGATGATTATATTATACACGTTTTTTAAAAAAAGTCAAGAGAATTTTTAGAAAAAACTTGATTTTTTGGGGATTTTATGTTAAAATAACAGTGCTAATCATTTTCGAGGGAGGATTTATATGAAAAATGCTAATTTCGACGAGAGGGTTCGTGAACGCCTGTTAATTGCGGGTATTAAGGAAATAGAGCTTCACGGTCTTAACGATTTTTCACTTCGCAGAGTTGCATCTATGTGCGAGGTGTCCTGCGCCGCGCCTTACAGACATTTTAAAAATAAGGACGAGCTTGTTCTTTCCATCATTTCATATATAAATTCCAGATGGGATATGATGTGCGAGCAGATCGAAATGGCTTTTGAGGGGGATTCAAAGCGTCAGATCGTTGAGGCTTGCGTGGCGAATGTGCGTTTTCTCATAGCAAATCCCAATTATCTTTCGATAATGCTTCCCGTTGGCAGTGGAATGACCGAGGAGCAGACGGCGGAGAGAGATAAGATATGGCGGAGAATAAATGCTCTCACGAAAAAATACGCACAGGAAAAGGGTCTTGACGATGAAAAGCTCGATGAAATGGAGTATCTTATAAAAGCCATTATCTATGGCACTGTGGTGCATCTTGAAGGCGAGGATTTTCCGCAGTGCGAAAAAAAGATCGCCTTTATGAAAAAAGAACTGATGTGGATAGTGGATAACACTTGACATATCATCCATTTTCTGTTAAAATATTGGTAGTAAATTTTGGAGGTTAATAACAATGAGTATTGTAAACGGAATACATCATGTGGCTCTGGCGGTAAATAACTTTGAGGAGTCATATAAATTTTATACAGAGGGACTTGGCTTTACCCTCTATGCAAAATGGGGAAGCCACGAAAAGACCATTGCTCTGCTTGACATTGGAAATGGCGAATATATCGAGCTTTTCTCAAACGGAACGGGAAAAGAGGAGCAGGACAGCAGATATATCCATCTTGCATTCAAGGTTGACGATGTTGAGGCGGCTTATAATAAGGCTATTGCAGCAGGCGGAAAGCCGCATATTCTCCCCAAGAGCGTTCCTGTTAATTCCGAGCCGACAAATATTGTCATAAACTGCGCTTTTGTTATAGCTCCCGGCGGAGAGCAGGTTGAATTTTTCAGAGCCACCGAGGTGTAAAATAGTAGGATAAGCTATATAGGAGGTGATTTGGTGGCAGACAAGGGCGGAAAAAAGATAATTGCCCAGAATAAAAAAGCCTTCCATGATTATTTTGTGGATGAAAGATATGAGGCGGGCATCGTTCTTTCGGGAACGGAGGTCAAGAGCCTGAGAGCAGGTCAGGTGAATTTGAAGGATTCCTATTGCGAGGTGAAGGATGGCGAGCTTCTTGCGGTGGGTATTCATATAAGTCCATATGAGCAGGGAAATATTTTTAACCGTGAGCCTCTCCGCGACAGGAAGCTTCTTATGCATAAAAGAGAGATAATGAAGCTGCACGGTCTTGTGGGACAAAAGGGATTTACCCTTGTGCCCCTTTCGCTCTATTTTTCAGGCTCGTATGTTAAGGTTGAGGTTGGACTTTGCAGAGGTAAAAAGCTTTATGATAAGCGAGAGTCGGACGCGAAGCGCGAAAGCGACCGCAATATTGAGAGATTTACCAAAAATAAACACGCGGATTTTTAAAGAATTGGGACAGCTCAAGATGGCTGTCCCAAAATTTTTTGTTAAATGGATTTGTCCGCAAGGTCTGCAAGAGTAAAATTCTTTATTGGATGAGGGCATTTCTGACTTCAATTCGGTGTTTCGTTTAAATTAATTTAAGGGCTGAACGGTGTTTTTAACAAGACCGTTCAGCCCTTCTTTTGAGTGATTTTTATTTGTTATGCATAACGTTTCTTCAGCCGTCCACCAGATATTCGCAGCCTGTGATGGAGCGTGCGTTATCCGAGCAGAGGAACATAATAACTCTTACAAGCTCAATAGGCTCTGCGGCATATCCCATGAGGGTTTTCATATTTGCCATAGCCTCTCTTGTGAGCACGGGCCCCGGTGAAACGCACACGGAACGGATGCCATAAGGTGCGCCTGAATTGCAACCTTTTTTGTAAATGCAACAAGTCCGTATTTTGCGGGGCTGTATGCGGGGGCGTTGCCGTCGTGTCCCGTGATTGAACCAAGGTGGATAACAACACCGCCGTTTTCTTTAAGATATTCAAAGGCGGACATTGCCATATAAATTGGCGCACGGAGGTTTACATCAAGGCTCCATTCTATGGTTTCGGGTCTGACCTCTTCAAGATTATTCGAGTCGTTCAGTATTCTTCCGGCATAGCCGCCTGCAAAGCTGAGGGTATAGTCAATTCTTCCAAAAGTCTTTTTTGTAAGCTCTACCGCCGCCTTGATTTCGTCAAATTCTCTGACGTTACACTTGATGGGAAGCACCGAATATCCCTCTTTTGTAAGCTTTTCTGCTTTTGTTTTAATCGCTTCTTCGTTTATATCGAGCATTGCGACGCTTGCACCGCTTTCTGCAAATTTTTGCGCGGACAAAAGTCCCATTCCCGAGCCTGCGCCTCTTCTCTGATGCTCAAGGGCAATTTCGAGTGTTCTTTCAAGAGTCAGCATTCCGTCTGTGTGGGTGGACATCATAACAGTTCCGCCCTTTTCGTGCAACTGCTTTATAAATTCCTCCTGCTTCCTTATAGCCTCGGGATTTGTGGTGTACTGATCGGGGGAGGGATCATAGAGGTCGGAGATGAGATCAACGCTGTCGGCTCCCAGATCAAGGCAGTGAAGAAGAAATGCGGCTCTGTCTTCATCCGTTTCATCCTTGCGGCCTCTGTATGCGAGAACGAGGATGGGTCTGTACTCTGTTGCTTCAAATGTTTTTTTTCAGGTTCTCGTCGCTTCTTTGCTCTCCCTCCAGATATTCAGTATGTATGAGAAATCCGTCAGCTCCGTCATAGAGAGCGTTTCTTATAGTTCTTACGTTGTCATATACATTTTTGTTTCCTATCGAAACCACAAGCGGTATATGACGCTTGGTTTTTCCGAGAACAAATCTTGACATTTTATCTATAATCCTTTCGTTTTTTTATATTTTACCACGGTATGCTTTTTCTTTCAATGCCTATTTTGATATTAAATTTAACTGCAGTGATACAAAATAACTATTAAAAGCAGTGCTTATTTGTCAGAAAAGCTCTTGACAGATGGAGAAAAATGTATTATATTATTAGATGTAAGAGAGGAGGGATACCGTGGAATGGAATGAAATCGTTGTAAGCAAGATTCACAGTATGTTCAATATAGATGTTGCGATCGGGGACGGAGGTAAGGTGAACCGCCGCTTCTCGGGACTTATTTTTGCAAAAAGCGGAAGTGTTTTATATAGTATGAATGGGGAAGAATATGTTCTGGACAGGGAACACTTGGTATATCTTCCGTGCGCAGATTATTTTTATGAGCCTACAGAGAACGGAATTTGTCTCCAGTTAAATTTTGAATGTAATTTTGACATAGGTGAATTTTTGGTTTTTCCTATTTCGGATGTGGCTCTTTATGAAGAAAAGCTTGAAAATCTGCGTAGGATGTTTTATGAAGAAAACGGTGCTCATTCACATCATGCCTGTCTTGCGGCACTCTATGACATTCTGACCTCACTTGATAAGGAATCTGTTTCCTCGGAGCATGGGGAATACAGCAGGGCAGCCATAGATATAATGCGCTCGGAGCTTTCGGATCCCGAGCTATCCAACGATGCCATCGCTCAAAGGCTTAATATTAGTACGGTGTATTTCAGAAAACTGTTTTTCCGTGAAACGGGAATGTCACCGATGGCGTATCTGCGGAAAATGAGAATGGAAAAGGCGAAGGAATATCTGAAATTACCATTGATGTCGGTGAGTGAGACCGCATATGCTGTCGGATATTCCGGGATATATCCCTTCAGCAGAGTTTTTAAGCGCGAGATGGGCGAGGCTCCGAGTGCCTATTCGGCAAAATATAAAAATTCATATTAACAAAATCGTAATAAAAAGGAAATGCAAAATTCCACATATCGTGATATACTTTAATATGTAAAAATCTATTGAAAAAGGGAAAAGAAATGAATAATCAATCAAGACCCATGGTAAATAACAATGGAATGCCAAGACGGCCTGCGGTAAGATACCGTTTCCCGCTTTGGGCTTTTTTGGCGTTGACTTATATATTTTTTGAGATGCTTATGTATGCCATTATGGGCGTCAGCTATAGCGGACTTACATGGCTTTATCTTATACTTACCGGTGGTGCCTTCGGTACTATTCTCGGTGCTGCGATTGAGCTTGTGAAAAAACCGAAGGCAAGAAAAATAACGGGAATAGTCGTTCTCTCCATAACTCCTGTGCTTTTCTGCGTTGAATATTTTGTTTTCAAATCCTTTATGACCTGTATGAATCTGGAATCCATCATAAGCGGTACGGGGGATGTTGCAACAGGCTTCACCTCTATTGCTTTGACCATAATGCTAAAGGGCATTTGGGTCATTATACTTTATTATGTTCCTCTTGTGTTGTTTTGTCTGTTTTTCAGAAATCTTTCGGGCAACCGCGATTCGCGAATTCCTCTTATGAGGATGGGAGCTGCACTTGTAGCACAGCTTTTGTGCCTTGGAATTATTGCACTTGCGCCCGTTGACAGAGCAAAACTGTCGAAGCAGTATAATTTTGACGATGCTGTTCACACCTTTGGTCTTACAAATGCCATGGGACTTGATCTGCTGAATTCTATTGGCGGCGGAAGTGATTCTGATTTTGAATTTGCTCCCGTTGACCCCATTGAAACAGAGAACACGCAGGATACCGATGCACCGGATACTCTCGGTACCGATACCGAAGAGATAGACCCGCCCGCACCGCCCGTTGTTTACGGAAAAAATGAGGTGGATATTGATTTTGCAGCTCTTGCGGAGGGCGAAAAGAAGTCAGACGTTGCAAAGCTTCATTCTTATATAGCAAGTCAGTCTCCCACATCTCAAAATGAATTTACCGGCCTTTTTAAGGGTAAAAATCTCATTCTCATAACCGCAGAGGCATTCTCAAAGGAGATAATCGACCCTGTTATGACCCCCACGCTTTACCGTCTTTACACGAATGGCATAAATTTCACCGACTATTATCAGCCTGCTTGGGGCGGAAGCACTTCTACGGGGGAATACTCGGTGCTTATGGGACTTGTCCCTATGGCGGGCGTTAAGAGTATGAAGAATACCGTTGGTCTTAATCTTTATTACACCATCGGAAATGCTCTTACGAGAGAGGGATATAATTCCTACGCTTATCATAATAATTCCAATACCTATTACAGTCGTCATCTTACTCATACCAATTTCGGTTATTCCGAATTTATCGGCATGGGTAACGGAATGGAGGAGGGCGTTCAGAGTCGTTGGCCCGCAAGTGACGAGGAAATGATGAAATTTACCTTCGATAAATATTGCAGCGAAGAACCCTTCAATATTTATTATATGACTGTCAGCGGTCACTGTCTCTACAGCTGGACGGGCAACAGTATGTCAAAGAGAAACCGCGAGACCTTTGAAAATATGGATGCTTCCGAGACTATAAAGGCATACTATGCGGCAAATTATGAGCTTGAAAAGGGACTTTCGTATATTGTTTCACAGCTTGAGGAAAAGGGAATGGCAGATGATACGGTTATAGTCATTTCCACCGACCATTACCCTTACGGACTTGAAAAGGGTGAATCATGGGGTAATGATAAGGATTATCTTGGTGAGCTTTATGGCTATGATCCTGCGGGTAATATCTTCCTGCGCGACCATTCTGCGCTCATTATGTGGAGCGGATGCCTTGAGGACAGAGAAGAAAAGGTGGTAATTGACACTCCCGTATATAGTCTTGATATCCTCCCGACGCTTCTCAATCTTTTCGGAATAGAATACGATTCAAGACTTCTTGTGGGCAGGGATGTTTTCTCAGAGGCGGAGCCGCTTGTTCTTTGGACAAATTATTCTTGGCTTACCGATAAGGGAACATATGATGCGAGAACAGGCACATTTACTCCGAAGGACGGAGCTATGGTTGACGATGCTTATGTCAAGCGGATAAAGGGCATCGTCGGAAACAAGATAAATTATTCAAAGAGCGTTATATCTCTCGATTATTTCAATATTTTATTTGGAGATTAAAATGAAAAGCAGGCTTTCTTATGTTCAGGTCATTGCCCTTGGGTATGCCATAATGATAGTCCTTGGAACATTGCTTTTGATGCTTCCTTTTTCGAGTGCGGACGGTGAGGCGGCTTCATTTTTGGATGCGTTTTTCACCGCTACCTCCGCCTCCTGTGTTACGGGACTCGTTCAGGTGGACACGGGAACATATTGGTCATTTTTCGGGCAGGTTATTATCATTATCCTTATTCAGATAGGCGGTCTTGGATTTGTTACCGTTGCAACTCTCTTTATGATGGCAATGAAGAAGAGGATCGGAATAAGGAGCCGCGAGCTGATGATCGAAAGCATCAATTCATCTAATATCGGCGGCATTTTGCGTCTTACCAAAAAGATACTCCTGGGAACTCTTATCATCGAGAGTATTGGCGCGCTGATACTTTCGGTAAGATTTGCCTTTGATTTCCCTTTGGGAAGGGCAATATGGTTTGGTATTTTTCATTCAATATCCGCTTTTTGCAATGCGGGGTTTGACCTTATGGGGCAGATAGAGCCTTATTCCTCTCTTATGCATTATTCCGATGATATAACCGTAACCGTTACTGTTATGCTTTTGGTGATAATAGGCGGTATCGGTTTCCTTGTTTGGGATGATATTTTGAAAAACGGTCTTCGATTTAAAAAATACAGCTTTCATACAAGGCTTGTGCTCTGTACCACTGCCGTACTTATCCTTGGCGGAGCGCTTCTTATGTTTATATTTGAAAGCAACGCATCGAATAAGCAGCTTTCTCTCGGAGAGCAGATCCTTGCTTCATTTTTCGCTTCTGTCAGCGCAAGAACTGCCGGAATGAATGTGACGGATACTGCCGCATTTTCGGGTGCAGGAAAGCTTCTTAATGTTTTCTTGTTTTTGATAGGCGGAAGCTCCGGTTCAACTGCCGGCGGTATTAAAACCACCACCTTTGCGGTGCTTTTGATCCATGCCTTGTCAAGCATGAGGGGACGTCCCTATCCATCGGTGCTTGGCAGAAGAATAAGCGATGGTGCGGTGAAAAAGGCAGTTACGGTTGCATTTACGAATTTTTCTCTTGCACTCATAGGTGCTGCTGTCATAATGGCGCTTCAGCCATTTGATATGGCAGATGTGCTTTTTGAGACTTTTTCTGCCATAGGAACCGTGGGAATGAGTACGGGAATAACAAGAGAGCTTTGCATCCCTTCAAAATATGTAATAATAATTCTCATGTATCTCGGAAGAGTCGGAAGCATTTCATTTGCGGCGGCGATGATGCAGAAAAAAGCACCGCCAAATATAAGTGCCCCTGCCGAGGACATAATTATAGGTTAAGGAGAATATAAATGAAACAGTTTTTGATAATAGGACTTGGAACTGTTGGAAAGCATCTTTGCATGGAGCTTCTTGACAGAAAATGCGAAACACTTATCCTTGACAAATCTCCCGAGGCTGTTGAGGAGATGCTAAAATATGCCACAAGCGCAAAGGTTGCGGATTGTACCGTGCCCGGAGTGCTTGAAAGTCTCAGCGTTTCTGATTTTGACGCGTGTTTCGTCTGCGTTGGCGGTGATCTGCGTTCAAGCCTTGAGGTGACGAGCCGCCTTCGTGAGCTTGGGGCAAAAAGGATTTATTCCTCTGCTACCGACGATATTCAGGATAAATTTCTTCGCAAGGTCGGTGCGGATTTTATAATCTATCCCGAGCGCGATGTTACAAGGCGTCTTGCCATAAGCGAAAGCTCTGATCAGATCTTTGATTATATCAAGCTTACGGATGAATATGCTGTCTATGAGATAACACCTCGCAAGGCTTGGATAGGGAAGAGTATAAAGAGCATAAATTTCAGAGTTATATACAATCTGAATGTTTTGGGATACAAAAAAACAGACGGAATTTTCAGGGCTACTGTTTCTCCAGACTATGTTATAAAGGAAGATGAGCATCTGATGGTTATGGGTAGAGACGAGGATATCAAAAAAATCATCTGATGTTACTTTGGAGTTTCCAGATTTTGTCAGTTTTTATATGAAATGCGCAGAAAGAATCTGCTTATGATGTTAAAAACCTTGCTTTTTTTGGTAAAAATAAACAAAAATTTAAAAAAAGGGTTTACAAACCGATTTTCTTGTGTTATAATCTTGCAGGCTTTTGAGAGAGCCTCAAAAATTCGGTTTGAAAGGAGCGGAAATAATTTTATGCGCAAGATCATGACTATTCGTCATTCATCGATCTCGGAAAATAAAGATGCTGTTCAGCATAGAATCGTACCGATAGCTGTTACCGCTCTTCTTCTTGTTTTTTCGATAATTTGTGTTGCCGCGGCAGAGATAGCGGAGGCTCCCGAGGTTGAGGAAACCTTTGCGGATGTTGCTTATAGCGTGATCGAGGAGCCTGCGAGGCAGGAGCGCGCTGTTGTTACCGTGATGTACGGTGGCAAGGAATATGTTAAATGCAATTCGCCCATAATGACGGTAGGAGAGCTTCTTGCAAAGCTTGATGTTGAGGTTCGTGAGGATGATATACTCAGTCATTCAGTGGATGAGATGATAAGCGACGGAATGACACTTTCTGTCAGCGTTGTTACGACAGAAACTTACACAGAGGAGACAGAGCTTCCTCATGGAACTGTTTATAAGGATTCCCGGACGATAAAAAAGGGAACAACTTCTCTTGTGGAGAAAGGCAGGAATGGAATCAAGTCTATCTCGAAGAAGGTAACAATGGTTGACGGTGCTGTTGTTTCTACCGAGGTCATTTCCGAGGAGACTGTAATCGAGCCTGTTGATGCCATATATTACAAGGGCGTTGGAGGTACTGTGAAATCAAATGACGGAACTGTTTATAACTATTCCTACTACATAGATGTTATCGCAACCGCGTATCACACAGGCGGAATTACTGCCACAGGTCATGTGGCGAATGAAGAGGTCGTTGCTGTTGACCCAAAGGTTATCCCTTACGGAACGAAGATGTTCATTACGGGAAAGTGGGGAGAGATCGGTTACCGTTCTGCCGAGGATTGCGGAAACTTCAAGGGCAATCGTGTTGATGTTTGTATGGAAGGCACGAGAGCTGAGCTTCTTCAGTTCGGAAGAAGAAATATGAGAGTTTATATTCTTGAATAATAGAAAAGGGGCGGTTTTTGAACTGCCCCTTGTTTTTATTATGAGTTTCAGTGGATAAACGTAAGTCCGTCTTCTTTTTTCGCTGTGTTATTTTTTTACTTACAAATTGTAAACTTTTTGTTATTTTCTCAAAATATATAGACTTTTTTAGAAATATGTAGTATAATGTAACCATCACTGTGTTTCGGTGCGTTTCGGCGCACCGTACAGTTTAAAACATCTTGTTATTTTTTTAACAAACGGAGGTATCAACAAATGAAAAAGAAATTGACCACGGTCGAATTTCACGGCACCGCAGAGCAGGAAGAAAAGCTGCTCGCTGTTATCGAAAAGTATAACGGCACACAGGGTGCAATGATGCCGATCCTTCAGGAGGCACAGGGCATCTATGGTTATCTTCCCATTGAGGTTCAGAAGATAATCGCAGAGAAGACAGGTGTTTCCCTTGAGGAAATCTATGGCATCGTATCTTTCTATGCACAGTTCAAGCTCAATCCCGATGGTGAAGTAGCTATCGCTGTTTGTCTTGGAACTGCTTGCTATGTTAAGGGCTCGGGCGATATCCTTGATGAGATCTGCCAGGAGCTTGGTATGGCATCCGGCGAAACTTCTGCCGACGGAAAGTTCTCAATTGAGGCAACTCGTTGCATCGGTGCTTGCGGTCTTGCTCCCGTTCTTACCATCAATGGTGAGGTTTACGGAAGACTTACAAAGGATGATGTTCCTTCTATCCTTGCAAAGTATCGCTAATTGATTCTGTAATTACCCATTTGATTTTATTCTGCGGCCTTGCCGCAAACGTATCGGAGAAAAGATATGAAAATCAGTGAGATCAGAGATCTTCTCAATGCAAAGGTTATGACAGGGGAGAATATGCTCGACCATGAGGTTGCTTCGGCTTGCTGCAGCGACATGATGAGCGATGTCCTTGCATATGTTAAGGATCAGGGCGTTCTTATCACGGGTCTTGTTAATCCTCAGGTCATCCGTACTGCAAATATGATGGATATGGTCTGCATAGTTTTTGCAAGAAGCAAAATGCCAACAGACGAAATGATCGAGCTTGCGGAGGAGAGCGGAATTGCCGTTATGTGTACCGCCAAGCGTGCCTTTGAGGCAAGCGGAATCCTCTATATGGCAGGTCTTTCAAGAAATGTCGAGGACTAATATGTCTGAGGCTTTGAAATTCCATTTTGATATCGACGGTTCGGATTTTTCAAGTGCCGGAGCGGCATCGGTGGTGGTCAAAAAGAAGCTGAGACAGCTTTCCTATGACCCGGAGGTCATTCGCAAGGTTTCAATTGCGATGTATGAAGGTGAGATAAATATGGTTATCCATGCTTGCGGCGGCACAGCAGATGTTGAGGTGTCTGACGAGGAGATAACGATAATTCTCAGCGACAAGGGCCCGGGAATACCCGATGTTGAGCTTGCGATGCAGGCGGGATTTTCAACTGCTCACGATAATATCCGGAATCTCGGATTTGGAGCGGGAATGGGCTTCCCGAATATGAAAAAATACACGGACTATTTGAATGTCGATACCGTTATCGGTGAGGGAACGACGGTTACCATGAAGGTAAAGCTTTGATCCCAAGCCGCAAAATGAAGTTATCGAGGTACATATGATGTCGGTTTACAAGCACTCGGTATCACTTGATATCGAAAAATGTAAGGGCTGCACCGCTTGTCTTAAGCGTTGCCCGACCGAAGCTATCCGTATCCACGACGGGCACGCAGTAATCAATCCCGTTAGATGTATTGATTGTGGCGAATGCATAAGGGTTTGCTCCTCAAAGGCAAAAAAAGCCACCCATGACTCTCTTTCCGTTCTGAATGATTACAAATATACCGTTGCGCTTCCTGCACCGTCCTTTTATGGACAGTTTAATAATCTTGATAACATCGGATATATAATCAAGGGTCTTCATGATATTGGTTTTGACGATGTTTTTGAGGTGGCTTGCGCTGCGGAGCTTGTGAGCGCATATACTCGCAAGTATATAAATCGTGAAGACATCAAAAAGCCGGTGATCAGCTCTGCCTGTCCCGCAATTACGAGGATAATCAGTATGAATTATCCTTATCTGTGCGAAAATATAATGCCGATCCTTCCACCTATCGATATTGCCGCAATGCTGGCAAAGGAAAAGGCTATGCGTGAGCATCCAGAGCTTGACGCAAAGGATATCGGAATAATATTTATTTCACCGTGTCCCGCTAAGGTCAGTTATATTAAGAACAACTTTGCGGGAGAAAGAAATTATGTCTCTGCAGCGATTTCGATGCGAGATGTATATTTCGCCTTGCTCGATGTTATGAAAAGAGAAAAGGAAGAACCGCTTGAGAATACCGAGGCGGGAGTTATCGGTATCGGTTGGGCATCCACCGGCGGTGAATCCACAGCAATACTCAATGACCGCTATCTCGCGGCAGACGGTATTGAAAATTGTATCAGAGTTCTCGATAGGATCGACAGCACTGATATACATAATCTTGATTTCGTTGAGCTTAATGCCTGCAACGGTGGATGCGTTGGCGGTGCCATGACGGTTGCAAACCCATATATCGCTCAGGCGAGACTTAAATCGCTTAGAAGATATTTGCCCGTTTCGCCAAACAGACCTGCAAGCGATTGGATCCCCGATATTTATTTCCAAGAGAAACAGGTGGAATACAATCCTTACAGCGCTCTTTCGTCCGACCGAAAGACGGCAATGCGCATGATGCGCGATATTGAAGAAATTACCAAAAAGCTGCCGGGGCTTGATTGTGGCTCATGCGGTGCGCCAACCTGTATGGCGTTTGCCGAGGACATAGTCAAAAACGAGACCTGCGCAGATGAATGTACGGTCATCCTTAAACGCATTTTAAGGGAAAAGGGAATAGGGAAGGAGCTTTTCTATTCCGAGACCGATATCCCGAGCTGCCGAGATATTGAAAATGAGGAGAAAAATGATGACGGTAAATGATATTTGTAAAAATATAGATGCCGAAGTCGTCTGCGGAGATGCTTCAAAGGAATTTTGCGGTGTCTATGTGGGAGATCTTCTCAGCAGAGCTATGAGTCATGTGGAATGCGGAAACCTGTGGGTCACAATCATGTCAAATGTGAATGTGGCGGCGGTTGCAACCCTTACCGAGCCTGCGGCAGTGATACTCGCTGAAGATGTTACTCTTCAGGAGGATGCGCTTAAAGGCGCAAATGAAAACGGTATAACGGTTTTGCGCTCACCGCTCTCGGCCTTCGAGATATGTGTGAGATTGCATAAGGCCTGTGCGGCATGAGCCGCTTTAGGTGCGATCTGCATATCCATTCTTGTCTTTCACCTTGCGGCGATGATGATATGACACCCGCTAATATTGCCGGAATGGCAACCTTGAACGGGCTTCAGATCGTTGCTCTTACCGACCATAACAGCACAAGGAACTGTCCCGCCTTCTTTAAGGCGGCAAAGGCATACGGGATCATTCCCGTTGCGGGAGTTGAGCTTACAACAAGCGAGGATGTCCACGCAGTTTGCCTTTTCAGGGACCTTCAGAGTGCAATGGAGTTCGGTGAATTTATTGAAAGCAGAAGGATGCGGATAAAGAACGAACCGGATATTTTCGGAAATCAGATCATCATGGATGAAAATGATGAGATATGCGGCGAAGAAGAATTTTTGCTGATAAATGCAGTGAATATGTCACTTGACGAGGCGCATGAGGAGGTTACAAGACGCGGTGGCGTTTGCTATCCTGCTCACATTGACCGAAGCTCAAACGGAATTATTTCGATGCTCGGTGATTTTCCTCCCGAGCCGGCTTTTACAGCCTTTGAGCTTAATGATATCGGCTCTCTTGGGTCTTCTCTTGCCAGTTTTCCGATTATAAAGGAAAGAGGTCTTGTTCATGTTGCTTCTTCCGATGCCCATTATCTTACCGATATTTCGGAGGAGGGCTTTGAGATAGAACTTCAGGATGAGCCTTATTCCTCAGAAAAGGTCAGAAATGCCCTTATAGACTATCTTCTCGGAAAGGGCGGTGTAAAAAATGGATGAGCTTTCACTTTATGTTCTTGATATCACTATGAATTCCGTAAGAGCGGGTGCAACAGAAATATCTGTTGAGCTTTTCGAGCATGGTGAGTGGATCGACTTTACCGTGCGCGATAACGGTTGCGGTATGACAAAGGAACAGCTTGAAAGGCTTGAAAATCCCTTCTTTACCACTCGCAAAACAAGAAAGGTCGGTCTTGGAATACCGTTTTTAAAGATGCTCGCAGAAATGACGGGCGGTTATGTTAAAATAAATTCGGTGCATGAATCGGCAAGTGCTGACCACGGCACCGTGACCATGGCAAGATTCGGAAAAAATCATATTGATTTTATCCCTCTTGGAGATATGGTCGAAACAGTAATTACTCTCATTCAAGGTTCACCCGAAATAAGCTTTATCTATAAGCATAAAACAGAGCGGGGCGAGGTCTTGCTCTCCTGTGCCGAAATAAAGTCGGTTCTCGGAGAAATACCGCTGAATGAACCCGAAATACTCTCATGGATTGGTGAAAACCTTCGTGAGCAGTATGAGGAGATCGGTTTTGTTTAAAAAAATTTTTATATAAAACGAAAGGAATTTTACCATGAAGTCACTTGAAGAACTTATGGCCATAAAGGCTAAAATGCAGGACAAGGTTGCTCTGCGTACTTCCAGCGGCGAAACCCGTATCGTAGTTGGAATGGCTACCTGCGGTATTGCAGCAGGCGCACGTCCCGTTCTCGGCGCTTTTGTTGAAGCAGTAAATGAGGCAGGACTCGGCGACAGCGTTATGGTAACCCAGACAGGATGCATCGGCATTTGCCAGTATGAGCCTGTTGTTGAGGTTTACACAAAGGACGCTGAAAAGGTTACTTATGTAAAAATGACCGCAGAACGTGCAAAGGAAGTTGTTGAAAAGCACATTAAGGGCGGCAAGGTCGTTACCGAGTACACAATTGGTGCGCTTAAGAAGTAATTAGGAGGAAAAAACACATATGATTCGTTCACATGTACTTATTTGCGGCGGTACAGGCTGTACTTCTTCCGGAAGTATGAAGCTTCATGACAAGCTCGCAGATGAACTTAAAGCTAAAGGTCTTGAAGACGAGATAAAAATCGTTATGACCGGTTGTTTCGGACTTTGTGCTCTCGGTCCGATCATGATCATTTATCCCGAAGGAACATTCTATAGCAGAGTTACCGAGGATGATATTACCGAGATCGTTGACGAGCACCTTATGAAGGGCCGTATCGTTGAGCGTCTTGTTTATAATGACACAGGCGATGCAAAGGGCGAGGATGAGGCTGAAGCAGCTTCTCTTAGCGAAACAATGTTCTATAAGAAGCAGAAGAGAGTTGCTCTCCGTAACTGCGGCGTTATCAACCCCGAGAATATCGAGGAGTATATCGCAATGGACGGTTATTTTGCACTCCAGAAGGTTCTTACAACAATGACCCCCGATGATGTTATCCAGACTATCCTCGATTCCGGTCTCCGTGGTCGTGGAGGCGGTGGATTCCCCACAGGTCTTAAGTGGAAGTTCGCTTCGAATAACCGCGGACAGGTTAAGAAGTACGTTGCTTGTAATGCAGACGAGGGTGACCCGGGTGCATTCATGGACCGTTCTATCCTTGAGGGTGACCCCCATGCTCTTATCGAGGCTATGGCTATCGCAGCTTATGCTATCGGTGCTGACGAGGGTTATGTTTATGTTCGTGCAGAGTATCCTATCGCTGTTAACCGTCTCTCCATCGCTATTGAGCAGGCAAGAGAAGTGGGACTTCTCGGTAAGGATATCTTTGGCACAGGCTTTAATTTCGATATGAGCATTCGTCTCGGCGCAGGTGCGTTCGTCTGCGGTGAGGAAACTGCGCTTATGACTTCTATCGAGGGTAACCGTGGCGAGCCTCGTCCCCGTCCTCCGTTCCCTGCAGTTAAGGGTCTCTTTGGTCAGCC
>JAZROG010000062.1:0-4857 GCA_045648605.1 Eubacteriales bacterium | reverse complement strand
ATGACAGGCAGATGTGATCGGTATAAAATGATATATGGTTAGTTCCTTTATAAATACCTATATAATCACCGTCGGGAGAATACAGATGAAAATTACCTTTCAGGATAACGTCGTCCTTGGTAGAGGAGATGTGCTGCCCCTCGGTAATCGGCTGCCACGCACCGCCGTCAATACTGTATTCGCCTTCAAAACGAACCTTGGCAGCTGTAGCTCCGATTGCTTGGTTACTATTGGATTTATTAAACCACAAAAGCAATAACGCAATCAGGATCAATATCGGAATGCCTGCCACTTGAAGATATGAGCCTTTGAATATATCAAATCTTCTTTTTGATTTTGCCATTATGCCGACCTCCAAGAATCAGAATTTGATTTTGGCTGTAAAAGCTATTTTCATTATATCACAAAGCATTATTTTTTTCAATATCTATTCACAAAAATGATATTCAAATAAGTACAGACGGCAAAGATGCACAACATATAACAGATATACCTATATCGGTAAGAAGTCCCGCAACTCTCGGATCGGGCATTGCAAAGCGCTGGGAAAGATAGCGGAGCGAGGCTCCAAGCTCACCGTCGGGTCCACCGTACTGCGAAAGAATGACCTTCGCCGCTCTCGTATCCGGATTTTTTATCTTTACAGGATACTGTAATCTCTTCTCATATTCCCACATCAGCAAAATCCTCCTTCACCGTTTTCCCAAGGCATATAACCTGCGTTCCAAAGCCATTCATCTCTATCGCAGATGGCGTATGCTTCAATCGAACCGTATTTTACGGTAAACTCCTTCAAAAGGTCATGTCTCTTTCTTATATATTCTCTTATCATAACAAGAGCCTCTGTGCATCTCGGATGAGTGTCAAGATAGAGACGAAGCTCGTCGATGACAAAGCTTATTCTGTTTATTTCCTCAAACGCGGCATTTCTGTTTCTTGAATTCATATTGTCATTTCTTACCATGCTCTGCCTCCGTAGGGAAGATCAAGCTTCATAAAAAGCGTCCCCTTTTTCATGGCATCCGCGGGAGCATAAAGCTTTTCAAAGGGCTGACTCAAAACATAAGCCATGGCAAGCACCATCTCTTCCCTTTTGCCCTCGCATCCCGAACCTCCGTTTTCCGTGCCGCCACCGTTTTCACAGCAGCTTCCGCAGGACGGCTGCTGCTCCATCACAGGCATGGCGCGTCTGTCGCCGCCAAATGTTGGAGCATATCTGTAATTTCTTTCTTGTTGCATCGGTAAAACTCCTTTTCCGCGCAGATTTGTCATATTTCTGCGCCTATTTTTATTTTATGTCGAATTTTGTTTTTTGTGAATAAAAATATAGCTCCAAAAATGAAGCTGATCTGCCGCCAATTCGATATTTGTGCAAAACAAACAAATTTCACTGCGAGATTTCTACATTTTGCAAGCGAAAAAGACAAAATTTCCTCTTGCAATATGGAAAAAAATACTGTATAATAATATCATGGTGGTAAAAAACCATGGTAAAACTCATACAGAAAGGATTGTTTTTCGCTCGCGAATTACAACGGTAAAAACCAAATGGCAGTATTTGAAACAAAACAAATTAGAAACGTTGCACTTCTCGGACACGGTGGTTCGGGTAAAACTTCCCTGACGGAGGCAATGCTTTACATAGCTAAATGTATCGACCGTCTCGGCAAAACTCCCGATGGAAATACCACATCCGATTATGATGCAGAAGAAATAAAGAGAGGCTATTCCATCAGCGCAACCGTCGCAGATCTGGTTTGGGGCAATGCAAAAATAAATATTCTCGATACCCCCGGATATCTGGGCTTTGTCGGTGAGGAGATGCAGGGCGTCAGAGTTGCTGACAGCGCTATCATCGTTCTCGACGGTAAGGCAGGTGTCGAGGTTGGCACAGAGCTTGCTTGGGACTATGCTATCGACATTCCCAAGGCATTCTTTATCAACAAGTGCGATGACCCCGAGGCTGACTTTGATCGCGTTTTCAAGGGTCTTCACGCAAAGTTCGGTAATGCTCTTTGCCCTGTATTTATTCCTGTTCGTTCGGGAAGCAATGTAGTCATGGTTGACCTTATGGATATGAAGGCTTATGAATACGGTCCCGATGGCTCCCGCAAGGAAGTTCCCATGAATGTTGACTTTGCAACACTTGCAGCTCAGTATAAGGATGCTTTCAACGAGGCGATTGCTCAGACAAGCGACGAGCTTCTTGATAAATATTTCAATGGTGAAGAAATTACTCATGATGAGGCTGCAGAGGCGCTTCATACAGGTATTATAAATGGTTCGATCGTTCCCGTTTACTGCGGCTCCTCCACAAAAATGTGGGGCGTTCGTGCGCTTCTTGACGCTATCGACCATTCCTTCCCCCGTCACACAGCAAAGAAGACAGAAAAGATTGTCACAGAGGACGGATTTGCTCCCTTCGATATCGACCCCGAAGGTCCTACAGCTATCTTTGTATTCAAGACTGTGGTTGACCCGTTCGTTGGTAAGATGTCCTTCTTCAAGGTTATGAACGGTGCTCTTAAGAAGGATATGACCCTTAAAAACACAACTTCAGGCGCTTCCGAGAAGATAGCAAAGATCTATACTCTCAGAGGAAAGAAGCAGACAGAGGTGGCAGAGCTTGCTTGCGGTGATATCGGTATGCTTGCAAAGCTCAGCGCAACAGGCAGCTGCGATACTCTTACAAATGCGGGCGAGATCAAGTTTGCTCCCGTTAATTATCCCGAGCCTAATATGTGCATGGCACTTGCTCCTCAGGCAAAGGGTGATGAGGATAAGATCTCACAGGGAATCACAAAGCTCCTTGAAGAAGATCTTACAGTTAAATTTGAGAACAATGCCGAAACAAAGCAGATGCTTATCTACGGTATGGGCGATATCCACCTTGATGTTATCGTTGCAAAGCTCAAGAGCCGCTTTGGTACATCGGTTAAGCTTGATACACCTATAATTCCTTACCGCGAGACTATTACAAAGAGCGTTGAGGTTGAGGGTAAATATAAGAAGCAGACAGGCGGTCACGGTCAGTACGGTCATGTTAAGATCCGCTTCCCTCCCGGCGACGGTGGAGACGGCCTGGTATTTACAGAGTCCACAGTTGGCGGTAGCGTTCCGAAGAACTTCCATCCCGCAGTTGAAAAGGGACTTCAGGAGGCAATGCTGAAGGGTGTTGCGGGATATCCGGTTGTTAATATCAAGGCAGACCTTTTCGATGGCTCTTACCACGATGTTGATAGCTCTGAAATGTCCTTTAAGCTTGCTGCAGGCATAGCATTCAAGGAGTGTATGAAGCAGGCGAAGCCCGTTCTTCTCGAGCCTGTTGGCGCACTGAAGGTAACCATCCCCGATTCTGTTGTTGGTGATATTATGGGCGATCTTAACAAGAGACGCGGACGCGTTATGGGTATGGAGGCTGCCGAAAAGAAGGCTTATACCGTTATTGACGCCGAAGTTCCGAGAGCTGAAATGATGGATTATACAATTTCTCTCAGAGCAATGACTCAGGGTAGAGGTAAATTTACATTCAATCCTCTCCGCTATGAGGAAATGCCCGCGGCTAACGCACAGAAGATCATCGACGCTTATAAGGGCGACGAAGAATAATTTTTAAAATTCCATATGGGGATGACTTGATAAAAGTCATCCCCTTTTCGTATAAACTCACCAAATTTTGAATAAAAAAGAACAATATTTTCTAAAAAATATTGACAAAATTCGACATATGTGTTACAATTATCACAGTAACGTATGTTACAAATAGACAATTTTATAAGGAGGATATTACAATGGTAATGTCAGTTTACAAGAAAGCTCTTGCCGTTCTTGCCAAGAAGCCTTTCAAACTTTGGGGAATTTCACTTCTCTCCATCGTTATCACATCTGTGCTCACTTTTCTTTTCGGAGCAACAATCGGTATTGCACTCGCTCTCAATGTCCTTATCACAACCTCAATGACTATGGTTTATCTCCATGGTTACAAGGGCGAGGATGTAAAAGTTGTTCAGCTCTTTGATTGCTTCAAGGACTTTGCTACTATCAAGCGCCTTGTTTGCGGTATGGCTTGGATGGCTCTTTGGATATTCCTTTGGGGACTTATTCCCTTGGTTGGTTGGATTTTTGTTATTGTTAAGAGCTATGCTTACCGCCTTACACCCTATATACTCGTTCATGAGCAGAACATTCCTCTCACGGAAGCTATCAAGGTTTCAGAGAAGAGAACAAAGGGCTTCAAGGGCAAGATGTTCCTTGCTGATTTTCTTGCATATGTTTTCATCTGGCTTGCATTCTTTGTTCTTGGCTTACTGAGCGCAATCCCCGTGCTTGGCATATTGTTCGCTATTGTTACCTTTGTTCTTGCTTTGTGCGTTGCAGCATTCACACCCCTTTTCTTCGGTCTTGTTCAGGCGGCATTCTATGTTGAAATTGAGAATATAAGCAAGTCCGGCTTCAACCCCTATGCACAGCCGGCATATGCTCCGCAGAACCCCTACGGACAGAATCCCTATCAGCAGCAGAATCCTTATGCTGCACCTCAGCAGCCGCAGTATGCTCCTCCCAGAGCTCCTCAGCAGCCAAACCCCTATGCTCAGCAGCAGAATCCTTATATGCAGCAAACTCCACCCCCTGCTCCACAGCAGCCACCACAGAATCCTAATAATTTTCAATAAAATATGAAATAACAAATGGCTGTCGCAAAGCGACAGCCATTTCGCATTGATACTATAAATAGGAATTTATCGGTGAGATGAAAAACGCAAATCTGTAGGGGACGGCGACCTCGACGTCCCGTTTATCATTTGAAATTCACGATTATTTCACGTCTTTTGAGGGACAAGTCGGAGGCCAAGCGGT
>JAZROG010000061.1:0-3118 GCA_045648605.1 Eubacteriales bacterium | reverse complement strand
ATATAAGAACCATTATTTCACCAATATCATCGATATCGATTATGATTACTATTTATCCTGCATGAAGAAGGCGGGCTTCTGGGATGAATTTGAGGGCTTTGGTGATGAGCATCCGAGAAAGAGCCCCGAGCTTCCTTATGTGTTTTCAAAATATTCCAAATAAATTATTTGTCAACAAAATGAAAGGCAACTCTGCATTTTGCTGAGTTGCCTTTTAGGGTTTGTTGTTTTTTTTCGTAATTATAGTTAGTTAAGCTCTCTCTTTAATTTTCTCTCTTCACGCTCTGGAAAGTTCTCTCCGCAAGTCTCTTCTCAGTGTCACTCTGTTCTTCTCAGTTACTCTCTGCCTGTTCACAGTCTTTGACTGCAGATTTGCGGTCATTGATAACTTTCAATTGTTCATGGTTATAGGGCTCAAACCATATCCATTCTCAAAGCCAAGAAGATAGCACTTCATCCAAACGAGTATAATCATCGATGCAGACAAACCTAAAATCGGAAAGATAAACACTTTCATCATTGCCTCCGATGCCATAGTCGTCACCTACAAAAATGACCTCACTGTGCTCATAACCGTTTTCTTTACACCACAAATCCAGCGCGTAATATTTGTTAAAGGGTTTAGGTGCCATGTCAAAGGATGAAGAACCGCCAACAAAGACATTATAGTCGGAAAAAAGTTCACATACCTCACCGTAAAATGCACGACGCTTTTTTCTGTCCGGATCGAAAGCTAATTTGTCTTCCTGGGCAGCTTTTGTGCCAAGCAATGGGAGCGTCACGCAGCCCGACTTATGATATTCTACATTGTCACCTGCGTATTCTGTAAAATTGTACTTTTCTCGTATGATATTACATTTTTCTTCAATCGAAGCCTTGTCCGCACAGGGAATAACATCGTCACGAACCAATTCGAGTCCGTCCTCCGTGTATTTGGCATATTGCATACCGTAATTTCCAATAATGTCCATGGGAAAACCGCCAAGCTGATTATGGATACGCATACAACCGCCTGCACCTACCATAATCAAGGTGTATTGCCCCGCAAGCTTTTCAAGTATAGTACGGTTTTTGTCATCAAGCGGAGTTTTGTGCTGTGTCAATGTACCATCAAGATCGAATGCAAATACTTTCACCATTGCTTTTTCACTCCTTTGTACGAAGTCCTACCTTTGCCAGCTCCCCGATCATGAAAGCTGGTTCATTGGAGGTAATAAGCTCAGCACCAAGCTTTGCCGCGCAAACCATATCTTCAATTTTTTGGATAGACGCACCAACCCACGGGTGAACACCTTGGTTTATCAATGCATCAAAATCCTCCTTGGGATTTACCTCGCCCTCAAAGGCAGGTGTTCCGTCGGGATTTTTGCATTTCATAAGGCAGGCGCAGTACAGCTTCTTCGGTCTTCCGCCCCCCAGAATACTGTAAGGGTAAAAGCCGTGAAGTCGGAAACGTCCGTCATATTTTTCATCAATGTAGGACAGTAGCCGTCCGTCAAAGCTGTTTACAAAGCTACGCTCCCAAAGACCATAATCATCAACCGTTGCAATGATCTTATCGGCACATACCTTTGCCCACTGCTCATCGTCCTGGAAATAATCCTTAAATTCAAAATTAAACTGCATAGTGTCATTTTCTGCAGCAACAAATTCACAGAATTCACGGAGCGTCGGAACTCTGAGACCTTTGAATTCCTCTCCCCTTTTTATACCAATGTCAGCACGTCGTATTTCATCCAGTGTTAATTCCTTGATTTTTCCCGATACATCCGCAGTACGGGCAAGATCACCATCATGGATAAGTACGATTTCACCGTCCTTGGTCATATGCAGATCAAGCTCTATCATATCTGCGCCGATTTCGTAAGCCGAACGGTAGGCAGGCATAGAGTTTTCGGGGTAGTGAGCTACATTTCCGCGGTGAGCGGCTACTTCAATATACATAAAATTACTCCTTTGAAATTTTTATTTTGACACAAGGTCAATTTTATGTTAATATAATACCATAAATAAATAAAAATATCAATGTTTGAACCAAAAAACGGCATATATTCACTTATATGCGTCTTAACGCGTCATTTTTGTGCTCATTTGAGCAGATTGGAGAAGAAATCATGTCGGGAAAAAATAACCGAACCCAAGATATTCTGCGCCTTGTAAACAGCAAGGGCAGCATTAGTATTGGGGAGCTTGCAGAAAAAACCTTTGCGAGTCGTTCAACCATACGACGGGATATTGAAAAGCTTGAGAGCCAAGGCTTGATCCGTCGGTATCACGGAGGCGCTGAATCGGTATTAGCTTTAAATCCGCCTCAGATCATTCGCCTTCATCGCAATCAAGCGGAAAAAAGCTCAATAGCTGCAAGAGCAGCCGTACTTGTAACCTCTGGGAGCACAATATTTATTGATGCCTCAACGACCGTTCAATACATGATACCTCATCTTGCAGCGATAAAAAAAATTACCGTTTATACCAACGGAGTTGATACGGCATTTCGCCTATCACAAGCACATATTCGGTCAATTTGTACAGGAGGAGAATTGCTGTCCGAATCCATGGCTTATGTGGGTTCAATTGCTGCTGACACGGTGAGAAAGTTATATTTTGATGCTATGTTTTTTTCAAGCGCAGGCTTTGACAGTGAAGTGATCAGCGATTGGTCGGAAGAGGAAACTGTTTTTCGCCGTATCGTTATGGAGCAATCGGCGAAAAAATATTTTTTGGCCGATTCATCTAAACAAAATAGACGCTATACGCATATAGTCTGCCATATCAATGAAATTGATGAAAAAATTATATAAATAGTAAAATGCTTTAAATTGTCTCTATTGACAAAGAATTTCCATACTGTATAATAAACAAAATAATAAACAAAAAAGTCGGAGGACAAAATGCTTAATTTTTCTAAAAATTTTGTTTGTGCAACAAGAGATATATGCAATGAATTCAATCATGTGAATGCGCCGGTCTTCAGGCGTAGCTTCAAGCTTTCCGCAAAGCCCGATAAGGCAGAAATTCTTATTTGCGGTCTTGGCTTTTATGACCTTTTTGTCAATGGCGAAAAGGTTACGAAGGGTTATCTTGCGCCCTATATATCAAATCCGGATGATATTGTATA
>JAZROG010000060.1:0-6920 GCA_045648605.1 Eubacteriales bacterium | reverse complement strand
GCATCAAAGCTCTCGTGAATGATATTCAGCACGTCGCGGTATCCGGCGATCTCCTGCTCGTCGCGATTTCTCGGTGTGGTCTTCTCTCCCATCAACTGACGGATACGAGTGCTCGTGGTCACGATGCCCTCAATGGCATTGGATGCCTCGGTGCTTTGTACCTTTGCAATCTCAACAAGCTTTTCAAGCTCCTCGGGTCGTTGCTTTAAATATAATTCCTGCTTTCCTGCTTCCTTGTATATGGCGGCAATTAAGCAGAGAAGCTCGGAATCCCATTTGTTTTCGCTGATTTTCGTATAATTAAAGGTTCTCATTATCTCACCTCCACACAATTCCCTTAAATTATAGCACATATTAAGGTAAATGTCAACATCTCAAGGGAACTTTCCCTTATTATTATGCCTGAAATAAGGGAAATTATTCATTTTTCGAAAAAAACAAGGGATAAAAACACAATTTTTCAAAAATCAAGGTGGTAACGCACACTTATTTGCCATTTAAGAGGGGTATAACATATAAAAGCACCAATTTTCCCCCTGTTAACTTGACATTTAGCAAATTATGCGTTACAATGATAACAAATAATGTATAGGTCGATATTATTGTTGTGTGCATGAATGGTATTGCTCCTTCTCCGCCACGAAAAGAGCACCTTTTAGGTGCTCTTTTTGCGTGGCGGAGAGAGATTCGAACCGAGAACCGCGTAGCGGTGAGAGAGGGAGAAAAAATGACCGCCGCCGGTGGCGGAAAAAGGGAGTTTTTTCGAGTGGCAGCAACTTGATTTTTGCCAACCGAGTCCCGTAGGGCGAGGATGAGCAAAAATCTTAGTTGCAACAGTGCAAGCAAAGCCATGCTTTGTGCGAAAATCTCTCCTTCTCCGCCACAGAGGGGCTGTTGCAGTACACATTGCAGCAGTCCCTCTTAGCTTTATATTATAAAAGATTTTGTCTGAAACAAAAATATCTTTCAAATTCATTTAAAATCTGCTTTTATTTGATTTTTATCTTCATATTGAAATTTTTTCGCTTCTCGAAAACTTTTCAATCTCCACCTTGACAAGTATTTCTGAAAAAAGTGTCACCTATCATTGACAATTCAACAAGAGAAAACAAGCGCGATTTCAGTCTTTTCTTGACATTTTTTGATCTGTATGATATAATTGCATAAGAATCGTGCTTCCTTAATTTACCAAACAAATTTTATAGGATATGGAGATAAAAATGGAGAAAATACGTCTTGGAAGAACAGGTCTTATCGTAACAAAAAACGGCTTTGGAGCGCTCCCAATTCAGCGAAGAGATATGGAGGATGCAAAAAAGATCCTCCGCAAAGCATATGAGTGCGGAATAAACTATTTTGATACTGCGCGCGTTTATAGCGATAGCGAGGAAAAGATAGGCGAGGCACTGTCGGACGTCAGAGAAAATATAATCATTTCAACAAAAACAATGTCGGTAAGCGTTGAGGGATTTTGGAAGGATCTTGAAACAAGCCTTAGACTCATGAAGACCGATTATATTGATATTTATCAATTTCATAACCCCTCGTTCTGCCCAAAACCCGATGACGGAACAGGCCTTTATGAGGCAATGGCGGGGGCCAAGGCAAAGGGACTTATTCGCTTCATCGGCTTTACCAACCACCGCATAAATGTGGCGGAGGAGGCTGTGATGAGCGGCCTTTATGACACGATCCAGTTTCCCTTTTCCTATCTTGCGGGCGAAAAGGAGGAGGCTCTTGTCCGTCTGTGCGAGGAAAAGGACGTCGGATTTATCTGCATGAAGGCTCTTGCGGGGGGACTTATTACCCGCTCCGATGCGGCTTATGCTTATCTTGCGCAGTACCCTGTTGCCCCCATTTGGGGAATACAGAAGGAGAGCGAGCTTGATGAATTTCTTTCATATAACGAAAATGCTCCAACCCTTACAGATGAGATAAAGGCTGTTATTGAGAAGGATAGGGCGGAGCTTATGGGCGAATTTTGTCGAGGATGCGGATACTGTATGCCCTGCCCTGTGGGAATAGAAATAAACAACTGTGCGAGAATGTCTTTGCTTCTCCGCCGTTCTCCCGCTGCGTCGCATCTGACCGCAGAGGGACAGGCAAAGATGAAGATGATAGAGAACTGCATCGAGTGCGGAAAATGCCGCGCTCTTTGCCCATACGGACTTGACACACCGAATCTTTTAAAGAAAAACTATGAGAACTATAAGACTTTTTTATAAAAAATACCGTTAAAAAAGGAAAAACACGCTTGAAAAAATTATTGCTTATATTAGCGGTGGCTTGTGTTGCGTTTTGCGGTTATTATGCGGTTTATGAGATGGGAAAAGAGCCTGAAGCAAAACAATCTCCGCCTATGATAACCGAAAAAGACACAACTGAGCTTTCATCGGAGAATATAACCGAGAAAGGTGACACACAGGAGAGCTCCGACACCGAAAAAACGGAAATGCTGACGGAAAATGCCACTGAAACGTCTATGCAAACAGAGGAAACAACGACAGAGCAGACCGAGGATTCTTTTGTTACCGAAACGGAGGCATTGACCGAGACGGTAACGGAAACGGTGACCGAGCCCCTTACAGATACAGATTCTTTCACCCGGGTACAGTCTCCCACTATCGAAAAAGACTCGCGGGCAGAGCTTAAAATACCGATACTTATGTATCATGCGCTTACGAAAAATCCTGAGGAAGCAAGCTCCACTGTCATAACGGTTGATAAATTCAGAGAGCAGATGGCATCTCTTTGCGATGCGGGATACACATCAATATTTTTCGGTGACCTTTTGAGCTATGTCAAGGAGGGCACACCGCTTCCCGAAAAGCCAATTCTTATAACCTTTGATGATGGATATCTTTCAAATCTGACCCTTGCGGGGCCTATACTTGATGAATATGGGCATAAGGCAACTATTTCCGTTGTGGGAATAACTGCGGGGTGCGATACCTATAAGGATACGGGTGTTTCCATATATCCGCATTTCACTCTTGAAGCCGCAAAAATGGCATACGGAAGCCGACTTTTCGATTTTCAGTCGCATACCTATGATATGCATCAGAATGAGCTTGATGAAGATCATAGAAAGGGTATGCTGCAAAAGGAGAACGAGAGTGAGGAGGACTATATAAGGGCAATAAGGGATGATTTTTTTATCTCGAAATCCCTTCTTGAAAGTGAGATAGGAAATTCTTGCTTCGTTATCGTATATCCCCACGGAAAATGTACCCCTCTTGCTGACTCTGTGCTTGCAAAAATGGGAGCGGAGATAAGCGTTACGGTGGAGAAGGGAATAAACACCGTGAAAATGGAGGATATGAGTACCCTAAGGTTCCTTTGCCGCTTCAATATGGACGATAGCATCAGCGGCGAGGAGCTTATTGCTCTTATTGAAGAAAGAGAAGGATAAACAGAAATTTGTCGGGGCGTGAGGATGTACGTTTGCCTTCTCTGCAAGGGAAGGCAGATAAATTCCTGTTTATCTGTGAAACCCATTTGTAGATCCCTCGACAGGCTCGGGATGACCCGTGGGGGGAGCATTTTTATAAAGACGTGAAATTTACTTTTATTTCATGTAGAAAAATAGACAAACAGCCACAGGTAGTCATCCCGAGTAAAATAGAAAAATGGAAAATGCATTAAAGTAAAATAAGGGCCTTTTATCTCTTTTCCCTTGATATTTGGACATTTTTGTGGTAATATATTATAAGGAATAGGAGGGGAGTTTTTTGAATTCGGTAGAGGTTTTCTTTTCACTTATAAGAGACATTATCTTTGACGAGCCGATTTCGGACACTGTCAAGGAGCATATTACAGAGTCGATGCAGAACACTCTGTACAGAAGCTCAAAGGCACATGATCTTTCGGCTGTAATATATGCTGCTCTCATAAAAAACGGTATTTCCTTGAGCGATGATATAAATGCGAAATTCAATCAGCAGCAGCTTCTTTCGGTTTACAGATATCAGTGCATGAAAAATGAGCTTCAAAGGATAAACGAGCTTTTCGAGGAAGAAAAAATCCCTTTTATTCCTTTAAAGGGTGCGCTTATTCGCGCGCTTTATCCCGAGCCTTATTTCCGTACAAGCTGTGATATAGATATACTGACCCGTGAAAGCGATATTGAGCGCGCGGTGAAGCTTCTTTGCGAAAGGTTTGGATATAAGAGCAGCGGAAGAAACTACCATGATTATTCACTTCATTCGGAGAGCGGAGTTCATCTTGAGCTTCATTTCAATCTGCTTGAAAATATGGAGAATATTGACAGGATTCTCTCGCACCCGTGGGATTTTGCTTTTTCAAATGGGGCCTCGTGTCGGTATGATTTTACAAACGAATTTATTCTTTTTCATGCCGTTGCACATATGTCATATCATTTTGTCGCGGGCGGATGCGGCATAAGACCCTTTATAGACCTTCAGCTTATGGAGCAGAAATTGGATTTTGACAGGGGTGCCCTTGAAAAAATGCTTTCGGAATGTGGACTCGTGAAATTTTATAAATCTGTAAGACAGCTTTGCTTTGTTTGGTTTGAGGGCGAGGCGCATGATGAAATGACTTTAGAGATGGAAAGGTATATTCTCACAGGCGGAGTCAACGGAAACAAGAAAATGAGTATTGCGGCAAGACAGCAAAAAAATGGAGGAAAGACCGCTTATCTTTTGACAAGAATATTTCAGCCATATGGCATTATGAAGGAAAAATACCCGATCTTAAAGGAGCACAAGTATCTTTTGCCCTTTTATCAGGTGAAAAGATGGTTTTCGCTTGTGCGGAATGGCAAGATTTCAAGATTGAAAAAGGAATATGAAGCCGATAAAACCGTAAATGCCGAGCAGGCAAGGGCAATGAATGATTTTCTTTCAAAATTGGGAATTAAATAAGCATGTTGCCTCGGCCAAGATTTTTGATATTCATGTGTAAAAAATGAAAAAATATTCAAAAAAGGCTTGAATTTGGAATTATAATGTGGTATAATAAGGAAGAATAAGCATATTTCAGCTTTTCGATAAAAAAATTCTGGAGGACAGACAAATGAAAAAAATTATTTTTCTCGCACTTGTTCTCGCGGCTGTTCTTGCACTTGTTGCGTGCGGCAGCGGAACTGCAATGACTATGGGTACCGGCGGTACTGCAGGTACTTATTACGGCTACGGTGGAATTCTTGGTAACCACATCAAGTCAACTGCCGGCATCACCGTAAACGTTGTTTCTACCGACGGCTCGAAGGCTAATATCCTTGGCATCGACGCCGGCAACTATCAGCTTGCTACCGTTCAGTCTGATGTTATGGCATACGCTTGGGAAGGCTCTCGCTCCTTTGAGACCGAGGGTGCTCTCGAGTCCTTCCGCGTTATCGGCGGTCTTTATGCAGAGGCTGTTCAGCTCATCACCATGGATCCCGAGATCAAGACCGTTAAGGATCTTGCAGGCAAGAAGGTTTCTATCGGTGCGGCAGGCTCAGGTGTTTATTTCAATGCAATGGACGTTCTTGCTGCTGCAGGTCTTACCGAGGCTGATATCCAGCCCCAGTACCAGTCCTTTGCAGACTCCGCAGATGCTCTTAAGGATGGAAAGATCGATGCTGCTTTCATCGTAGCAGGACCTCCCACACCCGCAATTCAGGAGCTTTGCACAACCAATACTGCTTACCTTGTGCCCATCGACGGAGAGGTTGCAGAGAATCTTATGGCTTCCTGCCCCTACTATACAGTTCACTCTATTCCCGCAGGTACATACGAGGGTCAGACCGAGGATGTTGACACTGTTACAGTTAAAGCAACACTTATCGTAAGCGCTTCCGCTTCCGAGGATGATGTATATAAGATAACAAAGGCTATCTTTGACGGAATTGAGACCATCACCGCTGCTCACGCAAAGGGTGCTGAGCTCTCCATCGAGAATGCAACAAGCGGTATGACCGCTCCTTTCCATGCAGGTGCAGCAAAGTACTTTGCTGAGAAGGGTGTAGCTGATCTCCCTACTAAATAATTGAGATCGTTATAGCTTACTCCAAGGTGGCTGCGACGGTGAACGCCGCAGCCATTTTGATGTTTGCTCCCATGAAAGGAAAATACTATGGCGTTTTTTAAGAAAAAGAAATCTGCTTCCGAGGAGGCTATGGATCTTGATGCGGTAATGAAAAAATATGACCGTGAGTCCAATACCCGAATTTGGGAAGGTACACCAAAAATAATCGTAACGTGCATACTTGCTCTTTTCTCGGTATTTTGCATATATGTTACCCTTATTGCAACATGGCTGGATGAGCTTCGTCTGACAACCTTTATGGCGTATATCGTGTTTATAGGATATATGATCTTTCCCGCAAGAAAGGGAATACAGAAAACCAATTATCTTCCCTGGTACGACATCATTCTTATGCTGTGCGGTACAGGCTCGTTTTTATACTATGCAATCAATGCGAGCGAGGTAGTCGCCCGTTATAATATAAGAAATTATGAGGTGCTCATCGGTGCTATAGGCATTCTCTGCCTTGCCGAGCTGTGCCGACGCAGTGTCGGTCTGCCGATACTTATCGTTGCGGGAGTGCTTCTTGTGTATGCCCTTGTGTGGGGCTCCACAAATCCCAATTATCTGGCAAGAATAGTTGAGGTCGTGCGTAATCTCTTCTACTCCAAGGAGGGAATACTTTCAACACCTGTCAACGTATGCTCAAAATACATCGTAATGTTTATTATCTTCGGCGCGTTCCTTGAACGAACCGGAATTGCCGATTTCTTTATAAACATTTCAAATTCGCTTGTGGGACGTTTTTCGGGCGGCCCTGCAAAGGTTGCGGTGGTTGCTTCTGCACTTGAGGGAATGGTATCAGGCTCATCCGTTGCAAATACGGTTGGCTCCGGTGCCGTTACAATTCCTCTTATGAAGAGAACAGGCTACAAGCCCGAGTTTGC
>JAZROG010000059.1:0-2670 GCA_045648605.1 Eubacteriales bacterium | reverse complement strand
TCCTGAGATGTTCAGAAAGAATGTCAGCGACTGTAAATCTCAAAATCATCATTTCTTTGGTGACGTTAATCATTGGTTTATGCGCCATGTTGTGGGAATAAACGTAAATCCCATGGGTGATGATCCGAATAATATCGTTGTTAAGCCTAATTTCGTAAGTGACCTTACCTTTGCAGAGGGTAGCTACGAAACTCCTGCGGGCAAGATAAGTGTCAGATGGGAAAGAGATGGCGAAAAGGTTAATATCAGCGTTAAATGCGACGAGAGAGTAAAGTGCGAAATAAGACTTCCCAATGGATATACCTTTGGTGCGGATCAGTATTGGCGCAGCTATCACAGCGGTGGAAACTGCACCCTTACTGTGCTTAAAAGACAAAATCATTTTTAAACACAAATAGTAAACGCAAAGGGACTGTCCTAAAAACCAATAACAAAAAAGCAAGAAGTCCTGAAAACCAATAACAGCCCATTTGCTTTATTCGGCTTCTTAATAAAACGGGATTCTGTCATTGTCTTTACTAATTTTTGTTGATGGTAGGTATATGCGATATAAAAAGTGTTAGGAACAGAAGAAGCGTATATAATAATATTTTTATCAAGCACTCTCTTTTCTGCTCTCTCTGCACGCTTCGTTCCGTGCGCTCTGCAATGCTCTTCTCAGCCATTCTCTGTTCTTCCCTGTTACTCTCTGCCAGACGGCAGTCTGTGACTGCAGATTTGCGGCAAGTGACTGTGGCTAAATCCGAAATTATTGCCAATCGGTGATAATTTCGGATTTCTTTTGTTTTTCGCTGGAAATATTTTTCCGATGACCTGCTATGATGTGTCCATAGTGCGGCACCGAGCAAGATTGCTACCGAAAATTCGCTTTATTCGCTTGACAAAAGCGAATTTTTGGTATTAGTACAAAATTATGATGCGTAATATGCATATCGTCGAAGGATATTTTTTCATATAATTGCAAAAACGGAACAAATACAATAACCTTTACCAAGCTTAAAGCTTGGGTTATTTTTTCAATTTTAAATACAGCCTCCATGGGGGACGGGCAATTCTGAACAGCAGAGTTGCCTTTTTTGTTATGCTAAAAACGAAAAAATTGTCATTCAAAAATGATTTTTCAATTTTTTATCTTTCATACTTTGCTTGCAAGGCGATATTTTTTATCGAATAAAGAAATTTGACATAACGAAAGAAATCAGAAATACAACAAATCTTTCATACTGTAAGCAGAATATATCCATGGTTGGAAATTAAATAATAAAAGAGAGAGATATTATGAAAAAACCAAATATCAGCTGCAATCACCTTGAGGCTTCAAACGTAATTTTTTCAAAACAATGTTTAATCGGACTAAAAGGTCATACAAATGGCAAGAATTTTTTTGAAGGGACGGTAGGTATATGCAGATAAAAGCACGAATTTTTCTTGGTCAAGAGCAAGTAAAAAAAGATGAGATGAAAAAAATCATTTTGAACAACATTTATGTTGACAGAGTCATAAATTCCATAGTCAATGAGAGGATAAAGGCATCGTAAAATGAAGCATAGAAGGCTGAAAGATATAAAAGAAATCCTCTCTGAGCGCACCGAGATATTGATAGATGAAGATGTGGTAGCCGACAGAGACGGAAATTATCTGATAAATGTAGGTTACATCAGAGTTTCCACAGACAAGCAGGCAGAGGAGGGCTATGGTCTTGAGGTTCAAAAGCGAAAAATCGAGGACTATTGCCGAAAAAACGGACTTAAAAATCTGTTGCTTTTTACCGACGACGGATATACCGGCACAAAAATGGAAAGACCTGCCCTCTCCGAAATAATTTCGATAATCGAACGCTTTAATTCGGGAGAGATAAAGGTCAGACTTAATTCTTTTATCGTTCCGAGGATCGACCGTCTCGGAAGAACTCTTCTCGGAACATTGCAATTCATTCAGGACTATCTTGTTGCAAGTAAGGACAGCAAGGGCAGCACGAAAAATCGCAATGAAGATGATATAGACTTCATCTCGGTTGATGAGCCTGCCTGCAGCTTTAAAAAGGATAACCCACAGGGAAAATTCCTTCTTATGCTGTTTGCAACTCTTGCAGAATTTGACCGTGATGTTATAGTTGGAAAGTTACGGGCGGGACGTCGCGCAAGAGTGGCTTCGGGAAAATGGCTTGGCGGAGGAAAGACGCCATATGGATACAGATATGATAAGGAGCAAGGGAAATTGGTCATTGTTCCGGAGCAGGCAGAAGTAGTTAAGGAAATATTCAGGCTTTATATAGAGGAAAAAATGTCACCTGCGAAAATCGCCGACCTTTTCGGATTTAAGGGCGAGAGAATAGTGACCCAGATACTTAAAAGGAAATCGCTTACCGGAGCCATTGTGTTTGGCGGTGAGGAATTTTGCGGAGAGCACGAGCCGATAATATCGGAGGAAAGATTTGAAGAAGCGCAAAATGAGCTTGAAAAGCGCAGTGTTTCGCGAGGCGAGGCTAATTATATGCTTTCGGGCCTCCTTTATTGCGGTGTTTGCGGCGCAAAAATGAGATATCAGAAGTGGAACAGAAAAACAGGCGAATGCAAGATAGTTTGTTATTCAAGGCAATCCTCAAAAAAATATCTTATAAAGGACGAGAACTGCGACAATGAATATTATTGGCAAAGCGACATTGAAAAC
>JAZROG010000058.1:0-15304 GCA_045648605.1 Eubacteriales bacterium | reverse complement strand
AACCGTTCTCGGTGAGAGCATAATCGGCAGAGCGCAGAAAAGCGGAGCCATCGAAATAAATGCACACAATATCCGCGACTATTCCGAGGACAAGCACAGAAGAGTTGACGATACTCCATACGGCGGCGGAATGGGTATGCTGATGGCGGCACCGCCCATTTATAATTGCTATGAAGCGATAATGGATGAGGTCGGCAAATTAGGCAAAAAAAGAGTTATCTTTATGTCACCAAAGGGCAAGCTGCTTGATCAGAAAAAAGCCGAAGAGCTTTCAAAATACGATGAGGTCATTATTCTCTGCGGTCACTACGAGGGAGTTGACCAGCGCATCATCGACGAAATAGTTGACGAGGAGATATCCATCGGCAATTATGTGCTGACCGGCGGCGAGATCCCCGCTTGCATCCTTGTGGATGCGGTTTCAAGGCTTGTGCCGGGCGTTCTTTCGGCTGATGAATGCTTTGAGAGCGAAAGCATTGCCTGCGGAATGCTTGAATACCCTCAATATACAAGACCCTTTGAATTTCACGGAGTTAAGGTTCCCGATGTGCTAATCTCGGGACACCATGCGAATATAGAAAAATGGCGCTACGAGAGGGCACTTGAAATGACCCGAAAAATGCGCCCCGATCTTCTGGGAGAGGAGGAAAAGGATTGAGATTTAAGGATAGCAAGGTTGCAGCATTTTTTAATAACAGCGCAATCATGCGTTTCTCAAAAAAATGCTATGACGCAATGCTTTCGGGCTTTTTCGGCTCATTTATAACAGGCTATTCCTCTGCCGAGGAGCGATTCGAAAAAGGCTTTTTCGGAAGCACAGCCGAAGGAGCCTCTTGGGAGAAGGGCTTTCTTTCTCGGATGAGAAGAAGGCTGATCGTAAGCTATGAAAAAAGCGGAATTATCGGTGCCCTGCAAAGGGCAAGAGATTGGCTTCTCTCTGCACCACTGCGCTTTTACGGATTTTTCTTTGCTTATTTCGGAATATGTATCCTTCTCGGCAATCTTATAAAGAGATTTGCATTTTCGGGATATGACACAAGCATTTTGGGATGGATGGTCGGCGCGCTCTTCGCCTTTGCGGCATTTCCAATGCTTTTTTCGGGCAAAAATCTTTCAAGATCCATCTGTGAAAGTCTTGTTTTTTCTACGATAGTATTTGATTTTCTCGGCTTTTCCCCTGTGACACTGAAAAAATATTCCGAGCCACCTGCGCATTCAAGAAGATATTTCATTTCAGCGCTTCTGGGAGCGGCTTTGGGATGTCTTTCATTTTTCATTTCACCCGTTCTGCTTGCGATAGGAGCAATGGGGGCAGTCTGGTGCATCCTTGTTTACGGTAATCCCGAGATAGGCGTGCTTTCTGCGGTATTCGTTGCACCCTTTCTCACCTTTGTCGGCTCACCCTCGATAATACTTGCCGCTCTTGTGCTTTTCACATTTATATGTATGTGCATAAAGGCATTTTTCGGCAAGATCATAATAAAGCTTGAGCTTTCCGATGTCTTTGTCGGTATTTTCATGATAATAATGCTCATGGGCGGTATCATCTCCATCGGCGGCACCGATTCCATAAAGGAAGCGGCGATTTATACCTGCTTTATGCTGATATATTTTATGATAGTGACCCTTATCAACACAAGAGAATGGCTGAGACGGATTTCCATTGGATTTATTGCATCGGGAACTCTTACCGCTCTTTACGGTATTTATCAGAAATTAAGCGGCAACATGGAAATGGGTACGATGGACAAGGATGTTTTCGGAGACCTTGGTGGAAGAGTTACATCAACCTTTGAAAATTCCAATATGCTTGGGGTTTTCATCATCATGGTATTCCCTTTTGCCCTTTCCTATGTGTTCTCCTCAAAAAGAGCTTATATGAAGCTCGCTTCTCTTGTATGCTGTGGAATTATGGGTATCTGCCTCATTTATACATGGTCAAGAGGTGCTTGGCTCGGACTTATCCTTGCCTGCTTTGTGTTTGTTCTGCTTTATGGACATTATTTAATTCCGTTGCTGGTGCCGGCAGGTGCGCTCGGAATCACTCTGCTTTGGAGCAAAATAGGCGGAAACGGACTTTTCAAAGATCTTATGACCCGTTTTTCAAGCATCATAACAATGTCGGATACTTCCTCTGTTTACCGTCTCGGAATCTGGCGCGGCTCACTTAAGGTTGCCACGGAAAATTGGTTTACAGGCATCGGAGTAGGCCCTGAAGCCTTCAGAAAGGTCTATATAAAATTTGCAGAATCGGGAATAGAGACTGCGGTGCATAGTCACAATCTGTTTCTTCAGATATTTATAGAAAACGGCGCGGTTGGCTTTTCTGTCTTTGTCATTGCTATTATGCTCTGCATCGGAAGCGGACTTGCTCTTGTGAGAAGAAGTAATTCGGTAACCGCCTCGGAAAAAGCAATAACGGTTGCGGCAATAAGCGGACTTTTGGCGGCACTTCTTCAGGGAATGACAGATTTCATTTGGTTTAATTACAGGATATTTTTCTTTTTCTGGTTGGTGGCAGCGCTCATATCAGCCTCCGCTCGCATTGGAATGAAGAAAATTAAGCTTAAAAGCGATTTTTAAAGGAGGATATATCAAATGTCAGTAAATTTCAAGCTGAAGAAAAGACGCTGGAACGGCATGGATCTTTTCTTTGTTCTCATAGCCGCGGCAGTAATAGCGGCAGTATTCTTTATCCTTGGTAATATGGACAAGGGAAATAAAGAGCAGAATGCAGAAACGATAAATATAGAATATACACTTGAATTCAGACAGATAAATAACCTTTCTCTCGGAAAGATCAAGGAGGGTGACACGGTACGTGACCCCGATAACAAGAGAAATATAGGAACGGTTGTCTCGGTTCAGAACACGCCCTTTTCCAAGATTGCATATGACAGCACAAGCGGAAGCGTCTATATGGCGGAAAATCCCGACCAATCCGATCTGCTCATAACCATAAGAGCAGAGGCAACGCATTCCGATAAGGGTTATTATATAAACGATGCAAGATTTCTTGTGGGTAAGCCCACAAACATCTGGTCTCGCGGCTTTGCAGGCTCGGGATACTGCATCAGTATAAGAGAAATTGACTAAGGAGGCACTAAAATGGAGAATAATAAAAAACGCTTCGGTGCGCTTGATTGGGTCATTCTTATAGTCCTGCTTCTCTGTGCGGCCGTATTTGCCATTCGTCTCGGATATAAGGAGCAGATAAGCGGCGAGGAGCTTATGTCAAAATATGCTATCTCCTTCTGTATATCCGATGTGAGACATACAACCGCTGATGCCTTTGTTAAGGGTGATAGAGTTTATGTTGCAACAGACGATACTTATATCGGTGTTTTCGACAGGCTTGATTCGAATAACCCCGCAGCGTATTATGTTGAAAACAGCGATACCAAGGTATATTACCCCGAGGGAACGAGAGTTGACCTTACGGGAACTATCATTTCCGAGGGTGTTATGAATGACGACGGATATTTTTCGGGAGGCAGTTATTTCCTCGCTCCCGGTAAAAAAATAACCATCTATACAGGTCATGTTTTTGTTGATATTGTGCTTACAGATATCTATGAATATGCCGAATAATCGGTGTTTTTCTAAAAAAATGTAGATTTTGTATGATAAAACCTCTTTTTCAATAAAAATGTTTATCGAAAATGCCCGAAAATTTTTGTTGATTTTATGAGAAAAATTTGATATACTATTATTAGGAAAGATATTCGTGTAAAATCAATGCGTTTGGAGAGTAGAATATATGATAACTCGTGAAGTTAAAATCATCAATAGCGTCGGTCTTCATGCAAGACCTGCTACATTTTTCATTCAGAAAGCTCAGAGCTATAAGTCCTCAATATGGGTAGAAAAGGATGACCGCAGAATAAATGCAAAAAGCCTTCTCGGTATTCTTGCGCTTGGAATCTCCAAGGGGATGTCTATCAATCTCATAGCTGACGGTCCCGATGAGGCCGAGGCACTTGACGGACTTGCCGAGCTTATCAATACCGGCTTTGCCGAATAAGTTTTATGCACGGTGGTGGTGATGCTTCTGCATGACCACCTTTTTGTTTACAGAAAGGGGATCGCTTTATGGAATCGAGACTTGAGACGCTTCTCTCGAAGGCAAATACTCTTCCCACTCTTCCCGGTGTTTATATAATGAAGGACAAGGCGGGAAAGGTGATCTATGTCGGCAAATCAAAAAAGCTGAAAAACAGGGTCTCCCAATATTTTCAAAATAGCGAAAAAAATTTAAAGACCATGAAGATGGTCTCCCTTGTTCACGATTTTGATTATTTCCTTTGCGATACGGAGATCGAGGCGCTTACCCTCGAAAACCGAATGATAAAGCAATATAGCCCCAAATATAATATAAAGCTGAAGGATTCAAAGAGCTATCCCTATATAAAGGTCACGGGAGGAGAATATCCGCAGATAGTTTATACAAGGCGCAGGACAGCCGAGAGGGGCGCAAGATATTTCGGTCCTTATTCGGGCACGGGAACTGTTTTCTCGGTTATAAATCTTCTTCAAAAGAGCCTTGGAATCCCCTCGTGTAAAAGAAGCTTTCCCCGTGATATCGGAAAGGAGCGCCCCTGTCTTTATTATCAGATGGGACAGTGCCTCGGAGTTTGTACGGGCAAGGTAAGCCCCGAAGAATACGAGGAAACGGTAAAATGCGCAGTAAATATACTGCGAGGAAATACCTCTGCCGCAAAAAAAGAGCTGAGTGAGCAGATGATGCGCTATGCGGAGGAGGAAAAATACGAGGTTGCAGCAAGATGCAGAGACGCGATCTCAGCCCTTGAAAGCCTTAGTGAGAAACAAAAGGTAGTTGCCTCACCCGATGCGGATAAGGATGTTTTTGCTCTCTATTCGGACGAAAGCTGCTCTGTTATTTCCGTATTCAATATCCGAGAGGGCGCAGTTACCGACAAGACCGAGTTTTATTTCGGCGCGGACAGAATTGCGGATGAGGAGACAATGCCATCCTTTATCGGCGACTATTATTTAAAGAGAGAATATATCCCACATGAGGTGCTTCTCGATTTTGCCATTGATGAAGAGGAAAATGAAATGCTTTCCGAATATCTGGGCAAAATTGCGGGCAGAAGGGTTGAGATAAGAACTCCCGAGAGGGGAGATATGAGAACGCTTTGCCGTCTTGTGTATGCCAATGCCAAGGATAAGGCGAAGCTATATAAGATAAATGCAGAAAAGGACGAAAGCTCGCTTGTGCTTCTTGCATCGCTCCTTTCACTTGAGGTGCTTCCCGAGAGGATCGAGGCATATGATATATCAAATATAGGCTCGGAGCACAAGACATGCGGAATGGTGGTCGCAAAGGACGGCAAGCTCCGCCGCTCGGACTACAGAAGCTTTACTATAAAGACTGTAGAGGGAATCGACGACTATGGCAGTATGCGAGAGGCGATAAAGAGAAGGCTGGAGCATCTTTCGGACGAGAGCGGTTCATTTTCCGAATATCCCGATCTTATCCTGCTTGACGGAGGCAAGGGTCATGTTTCTACCATAAGAGCCTTGATGCGCGAAATGGGTATCGATATTCCCACCTTTGGTATGGTAAAGGACGATTTCCACAAAACAAGAGCGCTTTGCGATGAGGAAAGAGAAATAAGCATCGCAAGGGAGCAGGCTGTATTCTCGCTCATTTACAGAATACAAGAGGAAGTTCATAGATACAGCGTTTCAAGAATGGACAGCGCAAAGAGGAAGACTCTTACAACCTCTTCCCTTGAAAAGATCGACGGAATAGGAAAGGCAAAGGCAAAAGCGCTTCTCACCTATTTCAGAGGACTTAGCGAAATAAGGGAAGCCACAAGGGATGAGCTTATGAATGTAAGCGGCATCGGAGAAAAGGACGCCGAGAATATATACAGATATTTTCACGGAGACGAAAACTGATTTTTTGAGGTAAGTGATATGATGAGAATAATAACAGGCAAGGCAAAGGGAATAAGACTTGCTACCCTTGACGGAGAGGCAACACGTCCTACCTCCGAGAGAACAAAGGAAGCTGTCTTTTCCATGCTTCAATTTGATATAGAAGACAGACGCGTGCTTGATCTTTTTGCAGGCTCGGGTCAAATGGGGCTTGAGGCGCTCAGCCGCGGCGCACAGAGTGCGGTTCTGGTTGACCACGCAAAGGCGGCAATATCCGTTATAAAGCAGAATATAGAAAAAACAAGGCTTGAGGGTGCAAGTGCTGTATGCGCGGATTCTCTTGAGTTTTTACGCGCGGAGGGCAGAAAGAGAAACGAGAGCGCAAAGTTCGATATAGTTTTTCTTGACCCACCCTATGCGGACAAAATAATTCCAAGAACTCTTGAGCTTCTTCTTTCGGGCAGACTTATCAAGCGCACCTCGCTTATCATCTGCGAAAGTGCTTCAAACGACGATGTTTTCGGCGGAAACCGTGAGCTTGAGGCTCGCTTTGAGGTTCTGCGCACCATGAAGCACGGCATTGCATATGTAAATCTTATTACGCCTAAAAAGGGCGACGGAGAAGAAAATGATGGATGATAAAAGGATGCGATGCGCCATCGTTCCGGGCAGCTTTGATCCCATAACAGTGGGACACATAGACGTATTAAAGCGTGCCGCCGCTCTTTATGATAAGGTCTATCTTGCGCTTCTCATAAATCCCGATAAAAAGTATCTTTTTGATACCGAAGCAAGGATAGAAATTGCAAGGCTCGCAATAAAAGACATTCCCAATGCCGAGGTGGTTTACAGCGACGGAATGCTTTATGCACTTGCAAGAAAGCTTTCCTGCTCTGCAATAATCAAGGGTATAAGAAACGAGACCGACCTTGCATACGAAATGAAAATGGCGCTTTATAATAGGTCGCTCGCCCCCGAGATCGAAACACTTTTTCTGCCTTGTGATGATAAATTGGCAGAAATAAGCTCAACTCTCGTCCGTTCTCTTCTTTCCGAGGGAAAAGAGAGCGAGGCGAAGAAAATATTGCCATGTGGCGCAATAGATATAATAAAAAAACGAGGTTTTAGCTTTAAATGATACCTGTCAGAATAAATGCGGGAAAGGGCGATCTTCTCGCAGTAAAAACAGACAAATTTAAGATAGAGCTTTTGACACTCTGCATGACCTTTCCCGTGTCACCACGGAAAAGAGGACTTTGCTCGCTTCTTTTCAGCACCTTAAAGCGCGGCTGTGTCCCCTACCCCGATATAGCATCCCTCAGCCGCAGGCTTGACGATCTTTACGATGCTAATATCACCACTATGATGAATCCCATCGGTGACAGCATCTCGGCGGGATTTTTCTGCGAGTGTCTGGCAAAGGGATGTGCAGTGGGAGACGAGGATCTGCTTTGCGGAACTCTCGACACACTAAGAAAAATGCTCTATGAGCCGCTTCTTGACCAGGAAGGAAATTTCAGAGAAAAAACGCTGGAGATAGAGAAAAAGAACCTCTGCGACAGCGTAAGAGCCTCTGAAAATGACCCCAAATACCGCGTAGCGGCACTCTGCCGCGAGGTGATGTTTGAGGGCGAGACAAGCGGACTTCCGCATTATGAGAGCATCGAAAAAATAATGGAGATAACACCGCAAGATATAACCGAATTTCACAAGGAATATCTTAATCTTTCCCGTCCCCTCTTTGTCTATGTGGGAAGTCGCGATGCTGATGAGGTAAAGAAGCTTATAGAACATTATTTCCCCGATCTTGGCGGTGAAGCTACAGAATTCAGCCGCCCCGGCATAAAAAAAGCACCCGAAAAGATGCGCATGGCAGAGGAGGAGATGGCTGTTCTTCAAGGCAAGCTGACTATGGGCTTCAGAGCCGATATCGGGGCAAATGACCGCGACAGATATGCCGTAATGCTTTTAAACGAGATATTCGGCGGCTCACCCGCTTCAAAGCTTTTCAAAAATGTAAGAGAAAAGCAAAGCCTTTGCTATTCCTGCTCATCCTTGTATAACTACAATAAGGGTGCGATCTTCGTTCAATCGGGAATCAGCAACGAGAATAAGGACAGGGTAGTCGGTGAAATACTTGCGCAGTTTGACGATATCAAAAATGGTGATATTTCAGATTACGAGCTTAATTGCGCCAAGCGTTCTATTGTAAATTCCATAAAGCAGTCCTCTGATTCCCCCTATTCAATCGAGCATTTTTACAGAGCAAGGATAATTTCGGGAATCAGCGAGGAGCCACACGAAATAATTTCGGTGATAAACGAGCTTGAAGCATCCGATGTGGCAAAGGCTGCAGGACGCTTTGATGCCGATACCTGCGCCTTTATAAGAGGTACCCTTGAGGACGAGGGTGGCTATGACGAGGAGGGCGATTATGATGAATAACGAAATAAAGACAGTAAAAAGCACGCTTCTCGACGAGGAATATAAGCATCTAAAGCACAAAAGCGGGCTTGACATCTATATTTACCCCAAAAACCTCAGCACTACATATGCTGTTTTCGGAACTCATTACGGAGCAATAGATAACTGCTTTAAGCTTGAGGGGGATGAGGAATTCACCACCGTTCCATACGGAATTGCCCATTTCCTTGAGCATAAAATGTTCACAAACGAGGACGGAAGCGACTCATTTGAGCGTTTTTCAGAGCTTGGGGCGGATGCAAATGCCTATACCTCATATGACAAAACGATTTATCTTTTCAGTTGCACCTCTAATTTCGGTGAATGTCTCGCAGAGCTTCTCGATTTTGTAACTCATCCATATTTCACAGAGGAAAGCGTTGCAAAGGAGCAAGGAATTATCGGCGAGGAGATCGGAATGTATGACGATATGCCCCATAACCGCTCATATTACGGAATGCTCGAGGGACTTTACCATGAGCATGATATAAAAAACAATATCTGCGGCACGGTGCAAAGCATTTCCAAGATCACTCCCGAGCTTCTTTACCGCTGCCATGAGGTCTTTTATAATCTTTCAAATATGGCACTTGTGGTTTGCGGAAATGTGACAGCAGAGGAAGTTATTTCTATTGCGGATGCGCATCTGCCAATGCAAGCACCCGTAAAAATAATCAAAAAAAGAGCCACAGAGCCGAGCTATGCTTCTTCTCCCCGAAAGGAAAGAAAAATGCAGCTTGCAAAGCCTATCTTTGATATAGGAATAAAGGACACCTGTATTCCCGCAGATTCTATAATGCGTGAAAGACGCGAGGTGGCAATGTCCATCGTTCTCGACCTTATCTTTTCCCAGACGGGTGAGCTTTTCAGCGAGCTTTATGAGAGTGGGATGATATCATCCTCCCTGCACTGCTCATATACCGTTTCCGAGGACTTCGGCTTTTGCGCGGTTACGGGCGAGGCGGATGACCCCGACATGGTTTATGGCAGAATAAAGGAGTATATCCTCCACAAAAGGGAAAATGGCTTTTCCGAAGAGGATTTTGAGCGATGCCGCAAGGTTTTCTATGCCTCGTTTGTGAGAGGACTCGATTCCTCCGAGGATATTGCAGAAGATCTTATTGAGCATATTTTTGACGGATATGATTATTTCGGCTATGCCGACATAATAAATGAAATAACTCTGTGTGAGGTAATGGAAATATTCCGCTCGTCCTTCGGCGAGGAATGCTTTACTCTTTCTACTGTTTTCCCATTTAACGAAAAGGAGGATAAATAAAATGACACAAATCGCTTTTCCGGGACTTGGAATAGATGTGTTCAGCATAGACCCGGTTGCAATAAGACTTTTCGGGCTTGAAATAAGATGGTACGGACTTATTATTGTAACAGGAATTATCCTTGCCTTTGCTTATGCTGTTTACCGCAGTAAGCGCGAGGGATTTACAAAGGACGATATGCTCGACCTCTTTATCTATACGGTTCTATGCGGTGTGGTTGGAGCAAGACTATATTATGTTCTTACAAGCCTTGACAGATACGATAATTTCTGGCAGTTCTTTCAGATATGGAACGGCGGAATCGGTATCTACGGTGGAATCATCGGAGGTTGTCTTGGTATTATCGCTGTATGCAAGTTCAAGAAAAAGAGCTTTATACGAGCCTTTGACATGGCAGCACCTGCTGTTATGATAGGACAAATAATCGGAAGATGGGGAAATTTCTGCAACGGTGAGGCATTTGGAGACCCAACGAAATTCGAATTTTTCGGAAAGATGATTGAAACTCCCAATGCTTCAAATCTTCCATGGATGATGCAGGTCAATTCCTATGCCAGTGGGTATGAAACCGTTATCGCTCATCCTACATTCCTTTATGAATCCCTTTGGAATCTAATCGGACTTGCAATTATCAATTCTGTATATAGCAAGAAGAAATTCGACGGCCAGATATGCCTCATGTATTTTGCCTGGTACGGCTTTGGCAGAATGTTCATCGAGGGACTCCGCGCCGATAGCCTTTATGTTGGCGGTATAAAAATTTCACAGCTTATAGGACTTCTTTGCGCGGTGATTTGTACTGCCGCAATAATATTCATTTTGATAAAAAAGAAAAAGGAGACAAAAAATGGCTAAAATAATTGACGGAAAGGCGATATCCGCTACCATAAGAGAAGAGATAACAGAAGAAGTAAAGAGCTTTGAGAGCGAAAATGGTTTTAAGCCCGGACTTTCTGTTATCATAGTCGGAGAAAACCCAGCATCAAAGGTGTATGTTAGAAATAAAAAGCTTGCTTGCGAGCAGGTGGGCTTCAATTCAGAGGTTATCGAGATGCCCGAGGACACAAGCGAGGATGAGCTTCTCGCTGTTATCGACCGTCTCAACGGAGATAAAAATGTACACGGTATTCTTGTTCAGCTTCCGCTTCCAAAACATATAAATGAGGAGTCGGTGCTCCTCAAAATAAATCCAGCAAAGGATGTTGACGCTTTCCACCCCTTTAATGTGGGAAAGATAATGACAGGTAATTTTGATCTTGCTCCCTGCACTCCCGCAGGCGTTATGGAGCTTCTACGCCGCAGCGGAATAGAGATAAAGGGTAAGGAATGTGTTATCGTTGGAAGAAGTAATATCGTGGGAAAGCCTCAGGCAATGCTCATGCTTCAGGCTGATGCTACGGTTACCATCTGCCATTCCAGAACAAAGGATCTTGCCGCCGCTTGTCGCCGCGCTGATATCCTTGTTGCCGCAATCGGCAAGCCTAATTTCTTCACTTGTGATATGGTAAAGGAAGGCGCGGTTGTAATTGACGTCGGAATCAACCGAGGCGAGGACGGAAAGCTCTGCGGAGACGTTAATTTTGCCCAGGTCGAGCCAAAGGCTTCATACATCACTCCCGTTCCCGGCGGTGTCGGACCTATGACCATCACAATGCTCCTTAAAAACACCCTTAACGCCGCAAAGGCAAGTCTTAAATAAAACAAATCAGACCCGATTTTTCGGGTCTGATTTTCTTATAAACAGGAATTTGACGAACAGTTTATTATACCCCGGCACTTTGTGACGCTCCTACGGAGTTCGACTTCGCCTTTCGGCTCCGCTCAGGGTGACGGTTGTGGGTTAATCATCCTTTAGCGCCCGTAGATCCCTCGACAGGCTCGGGATGACTATTGGTGGTTATTTGTTTCTTTTTCTACGGGAAGTAAGTAAAAATTTCACATAAAAAAGTGGAGAAACGCTCCCGCCGGTCATCCTGAGCGCAGCAGAGCGGAGTCGAAGGATCTATAAACATATAGGGATGATAAACGGTAGTGTGTCACCCTGAGCGAAACAAGTCGCCTTTGGCGAATTGTGAGTCGAACCGCTTGCGGCAACGCCATCGGCGTTGGGGTATAATTTCACCGTTTTTTCTCTCACCGACAAAATCCTATTTAACACAATCAATGACCCAAAAAAAGGCTGTCTCTCAACGAGACAGCCTTTTTGAATAATTATCAAGCCTTGCTGAACATATCCTTGCCAACTCCGCAAAGGGGGCAAGCAAAATCCGCGGGAAGATCGTCGAATTTTGTTCCGGGAGCAATGCCGTGCTCGGGCGCGCCCTTCTCCTCATCGTATTCCCAGCCGCAAGCGTCACATACGTATGTCATGTCTTTTCCTCCTGAAATTTAAAAATATTTATTATTATTTTATCTCCTCAAAATCAGCAGCACCGTGCTTACAAAGAGGACAAATAAAATCATCCGGAAGTGTTTCGCCCTCATAAACATATCCGCAAATCGTGCAGACATATCCCTTTTTACCCGCAACCTCGGGCTTGGGCTTAACATTTTCAAAATAATAGGAATAAGTCATAGTTTCTCTGTCCGAGATCACTCTCGCCTCGGTAACCGAGCAGATGAACATTCCGTGAGTATCTAGGTCAACATACTGCTCAACCTTAAGAGACATAAAGGAATTGATATATCTGGGCAGGAAAACAAGTCCGTTATCAGAGCGAAGAGGCTCACAATTTGCAAATTTATCGGTATTTCTACCGCTGACAAAGCCAAATGCTTCAAAAACCGCAAACGGAGCGTCCTCTGTCAGACAGTTGATATTCATTTTGCCTGTCTGCTTTATAACATGGTGAGAATAATTCTCTTTATTTATAGTCACAGCAATTCTGTTCGGGGTATTTGTGACCTGTGTAACTGTATTTACAATAAGTCCGTTGTCCTTTTTACCGTCGTTTGATGTGACAACATAAAGACCGTAACCGATCTTAAAGAGCGCGGTCATATCGCTTTTATTTGCATTTTCGGAGCTCTGCGCAATATAATCCTTGCAAAGCTCATCCGCAAGAGTATTCAGCTGCTCTGAGCTTTCCTCATTAAGTGCCGAAACGATCTTTACCGTAGTATCGGTATAGATGAGGTTCTTGCATTTTTCAAGCATGCCTCGCATAACCTTTGCCGCAAGAGGTGCCCAGCTTCCGTTTTCGATAAGGGCAACAGTTCTATTACTGAAATTTCGCTCTGTCAGATGATTTATAAATTCACGCATAAAGGGGAAAATCTCAGCATTATAGGTGGTGGTTGCAAGAACTATCTTGCTATATCTGAAGGCATCCTCAACAGCCTCTGCCATATCGCATCTTGCAAGGTCATTTACCACAACCTTTGGGCATCCGTTTGCTTTGAGCTTTTCCGCAAGCTGAAGAACAGCCTTCTTTGTATTACCGTAAACGGATGTATAAGCGATCACTATTCCCTCTTCCTCGGGCTGATAGCTTGACCATGTGTTATAAAGTCCAATATAATATCCGAGATTTTCATTCAGCACCGGACCGTGGAGGGGGCATATCACAGAAATATCAAGTCCCGCCGCCTTTTTAAGAAGTGCCTGAACCTGCGCTCCGTATTTTCCGACGATTCCGATATAATATCTTCTCGCCTCGCAAGCCCAATCCTCCTCCATGTCAAGTGCACCGAATTTTCCAAATCCGTCTGCGGAGAAAAGCACCTTGTCCTTACTATCATAGGTTACAATGACCTCGGGCCAATGTACCATGGGCGCAGTTACAAAGGTAAGCTCACGTTCTCCGAGAGAAAGCGTGCTTCCCTCTCCTACAACTATCTGCTTTTCGGCAAAATCTGTACCAAAAAAGTTCTTCATCATTACAAATGCCTTTGCTGAAGAAACAATCTTTGCATCGGGATAAGCCTTTGTAAAATTAAAGATATTTGCGCTGTGGTCGGGCTCCATGTGCTGAACCACAAGATAATCAGGCTTTCTATCGCCCAGAGTATTCTGGATATTATCGAGCCACTGATGGGTAAATCTGGCATCTACCGTATCCATAATTACAATTTTTTCATCGATAATGGCATATGAATTATAAGACATACCGTTTGGAACATCATACTGTCCCTCAAAAAGGTCTATCTCATGATCATTTACGCCAATATATTTTATGCTATCGGTTATAAACATTTATGTCACCTCCAAAAATCCTTTTAATATATTTTATCACATTTCAAAAAATATTTCAACAGTTTTTAATGTAAAATATGTTTTTCAAGTAGTTTTTTTAATGCCTGATGAATATAATTATACTAATGCCAAAGCAAAAAAATTCACATGAGGTATTTTTTATGACTGAAAACAGAAATTTTTCTTGCCGTTCTGTTACCTATGAAGCACTTTTAAAGGACCGAATGCCCTGCGCTTCCTCCTCAATTACCAATTGCAAGGAAAAAAACGAGGGCGGCAGGGTCTCTTTTTTTGCAACCCCCATGGGCACTGCCGTAAGGGTGGCACTGACCTCAATTCCCTTTTTCGGTGAGGAATACGAGCCTTGCTTTATGGAGATAGAAGAAAAACAAAACAGCAGGTATAAAAGTGTCACCTCTTCTCTGCCGCCAATATTCACCCACAAGGGCACAGGGAGCATTACCTTTATGACCGACCGTTTTTCCGCCGCAGACATTATCGGAAAAAGGATAAATTTCAAGAAAAATGACCGCATCATTGCCTCGGGTATAATTTTCCCAAGTGCAAAATAAAGTCTTTTCATTGACAAAGCCACATCAAAACTGTATAATATTAGGGATAAAACAAGAAATGAGGAAAAAAAGATGCAATTTGTTGCCACCTGCCTTTTTGGACTTGAAAAGCTTCTGGGCGAGGAAATAGATGCACTGGGATGCAAAAGAATTGAGACCATCGACGGCAGAATAACCTTTGAGGGCGAGCCTGAGGATGCCGCAAGAGCCAATATAAATCTGCGCTGTGCGGAGCACGTTTTTGTGAAGATAGGAAGCTACGGTGCCACCACATTCACTGAGCTTTTCGATGGTGCAAATGCCCTTCCGTGGGAGGATTACATAGAAAGAGACGCCGCTTTTCCCGTTAAGGGACATTCGATAAAGAGCACTCTTTTTTCCGTACCCGATTGCCAGAGCATACTGAAAAAAGCCATCGCAAAGCGGCTTGGCTCAAAATACGGAATGGAAAAGCTCCCCGAGAGCGGAACAAAATATCAAATCGAATTTTTCCTTTTTAAAGATACTGTAACTCTCATGATAGACACATCGGGAATTCCGCTTCACAAGCGCGGATACCGTCCCGCATCGGGTGCGGCTCCCCTCCGCGAAACACTTGCCGCCGCTCTTGTGCTCACATCAAGACCTCGAGAGGATGTGCTTATCTGGGATCCGTTCTGCGGCTCGGGCACTATCGCCATTGAGGCTTCGATGATATTGACGAACCGCGCCCCCGGACTTCTCCGCTCATTTGATGGAGAAAGCTTTAAATTTTTGCCTAAAAGCTCTTGGCAAAATGCAAGAGACGAGGCAAAAAGTCACATAAGGCTCGACAGCAATGTTGAAGTTTGGGCATCTGACATCGACCGCGAGGTGCTTGGTTATGCAAGAGATAATGCAAAGCGTGC
>JAZROG010000057.1:0-13242 GCA_045648605.1 Eubacteriales bacterium | reverse complement strand
GGTTCTTGGTGTCCTTGGCGAAATAGCCGATGCGGACGAACTGGAACTTTTCACCGGGAGCGGCGGCAGCCAGTGCAGGTTCAACCTTGATGCCGGCGAGCTTGTCGGCGGAAGTGGGGTTCAGGTAGTCCATATAGGTCTTCCCTTCCGGCAGGTCGTTCATGTTTTCTTCGGTGAACAGTCTGTCGTACAGGATGGCGTCGGCGTCCTTGGCGTAAGCGGCAGACAGCCAGTGGATGGTACCCTTAACCTTCCGGTCGGTGGGTGTACCGGTGCCGGTTTCCAGATCTGCGGTGCAATGGATTTCCTTGATGGAACCGTCTTCGTTCTTTACAATTTCGCCGCACTTGATGATATAACCGCTCATGAGACGAACTTCTCCGCCGGGCTTGAGACGGAAGAACTTCGGCGGAGGTACTTCGGCAAAGTCATCGGCATCGATATAAATCTCTCTTGTGAATTTAACAGGTCTTGTTCCTGCATTCTCGGCTGTAGGATTATTAGGAAGCTCAAAAATTTCCTCTTTATCCTCGGGATAGTTGTCAATAACCACCTTAATAGGCTTCTGAATTGCAATTCTGCGGCTTGCTGTGCTGTTAAGCTCCTCTCTGATGCAGTGCTCAAGCACACTATAATCGACTATACTATTGGATTTTGCAACACCGATTCTCGAGCAGAAGTCAAGAATGGAAGCTGCTGTATAACCTCTTCTACGAAGTCCGCAAAGTGTAGGCATACGGGGGTCGTCCCATCCGTCAACAAGCTTGTCCTCAACGAGAGAGCGCAGAAAACGCTTGCTCATAACAGTATGTGTAAGGTTGAGACGGGCAAATTCTATCTGTCTGGGCTTTGAAGGCAGTGTGCAGTTCTCTACCACCCAATCATAAAGCGGTCTGTGTATCTCATATTCAAGGGAGCAGAGCGAGTGTGTAATACCTTCAAGAGCATCCTGAATAGGGTGAGCGAAGTCATACATGGGATAAATGCACCATTTGTTACCCTGACGATGGTGCTCTATATAGCGTATTCTGTAAAGAACGGGGTCGCGCATACAGAAATTACCTGATGCAAGATCTATCTTTGCTCTGAGAGTGTATTTGCCCTCCGGGAATTCACCGTTCTTCATTCTCTCGAAGAGATCAAGACTCTCTTCTATGGGTCTGTCTCTATAAGGAGAAACAGCAGGATGGGTAAGGTCTCCGCAGTATTTAGGATCTCTGAAATCATCCGCTGTAAGCTCGCAGACATACGCAAGACCTTTTTTAATAAGCTCTACCGCAAGCTCGTAGTCCTTCTGGAAATAATCCGAGCCGTAGTAAAAACGATCATCCCAATCAAATCCAAGCCAATGAATATCTTCCTTGATGGCATCGACATATTCCGTGTCTTCCTTTGCGGGGTTTGTGTCATCCATGCGAAGATTGCAAAGACCGCCCCATTTTTCGGCAGTGCCGAAGTCAATAACAAGCGCCTTACAGTGGCCTATATGAAGATATCCGTTAGGCTCGGGAGGAAAACGGGTGTGAACCTTCATACCGGGATTTGCTGCCAGATCCTCCTCAATAAGTGCATCTATAAAATTACTGTTTTTTTCTTCCATTTTTTTACTCCTGAATATAAATTAAAGCTTTGAAGCCATTGCGTTTATTCTTTCGGTAATCTTTTCCCTGCCGAGTATCTGCATAACTGTATAAAGATCGGGGGCGTTCATTTTACCTGTGACAGCAACTCTGATAAACATACTGATATCGGCAACATTACCCTTAAATGCATCGGGATTTGCCTTATATTCCTTCATGTCTGCAGCATATCCGAGCTTTGTTGCGATTGCCTTGACCTTATCAAACCAAGTATTCATATCGTCTTTCTCATCATAGCTTTCCACAAAGGACATAAGTGCGTTTTTGATATCAGATTTATCAAAGCTGTCGGGATATACGTCAAAAATCTCAAAGAATCTGTCATAAATAAAGCCCATATAGTCCTTGACCTCGCTCCAAACAGCAAAGTCCTTTCTTGGCTTCTTGCCGCCTCTACCGATGGAAAGAACAGCGATCGCCTTTTCCTTATCAGCTTCAAGCTCCTCTGCAAAATCAGTATCATATTCCTTTGCCCATTCGAGAAGGAATGTATATACCTTTTCGGCGTCCCAATGACAGATAACATTCTTTGAAACATCATTAAGCTTATTAAAATCAAAGAGACATCCGGATGTGCTCATCTTCTTGATACTGAAAGGAAAATCAAGATATGATTTATCGGCGTTTGCGGTATGCCATTCCTCAAAATTTGAATTGAGCAATGTCATAACGTATTCCATAACGCAATCAGGGGCATATCCGATGCGCTTGTAATCATCCATATTTGCACCCATGTCGCGCTTTGAAAGCTTTTTCTTTGCTCCGTTTTCGTCAAGTCTCATAAGCTGAGCGATATGGAGATACTTGGGCAGCTTAAATCCAAGATATCTGAAGAGCATAATGTGCTTTGCAAGCGAAGGAAGCCATTCCTCGCCTCGAATAACGTGAGTGGTACCCATAAGATGGTCATCAACGGCATGTGCGAAATGATATGTGGGAATTCCGTCGCTCTTGAGCAGGACAAAATCCTCGTCATTTTCCGGAACATCAAGCTTGCCCTTTATAAGGTCGGTGAAAGGAGTTCTCTTTTCGGGATCTCCGTCCGAAAGCAGACGAAGAACAAATGGATTGCCTTTTTTGAGATTCTCTTCAACCTCTTCGATTGTAAAATTACGAGCCTTTAGTCTCTCTTCCCTTTGCTTCTCGGCATCCTCATGCCAATCTTTATTTTTGATCTCGGATTTTTTATCAAGGGCGTTAAGAGCTTCGAGCTCTTCTTCGGTTGTAAAGCAAGGATAGGCCTTACCCTCCGAAACAAGCTTTTTAGCGTACACATGGTAAAGAGGGCCGCGCTGACTCTGCTTATATGGGCCATAAATACCCTTGTCACAGATGCTACCGTGCTCGTCAAGAATTGCGCCTTCATCAAAATTAATACCGTAGTGAGCAAGAACCTTGATAAGCGCCTCTGCTGCGCCCTCAACCTCTCGTTTATCATCGGTATCCTCTATTCTGAGGTAAAATACGCCACCGCTTTGGTGCGCAAGTCTTTCACCTACTGTAACAGGAAAAAGTCCACCGAAATGCACAAAGCCTGTAGGGCTTGGAGCAAAACGTGTTACCTTTGCTCCCTCAGGAAGTGTTCTTTCGGGAAAACGAGCCTCAAGCTCCTCTGGTGTTTCCTTCACATTGGGGAAAAGTAATTCTGCAAGATAATTAAAATCCATAGTAAAATCCTCTATAAAAAATTAATAATATAAAACATTGTCAATAGCTCGAGTGAGCCTTTCCGTACCGCCATGCCCCGGATAAATTATTATATCCTTTGCATTTTCCATATTCCGAATCACAGAAAGAGAATTCATAAGAACTTGATAGTCTCCACCGTGAAGATCGGTCCTTCCAATGCCTTCCGCGAAAAGAGTATCACCGGTAATCAGTATTTTATCGCACCAAAAGCATGTTGAGCCTTTGGAATGACCGGGAGTATGAAAAACGGTCAAAAATTCATCGCCAACGGCAATTTTGTCTCCATTTATAAATTCTTTATCCGCATCCTTCTGCCTAAAGCTTGTGCCGAAGAAATATGAATATGCATTTTTTACGGAATCTGTTAGCATTTCACGGTCTTCTGCATGAACATATACCGGTATGTTATATTTTTCTCTGATAAGATCGAGAGAAAAAATATGGTCAAAATGACCGTGGGTCAGAAGAATAGCCACAGGCTCGAGTCCGTACCTTTGCAAGGCGTTTTCTATAATAAATTTTTCAAGACCGGGGTCTATTATTGCACATTTTTTGCCTGACACCGCAAGATGAGTATTTGAGCGGTAATCGCGGCTTATCAACGATATTATCTCCATATTTTTATCCTTTGACGATATTTATTCTATTATACCATATTTTAGCGAAAATGTCTATATTATTTTATAAAAAAATAAAAAAACGGTATGGACTTTCGCCCATACCGTGAAAATTATTTAAGTTTTGCTTCGCTAAAGATACTGTTTCCGAAGTAATCGACCTCGACACCCTTGATTCCCGACATGAGAACAGCCTTCTCTGTGAAGACAATAGGACAAACAGGAAGATCTTCCATGAGAAGCTTTTCAGCATCGTGAAGAATAGATGCTCTCTTAGCAACATTCTTCTCTGCGAATGCTTTACCAATAAGCTCGTTATAAGCTTCACTATTGTATCCGGTAATATTGAGTGCATCATCATAGGAATCAACGGTAAATGTCATGCTGCGACCGGAATATCCTGCGGCGAACGGAGCAAGCATTGAAAATGCATCGGTATCAAGCGCGCTGATATCGGCAAGAATAACGTCAAATTCGCCGCTAACAAGTGTTGCGTGGTAATCATCATTAACAAATTCCTTTGTGGGTGCGCTTTCATCGGGGAGAACAACATCTGTTGCACTTGTTCCAAGCTTAACAACATTGACCTTAAAGCCGAGTCCTTCCCAAGCAGCCTTGAGCATATCCGCTACCGCTGCATGGATCTCATTATCTGCTATTGCAAGATCAAATTCACCGCTGAAAGAGCCGGAAGCGTTAGCGGTCTTTGCAAGATAATCACCGCCAACAGAACGGAAGCTCTTATTTGCCTTCTTAGCCTCGAAAACACCGCTCGGAACAAGACCTGTTGCCGCCTCGGCAAATACAAGCTTTTCAGCAATGGCACTGCGGTCGATAGCATCGGAAAGCGCCTTGCGGGTAGTTGCATCCGCGAAGATAGAATTTTCAATGTTAAAATAGCAAGAAAGAGTAGAAAGAGCGTTATATACAGTAGCCTTTGACTTATACTCTGCTCTCTTATCAAGCGCGATGTTGCCTACATAGGAAATTTCACCATTTTCGAATGAAGCTACCTGATCTTCAGAAGATTTTGAGTAATCAATTACGAGTCTGTATGGAGTAACAAACTTCTTTATGCTGTCCTTTTCTCTGTTGCGGAGATAATATGTATTTCTCTCGAGAGTGAGAGATTTGCCATATTCTACCTCACGAAGAAGGAAGGGACCGTTGCAAACGATGGTAGAAGGACGCTTTGACCAATCGGCATTATCATCAACAGCAAGCTCTTTAAGCGCAACAAGGCAGGGACTCGCAAGATTATAAAGGAAATCCTCATAATCTATAGGCTGATCGAAAGCGATCTGAAGAGTGCTGTTATTGATAGCATAAACACCGATATCATCAACCGAGCAATTTCCGTTCTTTGCATCATAAGCATTTCTCACCTCGTAAAGAAGCACAGCTGCGTCGGAAACAACGGAGGGATCGAGAAGTCTTTTCCAAGCGTAAAGAAAATCCTTTGCGCTCACAATGCTACCGTCGGACCAATATGATTCTTCAAGAGTAAATGTGATAGTGTATTTACCCTGCTCCTCTTCGTCCTCGATCTCATATTTCTTAACAAGATCTTTCTGAAGCTTACCATTGTCGTCTATATAGAACAGACCGGAAAACATAAGTCTTGAAAGCTGAAGCGCTTCCTTTGAGCGATAGGCAAAAGCGGGATCGAAATCGTAAACTTCGTTTTCAAGATAAATATTGATAGTTTCTCCCACATCCTCATTGGGGTCATAGGTTGAGCATCCCGCAAGAGCAGGAACGACCATAAGGACGCAAAGAATAATTGCAAACAGTCTTTTAATCATGATTTTGGAAATCCTCCCGTGAATAGAAAAAATGTTGTAGTCACAAAATATGTGTTACAAGATATTATAACATTAAATCGGAAGATAATCAATGATTTGTCCAAAACATAAAAAATATTTGGATGAACGCACAAATCGACAGCTCAATTTTTGTGCAATATTGACATTATTTTCCGTGCAAAATTCAAAACAAGAAGGGAGCATAAAAATTTGGAAGGATATGAAATGACCGATCTTGCCCTTGAGAAAAAAACAAGTGATCAAAAAAGGCAAAGAGCAGAGCTGAAACGAAAGGAAAAAGTCGGAGAAGCTGTAATTTCCGAAATCATTCTCGATGGCGCAGACAAGGAAGAATCGGAAAGATATATAACAATCGAGCAAAGCGCTCTTTGGGACAAGGAGGGGCAAGAGCTCGATAAAATAACAGACATAATCTCATATGAACTGACCGAGCTTGTAAAGAGCGTTTGCAACAAGGCACCAAGCAAAGACTTTTCAATTCTCGTTGCGGGACTCGGAAATTCAGAAATAACCGCCGACGCCATAGGCCCTTTGACTGTGAAAAATCTTACGGTTACAAGACACTTAAAAAATTTTGAGCCAAGCATTTACGAAGATCTCGGACGATGTGGAATATCCGCCTTTTCTCCCGGAGTTTTGGGACAAACAGGCATCGAAAGCGCAGAGCTGATACTCGGAGCGGTAAAAACATCATCTCCCGATCTTGTAATTGCAGTCGATGCGCTTGCAGCAAGATCTTGCGAGAGACTTGCGTCTGTTGTTCAAATTTCAGATTCAGGGATAAGACCCGGCTCCGGAATCGGAAACACGAGAAGCGAGATAAGCAAAAGAAGTCTTGGAATCCCCGTTATTTCAATAGGTGTTCCAACGGTTGTGAATTCATCAACTCTTGTTTGTGATGTTCTTCACAGCGCGGGAATAAACAAAATAGACAGTGATATCGAAAAGGTTCTTGAATCCGGCAGAAGCTTTTTTGTAACACCGAAGGAAAGCGATATCATGACCAAAAAAATAGCTATTATAATTGCCGAATCGATAGAAAAAGCATTTTCTATTGCTTGATTGCATACAAAGATTCCCCTTCGCATATATTTGAATAGCAGATTTATATGCGAAGGGAGAAAATAATATGGAAGAAAATAAAATAAAAATTTTTGATGATCCTGCTATGATCGAAGGGGACACAACACCTGCAAGCAAAGAAAAAAATAAAAAAATCGGGACATATATTGTGGCAACGGTATCATTTTTTATTCTCGTAACTGCCTGTATTTTTTCCGAAATCGGATACAATTTAATAAACAACGGTGGAGAAATGCTTTTGATACAATCGGGAACGGAAAAAGGTTTTAGAGATTCTTATGCCGTGCATATAGTCAAAAGCTTTTTGGGAGTGGGAAAAATATATGCGCCGAAAAAATTTGAGGGCACAAAAATCGGTACGGACGAGCCTCCGAGCGAAAACGATATAAGCGATTCATTACTACCGGTAGAGGCGGATACAGAGAAAAACGAGGAAACAACGTCAAGCGCTCCGATGGAAGAGGAAACAAGTGTAAGATATCCCGTAGTCGCTCTTGATCTGAGCCAAAAACAGCTCGGGAAAAACTACATAGTAAATGAAACGGGATACACGCCGGAAATCGAGGAGCTTAAAAACGCCCATCAAAATAATGAAGCACTTCGAATCAATGATAAGAGCTTGCCTACTGTTTTAATAATTCATACCCACGGAACAGAATCCTATCTTGAGGACGGAAAAGAGTTTTACACAGAGGAAGAAGGCGAAATATCAAGAACAAAGGATAAGAGCAAGAACATGGTAAGGATCGGAAGGATCATTGCTGACGCACTGAATGCAAGCGGAATCAAAACGCTGCACTGCGAGATCTTACACGATGAGGAATCATACCAGGATTCCTATACCAGAGCGTCGGAGACTATAAAATCGTATCTTGCGAAATATCCATCAATTAAATATATATTTGATGTGCATAGGGATGCCATACTGAAATCCGATGGATCTCTCGTAAAAGCAACAACAGAAATCAATGGTGAAAGCGTAGCACAAGTTATGACAGTTGTCGGCTCAAATTACAAGGGAGCGAATTTCCCAAATTGGGAAAAGAATCTTGCTGCAGCGCTAAAGCTGAAAGAAATACTCGACATAAATGCACCCACGGTGTCAAGACCCGTATATCTTCGCGGCGCCGCATACAACCAGCAATATGCTCCTTGCTCACTGCTGCTTGAAATAGGAACAAGCGGAAACAGCTTAAATGAAGCCGAACGTGCTGCTGAAATAGTTGCAAAGGCAATAATAAAACTAATAAAAGATTTATCGGATGAAAATTGATTTGAATGTAAGCAAAATAACGATCAAAAGTCCAACCGCAATCATAAAGGCCGGAACGAAAGCCATAATTCCGCAAACGGACACTCCCATCATTATAAAAATACCCGCAAAAGAAGTTATAACAACAACGAGTTTCGAAATAAGAACTACCGCCTCGTCGGTCGCAAAATCATACACAGCACCAAGAATAAAGGAAAGAATTTCGAAAAATCTTTCTATAGCGGAAAGGCCACAGGAAGTTGAATATCCATAGGAATATCTACGCGAATTTTTCATATCGTAATTGTAAGTTTTATTCATAATCTTTATCTCCTTTTTTCCGAGAATGGAATTTTACACCCTTATTATACCACAAATTTTCAATTTGTCAAGAGATTTTTTCCAAAAAACGAAAAATATTTAAAAAAACTCTTTACAAAACGGAAAAAGTGTGTTATAATAACACCATAATAGGTATAAAAACCAAAAAAGGAGTGCCGAAAATGGAATACATCGATAGGATCAAAAAAATCAAAAATTCAAAGAAGATCACAAATGAACAGCTTTCGGAAATGACAGGAATCCCCCTTGGAACTCTCAGCAAGATAATGGCTGAGATCAGTGACTCGCCGAAGTTTTCCAATATTCTTTCGATTTGCGAAGCGCTTGGCTGCTCTGTGAATTATATCGTTACAGGTGAGCCTGATAATGATAATAATTACACACTGGAATCCGGTGAGATTCGTCTTATCGAAAATTATCGCCAGCTCGATACACACGGCAGAGAGCTTGTTGCGCTTGTTCTCAACAAAGAAACAGAGCGCATTACAAAGGTGAGCTACGGAATCGGCACTGAAGCCCTTGCAAAAACAGCAAAAATACTTACTCCAAAGAAACCAAAGAGCACTTACATTCCATCCTCCGCAGCAATCAATGGCAGAAGACCGATTCCGCTGTACGATATGCCTGTTTCAGCCGGTGTCGGCATCTATCTTGACAGCGAGGTGACCGAGGAGATCAATATTCCCGATACTGCAAAAACTCAGCTTGCAAAATATGCACTTCGCATCAGCGGTAACAGTATGGAGCCTAAATATCACAATGGTGATATACTTCTCATTCAGGAGTGTGAATCCGTTGAGGTAGGTGAGCTTGGCATATTTGTTCTTGACGGCTCTGCATATTTCAAGCAATACGGTGGAGACAGACTGATTTCCTTCAACCCCGAATACGGTGATATTCTTCTTAAGGATTTTACCAGCGCCGAATGCTATGGCAGAGTTGTTGGAAAGCTCAAGAAAAAATAATCAATAATAAAAAATGAAATCCGTCGAAAAAATCGACGGATTTCAACATTTAATATTAAAGAGGCAATATGAATTACACTCCGTATATTTACTTTATAATAATTTCCATAGTAGCGATCATAACCACATGCGCAGATAAACAGCATGCAAAAAAAGAAAAATTCAGAGTGCCGGAGAAGAGGCTGTTTATCATTGCGTTTTTAGGCGGCTCTGTTGCAATGTACTGCACCATGCACCTTATTCGGCACAAAACCAAACACAAGAGATTTATGATAGGGCTGCCGCTGATCATGATTCTTCAGATAGCGGTCATAACCTCACTTATAATTCTGGCTCATGTCTGATATTATATAGGACAAAATTCAGTTCTTTTTAGTTACTCGCTTTTGAGTTCCATCCGGATACTGAATAACCGTTGACTCAAGAGTCTGCCCAAAGGAATATCTTATCTCGGCGATATATTCATCGCGCAAGGCCTTCTGCTCCGCCTTTTCTTCCTCGGTAAGTCCCTCGTTTTTTGATTTTTTTGCAAGAAAATTTATTCTCTCTACCTTTTCTTTAACCATTTTATTCTACATACCCCTTCCAGATATCATTTGCCATTTCAGCATTATCTGCAACAACAAAAACAACATACTTCCCTGCTTGCTTCAGCAGTGCATTCTCAAGCTTTGGAACCTGCTCGGAGGCATATGAAGAAAACAGCTTGATTCGCTCGGTGCGATAGTCATTAAAGAGATTATACGCCTTTTCTGCGCTTTCCTCATCGACACATTCGAGAATAACATATTCATCAGAGGTTATTGTGATAGAGCCTTTTACGCGTGCAGAGCTGTAAAGACCCTTTATGCCATAATGAACATCCACCGCTTCTCCCTCAATATCAACGAGCTCGATATCCGTTCCGACATAAATCTCGTCAAGCTTCGCGGCAAGATCATTTATGTTTATATAAATGACCTTTTTTTCGCCGCAGGATGCAAGCGACAAAATCACGAGCAGCGAAATAAAAAATACAGGAAATATTTTCTTCATTAAACCCTCCGAAATCAATACGCAAACGCGTGATTCGATACAAAATCAATTATTTTTTTGTTTTGCTCCGAATACATATGAATTCCATCTGCGGCAAACCCATCGGGGAGATTTCCTTCCATGTCCGCAAACAGATTATAAGTATCAAGATACCATCCGCCAATGTCGGAAGCAAGACCGAGGAGCAAGGTGTTGAATTCTCTGATCCTTGCATTGGCTACAGCACCTGTATAGATGCTGACACTTTTATCAGCGGCAATGGGCATGATACCCATGATGCAAAATTCAGCATTGGGGCAAAGAGCCTTGATTTGTTCAATCGCCGTTCTGACAGAGCGCACAAAAACACTGGGGTATCCCCATCCAAGCTCATTGAGTCCGAACATTAAATAGACGCGTTTATAGTCTTTTCCGTCGTTTTCGATAGCCTCCATAACGGTATAGGAGGTATCGGCACTGACTTTGATTACTTTCTTTGTATTAAGCTGATTTATCGAAAGTCCGACAGCAGAATAAAAGGTTGCTCCGCAATCCTTCCATGTCATACTGAGTCCAAGCATTCTGGAATCACCGATAAAAAGAGTTTCTGCGAAATAATCCTCGCCCACAATCTCGGTTTTATTAAGAATATGGTCGCGTATCTCACCGATCTGCGAATCACCTATATTTGATACGGGAGTTTCCGGCGGATCACTTTCCTCTGTTGTTTCGGAATCGCTCGATTCAATAATATTTTTCGCTTCCTCTTCATCGATCGCTGAAATAGCATCATTGACTATGGGAAGCTTATTCAATTTTTTAACCTTCTCAAAGCCTTCCCATGTTCCATCGTCCGAAAGCCTCATAAACTGAAAAGCGGATATTGCAAGAACAGAAGCAACACAAATAAGAAGGGTTAAGGGTATATAAAGTAAAACTATTTTCTTTTTTCTACTTTTTCGGGAACTGTAACTCAGCATTTTTGCAAAACAACCCTGCCCAATCTATATAATTAATTTATTCTTTTATAATATTATATCACTATCTAACATTAATGACAACATATATATTGTAAATTAACGTTCAAAATTCGACTCTTTTAGTTTTTTTACAATTTGTTAATATTTTTATCGATCAAAAAAATAATATTTATCGAAAAAATAATAATATATAATATTGAAAAAAATCAATAAAAATGTTATACTGTCAAAAACGGAGGTACAACTATGACAAAACATATTTATATTGCCGCTTGCGCTAAATATGGCGGAATTTATCACTACACACAAAATAAAGACGGAAGCCTTAACGAAATAGACTTCTATCCTGTTTCCGAACCAATGTATCTCGCAGTAAAAAACAGCAAGCTATATGTAGTGCTGAGAGCGCCTTTTGATGATAACAAAAACAGCGCGGTTATCACATATGATATTTTGGATGATGGCGCTCTTGCTTCCACTACTTCTCCGATATCAACTCTCGGCGAGGTAGCTTGTCATATCCATGTAGAAGAAAATGGCGATTTCTACTGTGTGAACTATGTTTCGGGAAGTGTTTTTAAAAGTCCTGATAAGTTATCTGTACATGAAGGCTCGGGGCCAAATCTGCCAAGGCAGAACAAGCCCCATACTCATTATATTAACGAAACTCCCGACAAAAAATACATATTTGCAACCGATCTCGGTCTTGATACAATCTTCACTTATTCAAAGGATCTTTGTGAGCTATCTCGCGCAAAAGTACCCGAGGGACATGGAGTTCGTCATCTTATCTACTCGGAGGATGGCAAAACGGTATTTGCGGCAAACGAGCTTTATTCAACGCTTTCTGCATTCGATTATTCCGATGGCAAGCTAACTCTTGTGGACACAGCATCTGCTTTGCCGGATGATTTCTGCGGGAAAAGTACAATAGCAGCCATAAGAATAAAAAATGACCTCATATATGTTTCGAACAGAGGTCATGATTCTATTGCCTGCTTTGAATACAAAAACAAAAAGCTACATCTGCTTTCGATAACCAAAGTCGGCGGCGAATCTCCAAGAGATTTCGACTTTGTTGGAGACTATGCTTACTCTACTAACGAAATAACAAATTCCGTTACCGTTTTAAGAAGCAATGGTGACTCACTTGAGCTGCTTCCCTTTTCTTACAGTGCTCCGAATCCGCTGGCAGTTATCAGCATAGAGCTGTAAAAAAAAGATGGCTTCATTCGAAGCCATCTTTTTTATCTTAAAAAATGTCAAGATCGTCTGCAGGAACCTCGTTATCGCCTGTACCGGGATCAACCTCGGGATCGTCGGGAGTTACAGGAGGCTTGGGATCTGTTCCGGGATCGGAATCAGGACCAAGAGTTACATCCCAAAGAGCAAGATGCTGGGCAAGAAGAACGGCATCCTTTATATTAACCTTACCGTCATGACGAACATCGGCTGCCTCCAAGCCTTCGCTTGAAATATTAACATCCCAAAGAGCAAGATACTGAGCAAGAAGAACAGCATCACTAACCTTTATATCACCGTCACAGTTAATATCACCGTAAAGAGCCGCAGAAGAACTTACGGCAAAAACAGAGCAAAGAAGAGCTACCACTAAAAGCAATGAAAACAGTTTTTTCACAACAAAATCCTCACTTTTGATAAATGTTATATATATTTTACCACAGAACGCAAATTATGTCAAGCACTTTTATAGAATTTTATATATAAAACCGAAAAACTTATTTATTTAAAAATAAAAGAATGTCAAAGAAAGCAAAATATACGCACAACAAAAGGTGGCGATATTTTTGCACCCGCACCAGCAATCGAACCT
>JAZROG010000056.1:0-92621 GCA_045648605.1 Eubacteriales bacterium | reverse complement strand
CGATACTCACGATATTCACGATATCGCACGAAAACACACGATAAGGCTACGATATCACACGATATTTCACGTTATTCACGATATCAGACGGCGTTTCCAAAACTCAAAGAGATAATTATTTTATCGAAAAAATGGCTTGTTTACAGGGTTTTCGCCTTGTTGCAAGCCTTTTTTGATGTCCGTTTGATGTCCGAACGGTCAAAAAACATAAAAATCAGCGGTTAAGGTGAAAAATCCTTAACCGCTTTTTTGTTGCATATATATTGAAAAAAGTCAACATTTGTCAACATATAAATTTTTGAATTTCAACTTTTTTCAACAACTATATATTTTGAATTTCAGGTTTTTTCAGGTTGTTTCCCGACTATATAAGGAAAATGTCAGGTTATGTTAGGTTGTTATCCCTTTTTTATATCTGCCCATTATTCTTTTTTATAGTGGGGAAGTATTCAGATTTTTTCTTGCTTCGCTCTCTGTTCGTTCTTCTGTTCGTCTTTTGTTCGTTGAGAAAATCAAGGTTAATTCAGAGCGAATGGCTTTCATCTTGTTGTAATTACTTTGCCATGCATCGGCACTCATATATAAGCTCGTCAATACAAATGAATCGCTTGAAGCGGTTGTTACGCCGTCATCACCCGTTTCATCAAAATATGCTATGTAGGTTTCCATATGTTTTCCTTTTCAATTCTTAGTCGTTTGGGATTTTTAGTGATTGATAAATTTCGTGAGGTAGCAAAATTGATTTGGTGGCTTTTTACTTTTTTCGTTGGACAGACAATACATTTAATAGATAAATCCATAGATTTTGTTCAGCAAAAGCGATAATATATCTTGAAAGCTTCTGTGCGGAAAACAATATCGAGTTTGTTCCTTTTGGAAGATATACCGATAATAATTTTGCATGGATTATTGAAGATTCCACTCTGACCGTAGTCGGAGAGGGCTCACTTAAGGATCTGGGTATGAGCATCGACAGCTATGCAAATGGTGTTAATAAGGTTGTTATTCCAAAAAATGTGGTGCAGATAGCGGACAATGCTCTTGCAAGCCTCAAAAAGCTCGGAAGTGCTGTTTTTGAGGGTAACGCTCCAAGAGTTGCAAGCGGGGCAAAGTCCTTCGGTGAACAGGCTGAGTATTTCTACATCATTCCCGGGCAGAATCTGAAGGCTTCGATGAAGAAACATGGTGCGGTTATACTGTTTATAAGAGCACTTACGTTGCAAGTGATATAAATGACGATGGAGAGATCAGTATTAAGGATGCAATACTTCTCGCACAGTTTCTTGCTGAGTGGGCGGTTGATATCAATAATGATGCTGCCGACGTAAACGGCGACAAAACCATTGATATCCGCGATGCTGTCCTTCTTGTTCAGTTCCTTGCAGGATGGGATGTTGAGCTTGTAGGTCCTTCTGTGCCTTCAATACCCGATATTCCGGATGAGCCTGATGAGCCTGTTATTCCCGATGAACCCGAGGAATCGGAGGATAATGAGGTTCTCGAGGACGATCTTTTGGATTGGTAATTAAAAAAAACACAGGACTGCCGCAAAATTGCGGCAGTCCCTTTTTTGAAAAATTATCGAAAAATAATTGTTCAAAAAATTCTTTTTCGGTATTCGGTGAGTTCATCGCTCATCCGATGCCAAAAATTAAAATTTTAGGAGGATAGAGGATAAATTACTTTGTTTTGATAGAGTTTTCGTAGGACTCAATCATCTTCTTGACCATCTGACCGCCGATAGAGCCTGCCTGGCGTGCTGTGAGGTCGCCGTTGTAGCCCTGAGAAAGGTTTACGCCTACCTCGCTTGCTGCCTCCATCTTAAATCTTTCCATTGCTTCCTTTGCCTCGGGAACGAGTGTCTTACCACTTGCCATTGTGTTTCTCCTTCCGAACGGATATTTCCGTTCTTTTTTGTTTCTTTATAAATTCTATCTTAATCGAGACTTTTGATTTCTCTTGGTCTCTGTGGTTATTGTGTGTCGTAAATTCAAAAATATGAATGGCAATTTTTGTTCAAGTAGAATTTTAAAAAACTTGTTCAAGAGAGAGGCTTATATATAAATATTGGTTGGAAAATAGTCGGAAGCTAATTATTCTTCCGCTTTTTTAATAAGAATTTAGCGATCCTTCAAGCTTCCGGGGGCGAAGCCATAGTGCTTTTTGAACTCTCGGTTAAAATAACATTCGTCGGAAAATCCGCATTCCTTTGCCGCGCCCGCAACGGTATATTCACCGCTTGAGAGCAGCTCACAGCTTCTCTCAAGCCGTAGATGGTTGATATATGCCACGGGTGATCTTCCCACCTCGGAAACAAACAGCTTTCGAAGATATACCTCGCTGATGGAGCACATTTCAGCAAGCTCGCTTATGATTATTTTCTTTGATGTGTAGTTTTCCGAAATGTATGTAAGGGCAGGGGATATAAGGCTTTTTTGTCCCGACGAAAGATATTTTACCGTCAGATCATTTTTCATTATTGAGATTATTTCGGAAAGGCAAGAGGCGCATTTTTCCATATATCCTGCGTATTTTATTCGCCATGCCCGCTCCGCCTCCTTGAAAAGTCCCAAAACCTTTGCGGGGTCTTTAGGTCTATACGCAAAAGGCTCGCAGAAAAACTCATTTGCTACGTCAAAATTTATTGCATAACAGGATTTTGGATGATTGGGTACTCCTGAAACATTATAGCTTGATCCCTTGGGCATATAAATTATCGTATCGACATCTACCTCAATATCTTTTATATCCCAGAAGTGATATGTTTTAGGCCCGTCTCTGTGAAAAGCGAATCCATGTGAGGGACGGTTCGTATGAATGTGGGCATTTTTTGGCAGATTTATCGGAACCTTGATTGCAATCACTATTTTGCTCGGGAAAATGTCGCTTAAAAGAAATTCTTTTCCGTTCATAGTCTTATAATTCCTTTATCAATATCCGTGATTATCCTTGCAATGGCATCCTCATCATTGCTGACCGTTACCATATCCGCTATTTCCTTTACCTCGGGCTGTGCATTTGCAACTGCGATTCCAACTCCCGCTGCCTTTATCATAGAAATATCATTATGGTAATCGCCAACCGCAATGGTATTTTTCATATCGATCCCAAGCTGCTCCGAGAGCTTATAGAGAGCATTGTCCTTGCCGCTGCCCTTGGGAAGGATTTCATAAAGAGTTTTTTCCGAGCGGATAAAGTCAAATTCTTCTGCTCTCGGATGATTTTTCAGAAGATCTTCAACCTTTTCAAGTATCCCTTCTCGATGGTCAACAAATAATATTTTAGCTATCGGCTCATCAACATCATGATAATGCATCGGAAGATACGGCATTCCTGTGACTGCTCTGAAATACTCATTTGCGATATTGTCACGGCAGAAATATATTTTATCAAAGGTATTGACCTGTATTCCTATTTCGTTGATTTCATTATCGATATATTCAACCAGCTCAAGAACGGATTTCGGTATTTCAAGAGTATAGGTATATTCCATTTTATTGTGGTCATATATGCCGCCGCCATTGATGCATCCAAAGGGACAGTTTGGCTTGACCATTTCATACATATCCTTGGCAAAATAAGGCATTCTTCCTGTGATGAAGGTAAAATAACCGCCTTCTTTTTTGAAATATTCTATAGCATCAAGATTTGCTTTTGAAATCTCCTTGTTCTTTCGGAGAAGAGTACCGTCAAGATCGGAGCAGATAAGCAATCCTTCAAATTTCTTCATAGTAAATCACATCCTTTTCACATCTCTGATAATTATATACCTTTTTTTCGTAAAATGCAATAGATTTTGCTGAAAATGTTTCGTTTTATTCAAGCGAATCGTATTGTGCATTGACTTCGGTGGGCGGAATGATTATACTGTAGTCAAAGAAATTTTTTTGAGGTATATTATGAGATACATTACCGAATCCGATAAAAAGCATATTGAGGGGAAATATCATCCTCTTGATGGCAGCTATAACCCCTATGACAGATTTTCTTATAACGGCTATGACTATGACCCCGAAACGGGAATGGATAACGAAAAGATAAAGGAAGAGCTTAATAAGCTTATGGATGGTCTTGACGATAAGGGCGAGCATCATCACAGAACAAAAGCAAAGGGCTTTGCTTTCATTCTCGATAACACCAGAATAGACGTTTACGAGCACGATTATTTTGTGGGCTTTTAATGCTGGAACAGAGTTATGAGCCCTAACAGAAAATGGATCGGTGAGATCGAGCAGAATGAAGAAATGAAGCGGATCAAGGCTCTTCGTGACCTCTGCTGGGATACTGGAATAATTACCATGTGGCCCGACTTTGACCACACAACACCCGATTGGGACGCTGTATTTAAGCTTGGTTTCCCGGACTTCTCCGTCGCGCATAGGAATACAAGGAAAAGCACAGAGCTGCCGGCATGCTTGAGATACGATGGTGTTTTTTATATGAGTGATGATGGCAGCATCGAGCCGCTTTACGATACCGAAAAATTTGACATAAAATATGCGAATGATATGAAGGTCGGCCCCGACGGAAGGCTTTATGTTGGAACCATGAGCGGTAAGCGCAAGGGTGTTTCAGATGAACTGGACGGTAAGCTTTACAGTATCGACAGGGATGGAAATGTTAAAATATTACTTGACGGACTTATCCTTTCAACGGTCTTGAATGGTCGGTGGATGAAAAGAAATTTTACCATACCGACAGTGATACAAAGATCATAAAGGAATACGATTTTGATGCCCAAAAGGGCGAAATATCCTTTACAGGCAGGAATATTGAAATTCCGGGAGTTGACGGATTCACCGTCGATAAAAGCGGTAAGCTTATTGTGGCTTCCTGGGAAGGTGATTGCCTTTGTGAGGTGGATACAAATACCATGGAGATTGTAGGTAAAATTGAATTGCCGATGAGGATTCCTGCAAGCTGTGGATTTTTCGGTGAAAAAATGGATATGCTTGCAGTTACCACCGCAAGTTTTAATACTGATGTTGAAAATAATAAAAATGCAGGCTTTACGGTTATCATAAAGCGTGAAACCGGCGGCAGAAAACCGTATTTGTTCGGAAAAGGAGCATGAAGTGAAAAAATGACAGGAAGAATATTTGATATCAAGCATTTTGCCGTTCATGACGGTGACGGTATCAGAACAACGGTCTTTTTCAAGGGCTGTCCGCTGAAATGCGTTTGGTGTCACAACCCCGAGGGGCTGACAAAGCCCAAGCAGCTTGCTTATTATGAGCATAAGTGCATTGGCTGCGGGGAATGTGCCTCTGTATGTGCGGCTCATTCCGTTTCGGAGAACGGACACATATTTGACCGCTCAAAATGCGACGGCTGTGAAAATAAGGCAGCTTGTCTTTGCGACTCTCTTTGCCTTGGCGGAGCGCTTAAGCATTACGGGCGTGATGTTACGGTAGATGATCTTATGCCCGAGCTTCTTGCCGATGTTGATTTTTACAAAAATTCAAACGACGGCGTGACCCTCTCGGGTGGCGAATGTCTCCTTCAGTCGGATTTTTGCGCTGAACTTCTCAAGGCTCTGAAAGAGCAGGGAATACATACGGCAGTGGATACTTGCGGTCTTGTGCCGCGCGCATATATCGAAAAGGTACTGCCATATACCGACATTTTTCTTTATGATGTTAAGGCAATAGACGGTGAGGTGCATAAAAAATGCACAGGGGTTGATAACTCGCTCATTCTTGAAAATCAGCGCTATCTTGATTCTGTAGGGGCAAAGCTCGAGATCAGAATTCCCGTCGTTCCCGGATATAATGACGGAGAGCTTGCAAAAATACATGAGCTTTTGTCAAAGCTAAAAAATATAACTGCAGTAAAAGAGCTGAAATATCATAACCTCGCAGGCTCAAAATATGATGCACTTGGCATGGAAAACACCTTGCCGCCGCTATTATAATTTGCTCTGTAATCTTGATATTTTTTTAAAACTCAAAAAAGCAAGTCAAAAGACTTGCTTTTTTGTTGACAATAATGTCACTTGCTGATATAATATAAGGGTATTTTTCCTTGATTTGGAGGCTGTATGTTGAAAAACAATATAAAGGTCAAGGCTTTATGTGCCGCTTTTCCTTATACCATTCCTATTCTTTGCGGATTTCTTTTCCTTGGAATGACCTATGGTATTTTAATCACCACCGAGGGATTTCCTTTTTGGTTTCCTATGTTGACGAGCATTTTCGTTTTTGCAGGTTCTGCGGAATTTGCGGGAGTATCCCTGCTTCTTGGCGGATTTGACCCATTACAGGCTTTGGTAATGACTCTCATGATCAATGCCCGACATCTTTTTTACGGAATTTCTATGCTTGAAAAATACAAGGGAACAGGTTTGAAAAAGCTCTATCTTATTTTTGGACTTTGTGACGAGAGCTTTTCAATAAATTGTACCGCTAAAATTCCGGATGGCATTAACCAAGGTTATTTTATGTTTTTTGTAACCCTTCTTGACCAGCTTTATTGGATATGCGGATGCACTCTCGGCGGAATATTCGGCTCTTTTATTTCATTTAATACCGAAGGACTTGATTTTGTTATGACTGCTATGTTTGTGGTTATCTTCCTTGAGCAGTGGTTGAAGGAGAAAAATCATATCAGCTCCCTTGCGGGACTTGCTATTCCTTTCCTTTGCCTTATAATTTTCGGCGCAGACAGATTCATAATTCCTTCTATGATAGCGCTTATCATTGCGCTTGCACTTTTGCGTCGCCCCATTGAAAGAGAGGTGAATGTGTAATGACCCTTTCGGAGCAGCTTATTACTATAGGTATGATCGTTCTCGGAACGGTTATAACTCGTTTTCTTCCGTTTGTTGCGTTTCCTGCGGGGAAGGAGACCCCAAAATTTATTGATTATCTCGGAAAAGCGCTTCCTGCCTCCGTGTTCGGATTACTAATAATTTATTGCCTAAAAAATGTTAATGTTTTTGACATGCCACATGGTATTCCCGAGCTTGTTTCTATTATTCTTGTGATACTTATTCACTTGTGGCAGAGAAAAATGCTCCTTTCGATAGCTGCGGGAACTGTTTGTTATATGCTATTGGTTCAGTTGGTTTTCTGAATTTAGCAATCAAAAATATGTTAAATTTTTAGCATATTTTTTTAAAAACACTTGATTATTATTAAATATGTGGTAAAATATATAGGTAGATTATTATTTGGAGGAATTATAAAATGAACAAACTCGAAAAAAATGCTCGCTTTTGTGGCATTGAAGGCCCTGTGCTGACAATCGTTATGGACGGTGTCGGTATTGCGCCAAACACAATTTCAAATGCTGTTGCAACAGCTTATACACCCACTCTTGATTCTCTCATGGCTAAATATCCCATGGTAACACTCAAGGCACACGGCACAGCTGTCGGTCTGCCCTCTGATGATGATATGGGTAATAGTGAGGTTGGTCATAATGCTCTCGGTGCAGGTCAGGTATTTGCACAGGGTGCAAAGCTCGTTTCTCAGTCTATCGAAAGCGGCAAGATGTTCGCTTCCGAAACATGGAAGGAGCTTACCTCAAATGTTAAGGCAAATGATTCAACGCTTCATTTTATCGGTCTTTTCTCGGACGGAAATGTTCATTCTCATATAGACCATCTTAAGGCAATGCTTTCTCAGGCAAAGCAGGAGAATGTTGCAAGAGTTCGTATTCATATTCTTATTGACGGTCGTGACGTTGGCGAAACAAGTGCTCTTGATTATATTGAGCCATTTGAAGCATTTATTTCCGAGCTTCGCACTGCTGATTTTGATATCAAGATCGCAAGCGGCGGCGGAAGAATGAAGATCACAATGGATAGATATGAGGCAGACTGGAGCATGGTTGAGAGAGGTTGGCAGACTCATGTTCTCGGAGAGGGAAGACAGTTCTGCTGCGCTGCAAAGGCTGTTCAGACTTACCGTGATGAGCTTCATGTTATCGACCAGGATCTTCCTCCCTTTGTTATTGCAGAGGATGGCAAGCCTGTTGGTACTATTGAGGATGGCGATAGCGTTATTTTCTATAATTTCCGCGGTGACCGTTCAATCGAAATTTCAAAGGCATTTGAGGACGAGAGCTTTGACAAGTTTGACAGAGTTCGTTTCCCCAAGGTCGTTTATGCAGGTATGCTTGAATATGATGGAGACCTTCATATTCCTCATAAGTATCTTGTATCTCCTCCCGAGATCACAAACACAATGGGCGAATTCCTTGTAAATACAGGCATCTCACAGCTTGCAATCTCCGAAACACAGAAATACGGTCATGTTACCTATTTCTGGAACGGAAACAAGAGCGGAAAATTCTCCGAGGAGCTTGAAACATACATCGAAGTTCCTTCCGATGTCGTTCCCTTTGAGCAGAGACCTTGGATGAAGTGCGCAGAAATCACAGACAAGCTTATTGAGTGCCTTGAGAGCGGAAAATATAAGTATCTCCGCGTTAATTTTCCCAATGGTGATATGGTTGGTCACACAGGTAATCTTGAAGCAACAATTTGCTCAATGGAGGCTCTTGACCTTCAGCTTGCGAGAATACTCACAGTTGTTGATAAGCTTCACGGTGCTGCTCTTATCACTGCAGACCACGGAAATGCCGATGAGATGTATGAAATGGATAAGAAATCCGGTCAGCCCAAGGCAGGCAAGGACGGATCGTTCAAGTCCAAGACAAGCCATACATTAAATAAGGTTCCTTGCATTATTTATGATAATTTCAGTGCTGATAAATATACCGTTAAGGCAGACGAGGGCAAGTTCGGTCTTTCAAGCGTTGCCGCAACAATGGTAAATCTTCTCGGCTACGATGCTCCCGATATGTGGGATGAATCTGTTATTGAGATCAAATAATTCTTTAAGGGACTGTTTCATTTAGCAGAAAACAAAGGTCACCAAAAAAAGAAATCCGTCGAATTTTTCGGCGGATTTCTTTTTTTATATAGTAATTATATACCCATAACAGAGTCGATGGGCAAGGACAAAACAAGTCCCTTTGCTTCGCTTGAAACACCACAGCTTTCGCTTATCGCCTTCATGATGGCGACCTTGCTCTCGGCTTCCGCGATTATAAGCACAATTTCCTTTTCATCGGGGACGCTAAGCTCCTTTGCACCTATAGTATCGCGGTTTACGATACTTCTGCTGTGCATAACAGTGCCGCCAAAGGCACCTGCTTCCTTTGCCGCTTTCATAACATCGCCGCTGAAGCCTCTGTTTACTATTGCGGTAACAAGAGAATATTTTATATCCGTCATAATATATCTTTCCTTCCTGACAGTTTCCGATATGCTTTCCGTGCTCATATTTATCATCTGCAAAAGCAGATTGCTTGCGCCTGTTAGCGGAATGGTAAAGGCAATTCCACTGTTTACGGTGTCAAGCCTGAGCTGAGAATGAAGCTTTCCGAGCATTTTTTCACCGATCGGCTTTTCAACTGTGGCGGCGAGAACGCATTTGTCAATGCTTCCAAATCCCAGCATATCCATAATATCGCTTGGGGCAGTACCCTCGGCGTTTATTCTATACTGCAAGGGGATCGAGCAGCGGTAAAAGAGGTCTGCCGCTCGGTCTGCAAGCTTTGGCGTTGCTATAAGCACAAGAAGCTGATAGGAGGGCTTCTTTATTTCGTTTTCCATTAAAAATCCTCCTCAAGATCAATGATTTCGTCGCTATTTTCGGGAATAGCGGTAATTCTTGCTCCGCTTTTCCTTGTTTTGATCTGATAAACTATTCCCATTATCTGAATTGCAATGAGAGGTGTCAGCGCAACAAGTGCAACAACTCCGAAGGCATCTGTCATAAGATTTCCGTCAAGGGCTGTGCAGGTTCCGATGCTGAGAGGCAGCAAGAAGGTTGATGTCATAGGACCGCTGGCAACTCCGCCCGAGTCAAATGCGATACCAACAAACATTTTCGGCACAAATCTTGACATAACAAGTGCAATGATATATCCCGGAATTATTATCCATTCTATCGGGATTCCCACAAGCACTCGAAGCATTGCAAGACCAACACTTATCGCAACACCGAGAGACATTGCGCGGTTCATGGCTTTTACGGAGATAGCGCCGTCAGTTACGTTTTCAACCTGATGGTTAAGGACCTGAATAGCAGGCTCTGCCTTGACGATAAAATAACCGATGAGCATTCCGAGAGGTACAAGAATCCAATTATATTTGAGTGATGCAAGTCTTTCTCCGAGGAAGGAACCGATGGGGGCGAAGCCGAGATTCACTCCGCAAAGGAACAGAACAAGTCCGATGTATGTATAGATAAGACCAACTGCAATTCGTTTTATCTGTCTTTTTTGGTATCTTTTTGTTAAAAGCTGGAAAAGAACAAAAACGGCAACGATGGGAAGAAGGGAAATGAGAACTTCCTCTGCATATCTCGGTATTCCAAGAATAAACACTCTTGCAACATCTTGTGTTGTTGCAACATTTTCGATTATCGTGCCCGAATAAAGTGCCTCTGTCGGCTTAAAAAAGAGACCGAGAATGAGCACCGCCAAAATTGGTCCAACGCTTGAAAGAGCAACCAGACCAAAGCTGTCGCTTGCGGCGTTTTTATCGCTTCGGATAGATGCAAGACCAACACCCAGTGCCATAATAAAAGGAACGGTCATGGGGCCTGTTGTAACACCACCGGAGTCAAATGCAACCGCAAGAAAATCCTTTGGAACAAAAAACGAGCCGACTATGAGAAGTGCATATAGCACGATAAGCAGCTTTGAAAGATCGATCTGAAATCTGATACGAAGGATCGCCACGGCAAGGAATATTCCAACACCTATGGCAACAGTGAGTATCAGCACGAGATTGGGAACGGATGGCACCTGCTCCGCAAGCACCGCAAGATCAGGCTCTGAAATGGTTATAATTGCTCCCATTATAAAGCCGACGAGGATGACGAAAACTATCTTTCGCGTTTTGGATATCTGAACACCGATGCCTTCACCAATTGGAGTCATAGCAATTTCAGCACCGAGCTGGAAAAAGCCCATGCCTATTATCAGCATAACAGCGCCAACTGTAAAGAGGGAAACGCTGCCAAGCTCCATTGGAACGAGAACAAGGCTGATGATAAGCACTATTGCCGATATGGGAAGAACGGCGGAAAGAGATTCCATTGTTTTTTCTTTTAATTTTGGATTCAAGGCTCTGCCTCCGCTTTCTGAAATATCTTAAACTATTATAACATATTATATATATGTTTTCAATAGCAAATAAGCACTAAAACAAAGATTTTTCCGAACAAATTGTAAAAATATTATCAAGCAATTCATATGTTTCAAAATGATAGGGAAGAGACTCCGCCTCAAATGACGAAAGCGGTACAGAAAGCCCCTTGCCGAGAAGCTTAAGATAGGCTTCTTTTTTTGTCCATAGCTTTGTAAATGCCTTTTTTTTGTTTTCCGATGATGCGATGATCTCAATTTCATTTTTTGTGAAAAATCTTTCGGCAAGCTGCATAGGGTCTTTTTTGTATATCGTCTCGCAGTCGATGCCGATGATGGGTTTTGCTTCTTTTGAAATACAAATCGAACAAGCAACAAGATTTTCGGAATGTGAGATGCTGAAATCTATATAGGGAATGTCGGTAAAATACGGCTTTCCGTTATCTGTCACCGCAATGGTGGGGAAAATGCCCAGCTCTTCTGTAAATGAGCCTAAAATTCCCATTGCGGCAAGGCTTTTATAGGCAGATGGACGATGCTTTTTATCCATTAGCAATTTTATATAATTTTCATTATTTTTCATAAGTGAAGCGGAAATCCCCTCCGCTTCATCTTTTATATATTCTTCTGTTATATCTTCGGGAACAATGCAAAATTCTGTCTTTATCAAAAAAACACCCCCTTTTATTTTATTATACCTTATTTTGCTTCATTTTTCAAGATGATTTTGGTACTCTGCGGTACACATGGTTACCTTTTTGAACGGTATTTTTTGATAAAATCATCTTGCAAAGCAGAAATGCGGAAATATTTCGAATGAAAGGAATGGTGATCTTATGAATGGCGGATAGTGAAAATAACGATATCAGGAAAAAGCTGAAAAAAGGTAAGCTTTCAGAGGTTGCGGAGATCTATATTGCCTGTTGCGCAGAGGATGATAAATTTCCCAATATGGCGGGCTTTTGCAGATTTTGTCATATTGGTCAGAGTGAGCTTGATGAGATAGGTCAAAAATTTCCCATTGAGTATGAAACACTCTGCTCGGTGCTTGAGGACGAGGCTCTTAATTCTCGCATTGCCGCAGCTATTATCAATCCCTATATGAAAAGATATCTTGGCTATGGCGATGAGAAGAAGGGCAGTGATGACCCTGTAACGATTTATTTTGAGCATGACATCTTGAAGGATGGCAAGTGATGAAGAAGATAGTTATAGATGGTGTTCCAAATCCGAAGCAGCAGTTATTTTTCGATTCCGAGGCAAGATACACCGCATACGGCGGTGCGAGAGGAGGAGGAAAATCATGGGCATTGCGACGCAAGCTTGTTGGTCTGTGTCTGCGATATCCGGGTATAAAATGTCTTATCGTAAGACGCTCATATGATGAGCTTGCCGATAATCATGTGAAGCCGTTTTTATCGGAATACGGACCTCTCATCAGCTATAGTGAGGGCGAGAAAATGCTTTCATTTTACTGCGGCTCAACAATCAAGCTCGGACATTGTGCTACCGACAGAGATACACTCAGGTATCAGGGAAGAGAATTCGATATCATCGCCATAGACGAGGCAACGCAGCTGAGCGAATTTCAGTTTAAAACACTTTCGGCTTGTCTGCGCGGTGTGAGAGATTTTCCCAGAAGAATGTATCTTACCTGTAATCCCGGTGGTATCGGTCATTTCTGGGTAAAGCGTCTCTTTGTTGATAGGATATATAGGGATGGCGAGAGTGCGGATGACTACAATTTTATCAGCGCTCTTGTCTATGACAATCCTTCGCTTATGAGAGCAGACCCGAACTATGTAAGACAGCTTGAGTCGCTGCCCGAAAAGCTCCGTGCCGCTTGGCTCTATGGAAGATGGGATGTTTTTGAGGGACAGTTCTTTGCCGAATTTGATCCGAAAATTCATGTAATCAAATCTTCCGATGCTGAAAGGCTTGAGCTGCGGTATTTTATCGCTCTCGATTATGGACTTGATATGCTTGCGGTGCTTTTTATGGGCTATGACAGAGAGGGCAATCTTTATGTCCTCAGAGAGAAATGCAGGAGTGGTCTTACTCTTTCCGAGGCAGCAGATGCTATTGTCTCCTTCGATTCGGAGAAGCGCGCGGAATATGCCGTTGCGTCCCCCGATCTTTGGAATCGAAGACAGGATAGCGGTGTCAGCGGATTTGAGATAATGATGAGAAATCCCGAAATGCCACCCATGATAAAGGCAGATAACCGCAGAATTCCCGGCTGGAGAGCGCTCCGAAATATGCTGGGCGCAAAAAATGAGGGTAAGCTGAAAATTTCCGATAGCTGTACGGAGCTTATAAGATGCCTTCCCGCACTTCTTTTCGATAAGAGGGGAACAGAGGATGCATCGGGCGAGCCACATGAGATCACTCATGCTCCCGAGGCGCTCAGATATGCGGTTATGAGCAGGCTCCCACAGATGGGCATCGAAGAAAAAAGTCAATTCAGTTTTGAAAGAAAAAAGAGAAATATTTTTGATTGATATTTGCTTTGCAATAGTGTTTTAAAATAAAAAGGAGGTTTTTTTATGGCGAAAGCTGATTTTAAGGGAACGCTTGGGGTAGAACGGATAAAAGAATTCGGAGGTATCTGCCATGACGAGACAAAAAAGGGAGGCTACTGTGCGCTTGATATCTGTAATTTCAGAATCCTTCCCGATGGGACTCTCGAAAAAAGAGAGGGATTTGCACCGCTTCTTACCCTACCGAGCGAGCCGAGGGCATTTATAAGCAGTGTTCTTGACGGTGATGAGATGATGTTTTTCATATGCGGAAACAATGTGTACGAGGCTGATCCAGATGAGCATATATGCGATGAGATAGGAGTTCTTGAGACTTCAGTGGGAAGGGCGGAGCTTTTCATCTGCCATGGCTTTCTCTATCTGATGGATGAGAAGGATATATATAGGTATGAGGACGGTGAATTTCATTCTGTTTGCGGCTATGTTCCCCTTTACGGTAAAGATCTTGACGGAAAAAATATGGGGCCGATCCTTGAGGATATCAATTATCTCTCGGACAGAATAAGGCTTCATTTTAAAGTCAAGGAGCTTACCGAAGGTCTTTATCTTGGCATTAAATGCGCTGAAATTTGCTCTGCGGTTTGCGGAGGAAAAAGTATTTTGGATTCTGCCAAGCTTTCAGAGGACGGAATGAGAATTTTACTTACAAGACCTATGGCCGAGGATTGTGAAATTACTCTTTGTCTTACACTTGCGCCAGAAAACATAAGAAGGAGCGAGCTTATTTCAAAGGAAAGAGCAATAATTTGCGATGACGGTGATGCGGGAAGGATAATTTTATATGGTGGAGATGAGAGGGGCAGTATGCTTATTTCGAGAGAGGTCTCAAATGCCTCATATCTTGAATCTGTTGCTGTGCATACAAGTGCCACCGACATATATTTTCCCGTTTCCGACAAGAGAAGCTTTCCATGCAGCGGTGAGGGCATAAACAACATTATAAGAGCGGGAAGCAGGATGCTTATTTTCGGTGACAGTAAGACTGCAAGCCTTAGCCTTAAGGGGAACAGCTTGAATCTCTCCATATACGATGAGCATTTGGGAAGTATTTCGGCGCGTGGTGCTGTTATGGGCGGAAATGATCCTTATGTTATATCGCGAGACGGTATATATCGCTTTAGCGAAAAGGGTCAGCTTACGGAAAGCGGCGCGGAGTGTATTTCTTCTCCCATTGCGGATATGCTTTCGGAAGGATTTTTCAGCCGTGCTGTAGCGTTTTATAATAAAAACCGCGGCGAGATCTTTTTTGGAGATCCCGAAAGCGACGATCAGGAGCTATTCGTCTATTCCGTGGCAGGAGAAAAATGGTATCGCTTTGACGGCATTCCCTTTGATTACTTTTTCTCCTTTGGCGGTGAGGTCTCAATGGTTTACGGTAGATACACATTCTCGTTTTCGGACGAAAATCTAACGGATAGAGCAGCGGGAATGAGTGTCGAGTGTGAGATAGAGGCATATTACGAATCAAATCCCTTGGACTTTTCGCTACCCGAAAGGCTGAAGCATATCGGCAGAGCATACATAAAGGCAGACTGTGACGGAGATAGCTTCAGTATAGCTCTTCATGGCGACGGTGGCGGAAAAAGTACACTTACTATTTCCGATGACGGCAAGGGAATGGGCAAATACCCAACAAAATTCAATGCAAAGACGGGAATCGGACGTTTCCTTGATATGAATTATATCATCCGTTCAAATTCTATGGGAAGAACAAGGATAATGAGCATTGTTCTTTCTGCACTGAAATAAGAAAGGAGCTCAGATGAAGGTAAAAACAACAAAAGCCTGGCAGCAATATGAGGCAGGCTGTGATTTTAAACGTTCCATCGGTCTTTATGAGCGGGTTCGTGAAAATGAGCGTTTCCTTCGGGGTGATCAGTGGCATGGCACGCAAGGCAGTGACCTGCCAAAACCCGTTTTCAATATCCTCAGAAGAATAGTTGACTATATGGTTTGTACAGTCTTCTCAAAGAAGATCGCCATTCACTATACCGACGAGGATATTCCGTATGAGACAAATACCGAAAAGCAGAAGGATATGCGCTCTGCCATTGAAATGCTCGGAAGGCACGCTTCATTCCGTTGGGAGAAAAACAAAATGGACAAGGTTATGCGCCGTGCGCTTTATGATGCGGCAATATCAGGTGACGGTGCGGTTTACTGCTATTTTGACCCCGATGCTCACAGTCCTTCACCCTTTAAGGGGGATATCGTTACAGAAAATATTGATAATGTCAATCTTTTCGTCTCTGATATGAATAAGGCTGATATTCAGAGTCAGGAATATATAATTCTTGCGGGCAGGCAGAGCGTTTATTCGCTTCGCGAGGAAGCTATAAAGCACGGAATGACAAAGGCTGATGCCGCAAGGCTGATCCTTCCGGATGAGGTGGCGGAATGGGGCGCGGGAGACATGGCGCAAAAGGAGCTTGACGGCGATGATGAAGAGAAGAAAGCTACATATCTCATCAAATTCTGGCGAGAGAATGGAAGGGTATGCTTTGAAAAATCCACGAGAGAATGTGTGATAAGAAAGGTAAAGACAAGCTGCACTCTCTATCCCGTTGCATATATGAATTGGTATCAAACAAAAAACTGCTTCCACGGTACATCCCCCATAAGCGGTTTGATTCCTAATCAGAAATTCATAAATCGCGGATATGCAATGGTTATGAAGCATATGTCCGACACCGCGTTTTCAAAGGTGGTCTATGACAAGACCAGAATACCCGAATGGACCAACGCGGTGGGCGAAGCAATAGCGGCCATCGGCTCTGCAAGTGTTTCGGATGCGGTCAGCATAATCCCACCGGGAAAGCTTGCGGAAGGATATATGGAGCTTCTCCAAAATTCTGTTTCCGCGACAAAGGAAATGATGGGAGCCACCGAGGCGGCTCTCGGAAATATCAATCCTACAAATACAAGCGCCGTTCTTGCCATTCAGGAGGCTTCGAAGGTTCCACTTCTTCAGATAAAGGACAATGTCAGCACATTTGCGGAGGATATTGCCAATATCTGGGCGGACATGATATGCGCCTATTATCCTCCGGAGAGACTTATCCCCTACTATGATGAGGGAGAGGCGGTTTCGGCATGTACCGATCTTGATGTGCTGAAGGACACCATGCTTCATGCCCATGTCGAGATATCGGATCCCGAAAGATTTTCCGTAGCGTATAATCAGATCGTTCTTGACAGGCTTCTTGACAGCGGTCATATTACCTTTAAGGAATATCTCAAGCGTTTGCCGCAGGGCATCCTTATTGATAGGGAAGGGCTTATAGCGCGAATTGAAGAAAACGAATCAAAAAAGGAGGACTTGACGGATGAATGAAGAAATAATGACAAGCGAAAGTGAACCTGCCGAGGAAATAAGTGAGCTTGAAGCACTGAAAGCTCAAAATGCAGAGCTCAGAAAGGCTCTTGAGGAAAGGAAAAGCATTTCGGAGCGTCTTGAGGGTGAGATCGGTGAATTTTCCGAAATGTTTCCCGATGTTCCTCTCTCGGAGATTCCCGATGAGATATGGAACGAGGTCAAAAAAGGTCTGCCCCTTTCGGCATCATATGCAAGGCATGAGAGAAAACGCACTCTTTCGCAAATGAAGGCAGATGAGGCTAATAAAAACGCCATCGAAAAATCAAGCGGCTCGGTTACGGGCGCATCAGACCATTATTTTACGGCGGATCAGGTCAGAAAAATGACCGCTGCCGAGGTTAAGAAAAACTATTCACACATAATAAACTCCATGAAACACTGGAACTGAAAAGAAAGGAAGTAAAAAATATGGCACTTACAAATTTTATACCCACAATCTGGAGCGAGGCTCTCTATCAGGAGCTTGATAACAAGTACATCGCAGTTAAGAACTGCAACCGTGAATATGAGGGCGACATTAAGAGCAAGGGAAATACCGTTAAGATAAGCGGTGTTGGCGACATCTCTGTTTTTGACTACACAAGAAACACAGATATGAGCGCACCCGAAACTCTTTCCGATACCGCAAGAACCCTCACAATCGATCAGGCAAAGGCATTCAATTTCCAGATAGACGATGTTGATAGAGCACAGGCTGTTCCGCGTCTTATGCAGGCGGCAATGAAGAAGGCGGCATCCGCCCTTGCCAATACTGCGGATAATTATGTTTTCGGTCTTGTAAATTCCTGCGAGGAGGCGAATGTTCTTGATATGGGAAATGCAACGGCTGAAAATATCATCGATTCTATTCTTTCTGTGAGAACGAAGCTGTATAGAAGCAATATCTATGATTCTGACGATGTTATTTTTGAGGTTTCTCCCGAGATCGGTGAGCTTATCATGAAGGCAAAGATCAATCTCTCCACAGGCAACCGAGATGTTCTTGAAAACGGCTGTATCGGAAGCGTAAGCGGCGTAAAGATATATGTTTCAAATAATGTTGTGAGAGACGGCAATGTTCATAAGTGCGTTGCGAGAAGCAAGAGAAGCGTTGCTTTTGCCGAGCAGCTCAGCGAGATCGAGGCATACCGTCCCGAAAAGCGTTTCGCGGACGCCGTTAAGGGACTTCACCTCTATGGCGCAAAGATCGTATTCCCCGAGGAGTATTTCGTGATGAATTATAGCCTCGCATAAAGAGGTGATCCATTTGACAAATAAAGAATTATACCGAGCAGCCTTACAGCTGCTCGGAGAAACCAACGAAACGGCATACACCGGTGATTATGAGGAAAGATTTCCATATATTCTCGCCCTTTTCTGTGGGGAAGCCGAGGAGCTTGACGATAAATACCGCATGGCAAATAAGATGCCCCGAGCGCTTTACAGAATGCGCGCAGAAGCGGATATGGAGGAGGAATTTCCGCTTTCCGATTCATTTGCATCTGCTGCAATATACTATTGTGCCGCAATGCTGATAAGCGACGAAAATTCCGAATTTTCCGATAAGCTTTTTGAAAAATATTCCGCACGAATGGCGAATATCTATGCCTTGCTCCCATGCGAAATGGGGAAAATCAAAAACAAATACTGCTGATAATCTGTTGACTTTAGCACTATAATATGATATAATATCATTATAGTGATACTATAAATATTGGAGGGCTTTGTTATGAAAATATGGGGAATTTCAGGTTGGATTACTATTCTATTTTTATCTGTTTTTTTGTCTTCATGTAGCAAAAATGTGACTATGTTATCTTATGAAGGTAATAATAGCACATCTGTAGCGATTAGCGAAACTGCCAATTTGTTTTTAGAACCAGAGGGCGAAACAGATAATGCAATTCTTTTAAAGTATTTATTGAAAGAGGAAAATCACTTGGATTTTCTCGACGAGAATTTTAACATGTATATGTCTGATATTTCTGTCGGAGAAACATTTGAACTATGTTATGCCGGTGCAGTTCTTAAAATATGTAGAATTGATGATGAAATGCTTTTTGATGGAATTCCAAAATGGTATCTTATTTCAATAAAATATTCCGACATGGAAAAAAACTTGAGTGAGCCGATGGCACTAAATGGAAATTTTAAAATTTCAGCTTTTTCAGCCGGTGAATATTTTGTTTTTGAAAAAGTATATTATAATTGGGCAGATGGTTTTATTTTTACAAAAGACGAAATAATTGACATAACCTCTAATTTTGATGCGGAATTTTCTCTCTCTTTTTTTAAGGGAGAGGATAATAGACTAATGTTCAGGCGGATGGACAAAAAATATACATCTATTCAAAGTGATGATATAATTTTAGAAACGATAACTTCACGTCAACAATTTTACAGTGAAGAAGGAAGCGTGGCTATAGATAATGGGATAATGGAACTTAATCCGGAGGTTACATATACTTTGACTGATTATATGGCATGGAACGGAACAAGTCTTGATGAATGGTATTTTTCGACAGAGAGCAGAAAATTCGATACAATCGATCAACTGATTGAAATGAACAAAGATAAAACAAAATGATACAAGGAAAGGAAATTGAATGACGAATTTTGAAGTAACAAATATTATTGAAAGTTATAAAACGACATATAATGGAAAATTCTGGAGCGAAGGATTATCCCAAACGCAGTTGTCGGCAAATAATTGGGGAACAAACGAAACAGGTTGTGAAACATCATGTAATTCTAATACTTTTGGTAATGCTATTCAATGCTATGGTTATGCTTTTTTTATCGCATTTCTTGTGTTTGGTACTGCATTGGATTATGATACCGTTGAAGATGCTGCTGATGGTAGTACACTTGCAGGTGGATGGCGAATATATAAAAGTAATCTATCTTCGTTAACACTTGAACCGGGAGATATAATAAGAACAGGCACAAGTACTTCCGGACATTCAGCTATTGTTTCCTCAATTGAAGGAAATAAATTTAAAGTTACGGAATGTTGGGGTTCTCTTGGTTGCAAGTTATATTGGGGATATTTTAACGGTAATTCTGATTCAAGTGAAAATTATATATCGACAATTTTAAATAGAGCACGATATATCATAAAAGCCCCAAAGACATACACAAGAATAAAGAATGCAGGCTCTGGTCAATATTTGACTATCAAAGATGGTGTAGCAACTCATGGAGGAGAAGTAATACAGCGAACAAATCTAAACAGTGATAAACAGTTGTGGAATGCTTCGAATAATTTTATTAGAACAAAACTCAATGAGAATTACGGCATAAAGTTTAATAATGATTCCGGTTGCACACTAAGTAATGTTTCTGGTAATTCGTTATCTGAACCATATATTGAAGCAGTTGGCACTTATTATATAATAAAATCATCTAATAACACATCACCATATTATTTGTCAGCAGATGCAAGTGGATCTAATGTGTATTGGAAGCAATCGTTTGATAATGTAGCATATCAAAAATGGATTATTGTATAAATGATTTGTGAAATGTTCAAGTAATTTAAGAAATCACCCGAGTTGCAATGCAATTTGGGTGATTTTTGTGGCGAAGCGGAGGAACTTGACGATAAATACCGCATGGCAAACAAAATGCCCCGCGCGCTTTACAGAATGCGCGCGGTGGCGGATATGGAGGAGGAATTTCCGCTTTCCGATCCTTTTGCATCGGCTGCAATATACTATTGTGCCGCTATGCTGATAAGCGACGAAAATTCCGAATTTTCCGATAAGCTTTTTGAAAAATATTCCGCACGAATGGCGAATATCTATGCCTTGCTCCCATGCGAAATGGGGAAAATAAAGGAAATGTATAATTAAAAAAAGAAGCATAACAGAAGAAATCCGCCGAATCGGCGGATTTCTTCTGTTATAATTTTATAATTTCGAATAGCCGAAGCTGTTAACAAGAGCCTCGATCTTTTTGCCTTCTTTGCAGAGAGGGCATTCATGAGAGGGGTAGGAAGCATAATTTCCAAGGTCGCCTGTATCGAACACCGATTTGACCTCGTAACCCGCGCACTCCTTAACTGTGGCAAATATGGAGCAGATTCCCGCAACATTACCGTTATAATATTCGATTGCCTCGGTAGCCGCCTTTGCCGTATATCCGGTGGTAACGGAAGCTGCAAGTATAAGCACATTCTTACCCTTTATCATGGGAAGCATATTATCTCTGAATATTATCTGGCTTCCCGATGTATGCTCGGGTGTAACCACATAGATCGTCTGATGAGCATTCATATTGACGAAATTACCTCTTGTGAGCTGCTCCGCAAGACAAGTGCCGATAACCTCTGTTCCGTCAAGGCAGAGAATGGTGTCGACTATAGTGTTGTGCGTGTAGAAAGCAACGAGCTGCTCTGCAATGGCGGTCGCCTCCGAAAGACGGGTCTTATGAGTTGTCACGTCAATATAATAATTTATATGGCTGTGGCTGGTTGCAAAATGTCCCTCGGCTACGCGAAGAAAGAGATTCGGATATTTTGTTTTGATCTTATAAGACTTTTCGTTTGGCATAGTCAAAAACTCCTTTTCTTTTATTATAACACAACCGATATGATTTGTCAATATTGTTCTTGTCAAAAACATCCATAAATTCCGGAAAAAGAGCGACGAAATTGTGCATTATTCTTTTTTGTGCGACAAATATTCCCATTGTCTTGATTTGGAAATATATTTGTGATATAATTATTAAGAAAAAATAATTTTGGAAAAAGGAAAAATGGCATCTTTAATTTTTGCATTAAAAGCTGTTTTGCCCATAATAATTACTGTGGCAATCGGATATATTCTGAAAAAAATAAAATTTATGGACGGAGATTTTGCAAAGAAGGGAAACAAGCTTGTTTTTCGCATATTTCTGCCCGCGATGCTTTTTCTCAATGTTTATAACATTGATGATATTGGGGAAATAGAGCTGGGGTATGTTCTTTATGTTCTTGCCGCGCTTGCGGTGATATTTTTCATCGCTTTGCCCTGTGTTATGCTGATAACAAAGAAAAACGGTTGCAGGGGAGCGCTTTTGCAGGCTGTTTTTCGCTCAAATTATGCTCTTATCGGAATCCCACTTGCAGAATCTCTTTTCGGTGATGAGGGAGTTGCGGTTGCAACAATACTTTCTGCATTTACCATTCCGCTTCTCAATATTCTTGCGGTTATAAGCCTCACGGTTTTCAGGGGAGACGGTGAAAAGCCGAGCTTCAAAAAAATCATTTTGGGAATACTTAAAAATCCGCTTATAATCAGTGTTCTTTTGGGCGTTTTTGTACTTCTTATAAGGTCTGTTTTTGTGAGAAGCGGTATTGATTTCCGCCTCTCAAGCATCGAGCCTGCTTTTAAGGTCTTGAATTATCTTTCCTCAATGGCACCCCCCCTTGCGCTGTTGGTTCTTGGGGCTCAGTTTGAATTTTCCGCTGTTTCTTCTCTGAAAAAAGAGATAATTTTTGGCACTCTTGCAAGGACTGTTGTTGTTCCACTGATCGGAATAGGAGCTGCATATCTTCTTTTTGGAGATACTTTCGGTGGTGCACATTTTGCAACCTTCGTTGCGGTATTTGCAACACCTGTTGCGGTTTCGAGCGTTCCAATGGCACAGGAAATGAAGGGAGATGCCATTCTTGCGGGGCAGCTTGTTGTTTGGACAACTCTTATCTCGGGATTTACTGTTTTTATCGTTTCATTTCTGCTGAAAGCGGTAGGTATATTCTGATTTGAGTGAAATCGCGCTGATACTGTTGATGGAATAATGAGCATTGAATATTTCGTCAGAAAAAGCATGGAGGCAAGGTCAAAATAATGAATCGTTCACAGATTAAGGATTTTACAAAGGGCAGCATAATGTCGCAGCTGATAATTTTCTCTCTGCCGCTTTTCCTTTCTAATTTCCTGCAGATAGTTTATAACATGGTCGATATGGTCATCGTCGGCAAGGTTATGGGGCTTGAAGGAATTTCGGGCGTTTCTGTTGGCGGCGATGTTACTGCACTTCTCAATTTTATAGCCATCGGCTTTGCAAGCGCAGGTCAGGTGCTTATTGCAAGATACATAGGCGCGGGAGAGCGACACAAGCTCGGCAAATTCGTTGGAACGATGTTTTCGTTTCTCTTTACCTGCGCCATTGTTATCAGTATTTCAGGCTTTATTTTCCGCGATGCTCTGCTGAAAATGATGAACACTCCAAAAGAGGCCTGGGATGAAGCTCTTGCATATTCGGTCATTTGCATGGCGGGGCTTGTTTTTATTTACGGATATAATCTTGTAAGCGCTGTTCTTCGCGGAATGGGCGATGCCAAGCATCCTTTTATTTTCATTGCCGTTGCTGCATTTGTCAATATTGTTCTTGATATTTTGCTTGTTATGAAGATGAATATGGGCGCGGGCGGTGCGGCTCTTGCAACTGTTATCAGCCAAGCAGTCAGCTTTATAAGCTGCGGAATTTTCCTTATCAAAAAAAGAAAAGAATTTGAGCTTGAGCTCAGCATAAAGGACTTTTTCATCTGGGATAAGGAAATGCTTTCGGATCTGCTGAAGCTTGGAACACCGATGGCGATAAAGATGGCTTCGGTACAGATATCCAAGCTCTTTGTAAATTCCTTTATCAACTCCTACGGAAAGGATATTTCCGCCTTTGCGGGAATTGCAAATAAGGTTTCAAATGTAAGCAATCTTATTTCTTCCGCAATGAATACAGCAGGCTCAACCATGGTCGGTCAAAATCTTGCGGCTGAAAAATATGATAGAGTCAAGAGGATCTTGCGCAGTCTTGCGCTTATAACTCTCTCTATCGCTCTTGTTTTCTCTGTTGCAATAATCTTCTTCTCAGAAGAGATATTCACCGCCTTTATCGACAGTGAAAATGCTTGTGATGCGGAGCTTATTCTGGGTATCGGTGAAAAATATGTGCCCATAGCAATATTGCTTTTCTTTGGCGGTGCGCTCCGCGCCCTTATGAATGCACTTATAAACGGAAGCGGAAACACCGCTGTGAATTTTACTACTGCGATCTTCGACGGAATAATTCTCCGAATAGGACTTTCGGTGCTTTTCGGACTTGTTCTTGATATGAAGCATTACGGCTTCTGGCTTGGTGATGCCCTTGCAGGCTTCACCCCCTTCTGGATAGGACTTGTTTTCTATTTGACGGGCGCATGGAAAAGGCCGAGAAAGAGAACAAAATGAAAAAAAGGCTGTTTTACATAGAGAGAAAAAGTCCCGCCGCATTGCTTTCGGTTATCTTTATGCTTGCGGCGGCGCTGATAAGAATAATATACTTTTGGGGCAGGGAAGCAGCTGCATTTGAGCTTTTTATCCATCTTTATCTTGTCCTTGCCGCATCGATCGTTTTTTGCCTGACCGTTCTTTTCCTCGGTAAAAAAGCACCTGAGCTTACATCGCTCTCGGTGCTTCTCGGTGTCATATTCTTTTCGGTAAAGGCATTTACATTTGAGAGCAAAATACATACCTATCTTTGCCTTTTGCTTTATGCTGCGGTTCTTTTGCTTTACTCCATGACGATCTTTGGGATAATTAAAACTAAAAAGCTTCTTTATCCGCTTTTCCTTCTTCCGCTTCTTTACCATATTTTTGTGGAGGATATGCAAGTATATATTCTTGCAAGACCGATGCCGCCATTTATACAGTGGCTACCCGAAGTGTCTGTTCTCTGCATTATGGCGGCATTGCTTTCTGTTTCCTTTGCGATAAGGGAGCGTTAATTCATTTCTTCAATATGATAGACATAATCGAGGGTGCTCATAGCCTCGATTATTTCTTTATGGGTCTTATATTTCTTAAGCTCTGTGCTGATTATGGTTACCGACACAGAATATACCGCAAGGCCGGAGCTGAGATAGGCATTGTTTGCCTCAATATCATCAATGCGCAGACCGAGCTTTCTGATGGTGGTAATAAAATCCTGCAGATTGCTCTTGCTCACAAGCTCAAGATGAACCTCGAAGTGGTTTGAGCGGTTTTTGAGATAAATCTCAAAGGCGGGGAAATATGAAAGGCAGCAAAGAAGCGCAATATATCCGATAAGGGAAACGGTATAAAATCCCGCGCCGATGGTCATTCCGAGTATTCCCGATGCCCAGAGACCCGCAGAGGTCGTAAGTCCCTTTATCTGGCTTTTTGAGCTGAAAAGGATGGAGTTTGTACTGATTATTGCAATTCCGATAACGGTTGCGGCAGAAAGCATTGCCGCGGAAACACCATATGCTTTGGCGAGATAAATATCCATCATAGATGTGATGGTTGAAGCAAGAAAAATAGTGATGAAGGTACGCAGACCCGCCGCGTGTCTTTTGCTTGCTCTCTCGCAGCCGATAATGAAAGCAAATACCATGGAAAGTCCGAGTCTGAAGGCAACGGATGCGCCGCCAAGATCATATGACCATTCTCCAAGCAACTTTGCGATAGGATCAATAAAATTCATATCAAAATCTCCTTTTTAATAGTTACATTCTGCGGCTCATATCTCGTCTGCCGCCTCTGAAATTTGAGTTTGCCGAGCTGAAATGCTCCTCTGCCGCCTCTGTAAAGGCTTGCTCCGCCTCGGACTGTGAATCCTGAACATGGGGCGGAAGCTCCTTCTGTATCTTCTGTATGCGCTCAATGAGAAGCTCAATATCGCTTTTTGCTTTTCCGTTCTCCGTATGCGTTTCAACAACTGCAATATCCTCGATTTTGTCTGAATATGCGCCCGAAAGCTGAAGCGCAAGCTTTGCAAGGACGGGACCCACAAGCTCATACATTATACTCGATGCAAGGATGATGGTTTGCAGCATCGAGCCTGTTTCGCCACCAAGCGCTCTTGCACCCATCGCCGCAAGACCAATGGCAACTCCCGCATGCGGGAACATTGCAAGTCCAAGGTATTTTCTTGTTTTGTTTTCCTTTTTTGCCGAGATACAGCCGAGAAGTGAGCCGCAGTATTTACCTATCATTCTGATAAGGAAATATATAATACTGACTGCCCAAAGGGGAGCAATTCCAACCGATGAAGCACTTCCGAGAAGTGCGGAAAGATCGAAATTAAGACCCGAACGGACAAAGAACAAAAGAAGAAGCGGAGGAGTGAAATATCCTAACTGCAAAAAGAGCTTGCCATCGTCCGAAAGATTTATGTAAACTGCTCCGATCATCATACATCCAAGCAGTGGCGAAACATCCATAACTGCGCATATTCCGCAGAAAAGGAACATGATGCCAACCGAAATTATCAGTCTGTTGTCATTTGAACGGTGGGAGATCAGAAGCTTCATAACAAGACCGAGGATAGCACCGATCGCAATGGCGAAGATATTTTTGATTATTGGCATTATTATGACGCCGATCTCGAGAGAAGAAGCCTCTGTGCTGTATGAGATGGCAACCGAGATCGCAATACTGTAAGCAAGAAGACCGACAACATTATCAAGCGCAATGACCTGCAGAAGCGTTTCAACAAGGTCTCCCTTTGCGCGTGTCTGCCTTATGGTCATAATTGTAGATGCAGGGGCAGTTGCGGAGGCAAGCGCCGCAAGGACAAGGGCAAGGGAAAAACTCATTTTCAGACCGAATCGAAGTAACGAAAAGACTAAGATCGATGTGAGAGCTGCTTCGATAAGAGTGATGAGTATGCTTTTAAGACCGTTCTTTTTCAGCTTGCTTATTTTGAAAAATTCACCGACGCTGAATGCTATAAAAGCAAGTGCAATGTCGGAGAGAAAATCTGTCCCCGCAATTATATTGCTTGGTATCATATCAAGGCAAGCGGGACCTATAATAACTCCCGCAAGGATATAGGCGGTAACATTTGGCAGACGTAATTTTTTTGTAATTCTCGTCATTGCAAAGCCGAAAAATATCATCAGCGCCACAGAAATGATTATAATAGCACCGGGGGAATCGGCGCTTATTTTACCGTAAAGTGTGTCAAGCACATTAAACCTCCAAAAAATAATCAGAGCCGAGTAATTTTTTTCGATCGGCTCTTGCTTTTTTCCACTATATATGATATACTATTTTTATTATAAAGTCAAATTATTATTTTTCTTCGGTATATAAAAAAAATTTATAGGAGTAAACTTATGATAGATGTAAAACTGAAAACATTGCTTGCTGTGGCAGAGAATGGAAGCTTCACAAAGGCTGCAAAGCAGCTTTCGCTTACACAGCCGGCTGTCAGCCACCATATAAACGCACTTGAAACCGAGCTTGATAAAAAGCTGCTTGTCAGGGGAAAGGGAGAGTTGAAATTGACCCCGGATGGTGAGCTTGTAGTGAAATATGCAAGGAGAATGAAGGTTCTCGGGGACAAGCTTATACGCGATCTTGACGATAGTGAGAAGCGAATAAGCAATATAAGAATAGGAATCACCCACACAGCAGAGAGTAATCTTATAACCGAGGTGCTGGCAAAATACGGAGCAAAATATGATGGCGCCAGCATAACGATTATAACTGAGCCTATAACAAATCTTTATAATATGCTTGAAAATTATGAGCTTGATTTGGCAATAGTTGACGGAAAACCCAGCGGTAAGGAGCTTCGTTCACTTATGCTTGATACAGACTATCTTGTTTGCGTTCTTGCCAATGAAAATCAGCTTGCCAAAAATGAGATGGTAACCTTGCGAGAACTAAGGCGGGAGAAAATGATACTTCGTCTTCCAAGCTCCGCAACCAGAATTCAGTTTGAAAATCAACTTGAGATACTTGGTGAGAGCATAAGCGATTTTGATATAATGCTTGAGGTTGATAATATCGCTACAATAAAGGATCTTATAAGAAAAAATCTCGGTGTCTCGATTCTTGCCAAAAGCGCTTGTATGGACGAGGTAATGAAAGGAAAGATTACAGTCCTTCCCATCGAAAATCTAAGTATGATTCGCGAAACAAACATCGTTTATCATAAGGATTTTGATAATACCGATATACTTTCAAGGCTGATGAGGCTTTATCGAGAGGTAAAGAGGTCTTATAAATAAAGTACAGGACTGATCTGCGATCAGTCCTGCTTTTTGAATCTGAAATATCCCATTACGGTGACCAGAACTGTCACAAATGAAGATATTTTTGCCCATTCGTTGATAAAGGAAATAAATCTGAAAAACTCCATGGTGGCTCTCATCGAAAGATATTCGTGATTTTCAAGTGCACGGCTGATGTCTTCTGCATAGAAAGTTGTAAATATCATCAAAAATACCGTTGTGAGAAGGAAAGAACCGATAATGATCAGCTTTTTGCCCCTTGGCTTGAAGACATATTTTTTGAAGCTGATAAGTGTTGCGATTATGAGCAGGGAAAGGCATATGAGTGATGCCCAAGCGACATAGAGTCTTGCAAAATTCATTTCATTTGTCCACTTCATAGTAATAAGTACGCTTCCACGGCTTATTCCCGTGGCATAAAAAATATAGGCATCAATGAGTAAGAAAACATCCCAAGCACACCATAAAAGAACTCTTTTTTTAAAGACAAGGCAGATTATACCGCAGGTGATAAAAGGAGAAGAGAAGAACAGGCCGCCAAGCAGTCCTCCAAGGGCGGTTAAAATGAGGAAAGCCAGCAGTCCCACAGATAAAAGTATTGCACCGACTATCTTTTGAGTCTGACTTTTTTCTCTATATATTACTTCCGCATCTGTGGGAGCTTTTTTGATTTGTTGTTCTGTTCCCTCGGTTCCTTTTATAAGGCAATCAAGAGAAACTCCGAAAATCTCGCTCATTTTTAAGAGCTTGTCAAGTTCAGGAGTTGAAGTATTTGTTTCCCATTTTGAAATTGATTGTCTTGAAACATCAAGCATCTCTGCAAGCTCACCCTGGGAAAGATGCTTTTCTTTTCTCAGGTCATATATTCTTTTTCCTAAATCCATAATGTCCTCCAATACTGTTTTTCCGAATAAATTATAGCACAAAACCGCCCAAATGTCTATAAACTTTCCTTGGAAATTTAGCAACTGACGGTTGCATTGTTAAAAAAGGTGCTGAACGGCTGTTCAGCACCTTTTTTATTTGAAGGCTTCGGGCAAGAATTCACTTGAAACGGTATTTTTCAAACGATCAAGTAAAGTGTTCATGGTAAAAGCTCTTTGCAACTGTGAGCCATGGGATTTCAGAAGCGCTTCGGTGTAATTTTCAAGGGTATAAAGCTTCAGACTGTCGCGTGTCATGCTGTAATGGCACATAGTGGGGATAAGCATCGGGTTTTCAATCCTTGCGCCCATATCATCCTCCACAATGTCAAATGTCAGGATGCCACCAACCATATATTCATTATAGTGCATTGTTGAAAGGAGGTTTCCGAGAGAATATGCGCAGAGCGTTTTGTGTCCGTTCTCGCCCTCTATCCACTCCACAGGCTGTAGGGTGTGAGAGTGTGTGCCCAATATAACGTCAACTCCGAGAGCTGCAAGATGATTTGCGTAATCCTTCTGGGATTGCCTTGGCTTCAGGTCATTTTCCGTTCCCCAGTGCATGGAAACGATAATGATATCGGCACCGTTTTCCTTTGCAATGTCAACTTGACGTGTCATAGTGTTCTTATTTGCATAGGGAATAATAAGCTCACTTGATGATGAAAGAGAATTTTTATGTGAGTCGTTAACAAATGTCAGATAGGAGAGGAGCGCGATCTTAACTCCGTCCTTTTCTATGAATCTGATGGAATCATAATCGTCCTTTGTGTATCCCCCTATCATGGTGATTCCGTGTGTGGCGGATTTTTCATTCCAATAGCTTATTGAATTGCGCAGACCCTTTTCCTTCATATCAAGCATATGGTTATTGGCAATGTTGATAATGTCAAAGCCAACCTCCGAAAGGTCATTTCCTATCTCGGAGGGAGCATTGAAATCGGGATAACCGCTGATTCCAAAGCTTTCGCCCGCAACGGGTGTTTCATGATTTACATATGAAATATCCGCGCTTTTAATTATGTCCGCAATACCCTCATACATCTCTGTAAAGCGGTATTTTGTGGCAATGCCTGTGCTTGAAGCATAGACCGCCGCATTATTTTTTGCATCGGTAAATACTGCCTCGTGAATGATGTTATCGCCTGCCGCTGCAAAGCTTATTCTCGTTTCGCCGAAAACATCCTTTTCGCTTGGCATCTCTATATTAAGTATTTGATCCCTATTTATTATTTCATTTGTCTGTGCTCTTTTTCTGTCGCTTGCTGTGCAAGAGGGAAGAAGCAGAAGAAAAGCAAGAAGAATTGGGAGAATTTTAATTTTTTTCATTGCGATACCTCTCTTTTATATCCATAAGTATAGCACAAAATTCATATAAAAGCAAGTTTTTTCAGAAAATTTATCATAAACGCAGAATGTGACAAATTTTTCCCATGAAAGGTGATAAAATATGCACAGAAGAAAAACAAAAGGAGATGTAAAATGGAAAAGGAATTGTATATTTCCCTCTATGATGAGGAGAAGGAAAGATTTACCTTAAGTCTTGTGGGGGAGATCGACCACCACAGCGCTGCAGTGCTCCGTCACGAGATAGACGAGGCTCTGATGAAGAAAAGGCCAAGGACTCTGTATATTGATCTGTCAAGGGTTGATTTTATGGACAGCTCGGGACTTGGACTTATAATGGGGCGGTTTTCTCTTATGACAAAGCTTGGAGGAGAAACGGTGGTGCTAAACCCTTCGCCGGGAGCGAAAAGAATTCTCTCCCTTGCGGGAATGGAGAAGATAATAAGAATTGAAAAAAGAGAGGTGAAAGCAAATGAAGGCAAAAAATAAGGTGATAAACTCAATAAAAATGAATTTTCCGTCCCTTTCTGTAAACGAATCGGCGGCAAGGTCGATGGTGGCGGCTTTTGCGGCACAGGCAGACCCAAATACCACAGAGCTTGCGGATATAAAATGTGCGGTTTCCGAGGCGGTTACCAACTGCATAGTCCACGCATACCCCGATTCTATCGGTGAGATCTACATATCGGTAAAAATTCTTGAAGGGCGCATAATTTTGGTGGAAATAAAGGACAAGGGCAAGGGGATAGAGGATATCGAGCTTGCAAAAACTCCGCTTTATACGGGTGCGCCACAGGATGAGCGAAGCGGAATGGGCTTCACTGTTATGGAAAGCTTTATGGATGAAATGAAGGTACGCTCAAGGATTGGCAAAGGCACCACGGTTCAGCTCATGAAAAGGCTTTCAAGCAGGAGATAAGAATGAGTACCGATAACCGATTTGGTGAGGTGGAGGATTTGGCTGAAAACGGATATTCAAAAAACAAATCGCTGATAGCACTTGCGCAGGAGGGGGACGAGAGGGCAACCGAGGAGCTTATAAAGAGCAATATGGGGCTTGTTCGAAGCATAGCCGCAAAATTTCGGGACAGAGGTCTTGAATATGAGGATCTAATTCAGATAGGCACCATAGGAATGCTCAAGGCAATAAGGAGCTTTGATCTTGAAAGAGGTACTGTTTTTTCAACTTATGCAGTACCGCTTATAATCGGAGAGATCAGAAGATATCTTCGTGACGATGGAATAATCAAGGTCAGCCGAAGCTATAAAAAGCTTGGCGTTCAGCTTCTGAAGGCTAAAAATGATATTATGTCAAGCGAGGGAAGAGATCCGCATATCGATGAGCTTGCATCCCTTTGCGGCGTCAGTGTTTCCGAGGCGGCGGTGGCACTCGATTCCATAACTCCCGTAAGCTCGCTCTCGGATTTTATTTACGGTGAGGATGGAATGACCCTTGAGGGGACTATTGCCGATGTTGACAGCAGCACCGAGATGGAAAGGCTTTGCGAAAATATCGCACTTTCGCAAGCAATATCAAAAATGCAGCCTCTATGGCGCAGAATAGTTCTTCTTCGGTACTATCGGGATTATACCCAGCAGGAGACCGCAGATGCTCTCGGACTTTCTCAGGTGAAGGTTTCAAGAGAGGAAAAGAAAATTTTTGCTTTTCTCCGTGATGAGCTTGCATAAAAGAAAGAGGCAGAGCTATAACGCTCTGTCTCTACAATTTTGAACCAAACTTATAAACATTATCTTGCAAAAAGTAGTGCAACAAAAACCAGAATAACACCGATTATGCTGTCCCTGTTCATCTTTTCGCCAAAGAGGATAGCAGACATTGCGGAAGCACCTCCGAGAGAAAGTACGCTTGAAAGCGGATAGAGAATCAGCGCATCAACGCTTCTTGAGGCAAGTGTTTGGAAATATGTATTTCCGAAAAGTGCAAGTGCCATGACGGTTGCATAGAAAAACACCTTGGGATAAAGAAGAGCAGTAGCCTTTTCTGCAGACTTGTCCCTTTTTGAGAATGGCATCATAATAAGTATCGCAAGGACTGTAAAGACCGAGGCATAAAAGGTATAGTGGCTGACATCCTTATCGGGAAAATTATAGGTATATATCTTCTGCATTGCCTGATTTATCCCCTGTGAAAGCAGTACCACAGCAAGAAGAATCAGCGATTTCAGAGAGATTTTACCATTGAGCTTTGTATTGTATTTAAGCAAGAAAAAGAGAGCAAAAACAATGATAACAAAAGCAATTATCTTATTAAGAGTTATCTTTTCACCGAGAAAAAATATACCGATGATAGCAGGAACGATAAAGCTTGATGATGCGCAAGCGCTGACAAGCATAAAAGAATCTGATTTTATTGTAAAGAGCCAGCTTGAAATGAATATTGCCATTGTGATTCCGGCGATAGCGCTGATGATGAACTCGGTGACGTTGAAAGAAAAGCCTACTCCGCCCACAAGAATTGCCGTTATGAATGAAAAAACACAGCAAAGCGCATTGCGGTAAAGGCTGATATCAAGATTATCACGGAGCGTTTTTACCGATTCGCTCACCATCTTTGTTCCAAACCCCTTTGTAATGTTAAAGGCAACTGAAATGAAAATAAAAAGATAACCTAACATGAAAAAATCCTTTTTTGATAAAATCAATAACTGCACATTATTATAGCAAGAGAGGTGAAGAAAATCAACCCCAAATTTAAAAATATATCTATGGTTATGATTCCGTTTGCGCGTGGTGTAACTTCATTGGATGCAGCCGCGAGCGGAAATGATGTTTTCGCTTTGCTCAAAATGATGTTGCCATTTTGGCAAATGATGTTGTGCCTGACGGCACAAATGAAAAAATCCAACTCTTACGAGTTGGATTTTTTTGGCTGGGGCACTAGGATTCGAACCTAGGTAATGACGGAGTCAGAGTCCGTTGCCTTACCGCTTGGCGATGCCCCATCGCAACGGAAGATATTATAACAGATTTGGAATGATTTGTCAATAGTTTTTTTGAAATTTCTCAAAATATTTTTTTGATTTGGCTTTTTTACTCTTTCTTTGTCTATTATTATCATAAATTTAAGTATTTATTCCGCAAAAAGGACTTTACAAAAACATGATTTTATGGTAAAATATACCCATCCGCCCATAGCTCAGCCCGGATAGAGTACCAGATTCCGATTCTGTGGGTCGAGGGTTCAAATCCCCCTGGGCGGGCCAAAAAAAGCACTTCGCAAGAAGTGCTTTTTTGGGCGAAATATTTACTTCTTCTTAAATGATACCAAAAAGGATGAAGCCGACGGTATTGATGGCAAAATTTGCGAACATATGTACAAACCATGATGGGTAAATGCAATCGAGCTTTTCGTTTAAATAATTGAAGATACAGCCGCCGATAATAAGCCCGAAAAGGAGCAGGGCAAGGGCACCGAAATCAAACATACCGATAAGCATACCAACATGATATAAGGCAAAAATCCCCGAACTGAAGACGTAAGCCACCTTTTTTGAGGTGTGCTTTTTTAGTGTCATGAAACCGTATCCGCGGAAGAAAAATTCTTCGAGAAAGGAATTCATAAGTGAGATATAAAGCGATACCCAAAGAAAATTCCCGGCATTTATTCCCATGCTGTCGCCAAGAGAAGTGGTTATATTTGAATAATCAATGATGCTTCTTGTTACGAAATACCCGCCGATTATAACGGCATAAATACCGATGCCAAGCAGTAGCGCGGTTAAAACACCTTTTTTCTTAAAAACAAAAAGCTTCTTGAAGTCCCCGAAATCTTCTTTGTTTTTTACGAAGAAAAGCAATGGAAGTGCGAGGAAGAAAAGTATCTTTATTGGTATTTTTACAAAATAGTTCGGATGTATCACCGCATCAATAAAGCATACCGCGATGGCAAAAATCATAACGGTGAGGATGATATATATTTTCTTTTTCATAGTGTGTTCCTTTATACCTAAGATAATAGCTTCGAAATTTTTGTGTTGAATGTGTGATAATATTATTTTAGTAGTTTTTTCGAAATGGTGTACCAAGCCTTTATGTAGCTATCTTTTAAAAGGTCTTTATTGTTATCAACCAATTTTATAAGAGATTTTGACAAGCCATCCCAATCTTTTATATTGCCTTGAGGATATAGTGTCCAATGTATTTCTTCTATTGTATAGTTGCTTTTAATAGAATTGTTTTTCATAGAAGTTGTAACCCAATTGTTTTTATCTTCATTTCCACCCCTGGCAATGGGATATATATGGTCAATGGTAGGAATCAATTCCCAATATGCAATGTGTGTTTCTGACATCTTCCAATGATGGTGGAAAGGAAATTCATTAGGAAAATATGTTGATAATATTTTAAGAATGCCCGGATTTAAAAGTTTTTGCCCTGTATATCTGTCAATAAATCCATCTCTTATAAATTGTTCCATTTTTTGAGCTATAGTATATCTACGTTTTTCTACATCATAAGTAATATGCGGATATTCTTTTATAATTATTGATTTTGCTGAACTTTTATCATCATCAATAAGCATTTCAATAATGTTTGAAATTATGTCGCCTTTTTCTTTTTTTATGATACTATTCATTTTTATTTTTTGCAGTCGTAATAGATGCAATAAGTTTTCTTCTTATAGTTCCGCATTTGTTTGTCAAGGATTTATATGTTATCGCGTAAAGTGCATTAACTTTGAAAAGTATTTCGAGCCAATATTCCGTTTCATAACACTCTTTAAGAGCTATTTCCATTTTGCTGATAAAATCTGCTTTGCTTTGTGCATATTTAGCTTCATGTGTATTTGCTCCAATTGAAGAGCATGAGCGTAATAATTGATTAACAAAAACATTTCTCCCTTTAATATTATCACATATTGCTGTTGTTTCAACCGTTAACTCAACTGCCAATTCTTTTATTGTTTTATCATTCATTTTAATGTCTCCTTTGCGATATACTCGCTTTGCTCGTGCGATATATTTATTCAAATGCGATATAACCTCACTTTGCTCGGTTGCGATATGATATAAATCCCTTTATGCGCACCGCAGTGCATATCGCACCATGGTATATCGCACGCCGCAAGGCGTATATCGCAAATCACTTTAGGGATTTATATCGCGGCGAAGCTGTACAACAGCTTCGCAATGCCCTGTGGCGGGGAACATATCAACGGGAGTAACAGTGCCTATTGAATAGCCCAATTCTCTAAAAATCACACAATCTCTTGCAAGTGTATCGGGGTCGCAGGAAATATAGATGATTTTCGGCACATCGAGCTTTGCAAGATAGTTTATAAGCTCGGGTGTGCTTCCTTTTCTCGGTGGATCGATTATGACCGCATCGGGCTTAAGCGTTCCTCTTACTTTTGAAGCGTTTTCAAGGAGCTTTTCGGCAGAGGAAGTGTCTCCGCAGTAGAACTTGGCATTTTCAATTCCGTTTATTCTTGCGTTTTCCTTTGCACATTCCACAGCTTCAGGTACGATCTCAATGCCAATCACCTCGCCCACCTTATCCGCAATGGAAAGACCGATGGTTCCTATTCCGCAGTAGAGGTCAAGGACTGTTTCTTTGCCTGTAAAGCCACCGAGAGACGCGGCTGTTTCATAAAGAAGCTCTGCGCAATCGTGATTCACCTGATAAAATGAGCCGGGAGAGATATTGAATTTCTTTCCGCAAAGCACATCTGTTATATAAGACTTGCCAAAAAGAGTGATATATTTTTCTCCAAGCACAACATTGGTGTTTTTTTCGTTTATATTAAGCATTATGCTTTTAACAGATGGGAATTTTTCGCAAAGCACTTTGCAAAATTCATCCGAAAAAGGCAGGGAAGAGCCGTTTATAACGATACAGACCATTACCTCATCGGTGTTTTTTCCATACCGCAGATAAAGATGGCGGAGAAGTCCTCTTCCGCTTTCCTCGTCATAGACGCTTATTCCTTTTTTTGTTGCAAAATCACAGAAAAAAGAAAGGATTTCGCAAAAGATCCTCGGCTGCAGCGCGCAATCAAGGGAGGGAATAATCTTGTGAGTTTTTGAGGCATAAAAGCCTGCGGTAACGCCGTTTTTGCTCATTCCGATAGGATACTGCGCCTTGTTTCGGTATCCCGACCTTTCGGGGAGACAAAGAACGTCATTTACCTTGACATCGGAAAGCCCCACTTTTATGAAGGAATGCTCAACATAGCTCTTTTTCAGCTCAAGCTCGTGCTCTCTTTTTACATGGCGATAAACGCATCCGCCACAGGAGAGAGGGGCATTGCAGAAGGAATTTTCCCTATACGGCGAAGGCTCGATTATTTCTTCAAGTCTTCCTACGCAAAAGCTTTTATTTACCTTGATAAGCTTTGCACGTACAAGCTCACCCGTCACCGCGCCGTTTATGAATATAACGCACCCATCATCAAGCTTTCCAACGCCGCTTCCAAGATTATTTATCTCATTTATTCGGACGGTAAGGATATCGTCCTTCTTAAGATTTTGATTTTTCATTATATGACCTTTATTTCGTTTGAATTAAACATTTCGGTTTCTATTTTGCAGTCTGCTTTTTTTACAAGCTCCGCAAGAAATTCGCATACGGGAGCTTCTGTGAAATAATGACCGGCTTCGATGAGATTTATTCCCATTTCGGGAGCATCAACCATTATGTTGTAGCTTATTCTTCCGCTAAGGAAGGTATCAGCTCCGCTCATTATTACGTCACCGACAAAATCCTTGCCGTCACCGCCAAGAAGCGCGACCCTGTGTACCTTTTTTCCGCAAGAGGAAGCAAGAACAAAAGGTGCACCGAGTACATTTTTCAGAATTTCACAAAAGGCTTCAATTTCTATTGGCGCATCGAGTGTGCCGATCCTGCCCATTTTCTCGCCGTCTGAGCCAAATGCAGAAGCATTATTAAGTCCTATCTTCTTGCAGAGAACATCGTTTACACCGCCTGTGAGTGCATCGAGTCTTGTGTGAAAGGACATTGCGGAAATATCGTTTTTTATCAGAGTAATTGCCTTTTTTGCGCTTGCAACCGATGGCTCAACAGCACCTATCTTCTTGAATATCATAGGGTGGTGGGAAATTATAGCATCAAAACCCTCGTTTGCTGCCTTATCTACGACCTTTTCGGTGATATCAAGGGCAATGAGCACTTTTTTTACCTCTTTTTCGGTATCGCCCGAGCACATAAGTCCGTCATTATCCCAATCGCAGGAAAGGGAAGCGGGGATGGCATCATTCAGATAATTGTATAGCTCAATGGTTTTCATTTTTTACCTCATATTTTTTGAGATCGTTCAAAATATTTTGCTCAAGGGACGCGTCTTTTGCAGCGCTTTGAAGTCCGCTTATGCGTATTCTTAGACCTTTCATTGTTCTTGCCAGCATTTTTTCGAAAATCGGAGAATCGCTGTTGTTTTCAATGTTGTATTTTCCAAGAAGCGCTTCCGCTTCGCTTATCTCCTCGCAAATACCTGTATATTCACAGCAGATGGTAACATAAAGCTTTCCGCTCTGCTCCGAGAGAGTCTCTTCGATTATGGAATATCCGTTTTTTGAGAGATATTTACGAAGATCATCAGCGGCTGTCATTGGCTGAAGAATAAAGCGCTTGTCCTTGGATTTTACCCAAGGGGATTCATCCAGAATATGTGCTATAAGCTCACCGCCCATGCCGAAAATGGCGATATCATCGGGCGCAAGCTCATTAAGACCGCAGAGCCCGTCGGTGCGAATTACTGTGATTTTATCCGAAAGACCGCTTTCTGCGACATTTTGCATGGCACATTTTGTGGGGCCTTCGTTAATATCCGAGGCAATGGCTCGGGCGGAATATCCATTTTCTACAGCATAAATTGGAAGATAGGCATGGTCTGTTCCTATATCGGCAAGGGTCTTGCCCTCTCTTAAATATTTCAGGGCAGTACGAAGTCTGCTGTCAAGCTTTTGCATTATGTTAAAAACTCCTTAAAGCAATACCCCGCAGAGTGCGGGGCAGTGCATTTTTTATTATTTGGATTCAAGGTACTTATTTATCTTTGCAACGAGTGCGTCGGCATCTGTGCCGTGTACCTTGCAAGCGTCCTCAACGCTTTCACCTCTGGAAGCGGGGCAACCGAGGCAGTGCATGCCGATCTCAAAGAAGAACTGAGCAGTATCGGGGCAAGCATCGAGAATATCACCGATGATAGATTGCTTTGTAACAGTCATTTTATTGACCTCCTTATAAAACGAAATGGATGAGAACAGCTGTTCTCATCCATTATTATAACACAAACCTGTTATTAAGTCAACTTTTTTTGCATATTTAGAGAAAGAAATTATTTTATTTCGGATATTATTGATCTATCTTTCGAATTATTTTTTAAAAAATGCCACAACGACAGCGCCCGGACCTGCATGAGTTCCTATAACACTTCCGACAGTGGTGTATCTGACCTGATCAAGGTTTCCTTCCCAGATGTGTCGGCTGTCCTCGATGTACTTGAGTAGCAGAGCATCGGAGATGCCGCTGTATCCAAGCAAAATAGGCATACCGAAATCAATACCCCCTGCCTTTTCGATTTCCTGCACAAGCAAATTATTACCCATTTTGGAGCCGCGGGCTTTTCCGAGCATCTTGATTTCGCCGCAAGTTACGGAAAGCACGGGCTTGATATTCAGAACACTTCCTGCAAAAGCCACTGTTTTTGAAATCCTTCCGCCCTTTTTCAGATATTCAAGGGTGTCCACCAAAGCCACAACAACGATTTTCTCTTTTTCTTTTTCAAGGATAATGGCAATCTCTTCTGCGCTTTTGCCTTCGTCAAGCAGCTTGACAGCAAGCTCGACGAGAATACCGCTTCCCATTGCTGCGCTGGTGCTGTCAACTATATAGACGTTCTCATAATCGGTCGCTGCAATTTTTGCGCTTTGATATGTACCCGAGAAATTTGATCCCAAGGTAATAACCAAGGTTTCTTCGTTATCTTTTTTTGCTTTTTCGAATTCTTTTGCGAAGTCTTCGGGAGTGGCTTGGCTTGTGGTAGGTAAAATATCACTTTCAATCAGCTTTTCATAAAAGGTTTTGTGATCGATAGTAACACCGTCAATAAATTCTTCATCTCCGAAACGAAGTGTCAGCGGTACAATATGTACGCGGCTTTTGTATTCGGGTAAAAGGTCAGCGGTAGAATCTACAATAATTCTTGTTTTCATGCTAATACTCCTTTATAATAGACTTGTTGATTTATCAACAAGATTATTATATCAGAAACTTGTTGATTTGTCAACAAGTTTTCAAAAAATAATAAGAGCTGCAAAAAACAGCTCTTATTATGTCAGCTTATGATTTCAACTCTGTTTCTGATGTTTCCCGCAAGGAAAGCGGATATATTTTCTGCCATTTCGGAAAGAAGTCTCATTCTTGTTTCATATCCGCCCCAAGCAATATGAGGGGTCATACAAACATTTGGAAGATCAAGGATTTCATTATAGGGGTGGGAAGCAGGGAAAGGCTCTGCGGAATAAACATCGCATCCGAAGCCGCCGATTTTCCCTTCGAGAACCGCCTTTGTAACCGCAGCCTCGTCAAGAACCGCGCCTCTTGCAACATTTATGAGAATCGCATCCTTTTTCATAAGTGAGATCTGCCTCTCACCAATAAGTGAGCGAGTGCTGTCATTCAGCGGAGTATGTACCGAAATTATATCCGATCTTTCGCAGAGAGAATCGATATCAACACATTCGAAATCCTTTGTGGGAGTTCTTTTGCATGCGATAACCTTGCATCCGAAGGCATCAGCTATCTTTGCCACCTTTTTGCCTATGTTTCCAAGACCGACTATGCCCCAGGTCTTGCCGCAAAGCTCATGAAACTGCGGTGTAAGACGGTTTGCAATGCCCGAAGCGGTATAAGCGCCGCTTGAAACATAAGAGGTATATTCGGGAAGGTGCATTATTATCTGCAGAGCCATTGCAACCGTAAGCTGTGCAACACATTCTGTTGAATATCCGGGAACATTTGCAACCGCAATTCCGTGCTCGCGGCAATATTTTGTGTCGATATTGTCAAATCCGGTTGCCGCCTCGCAAACAAGTCTTAAATTTTTTGCTTTTACAAGACTTTTTTCAAAAAGCTTGTATTTGTTCTGCAGAATTATATGAGCATTTCCTGCTCTTTCTTCAAATTGCTCTTCTGTGGTGTTATCATATATTGTGACCTTTCCGAATGGCTCAAAAATGCCATAGTCAAGGTCATCTCCGATGGAAGCGGCATCGAGAATAACTATATTAAGCTTTTCCATAAAATTCCCCGTTAAAAATTAAATGTTGTCTGATCGGCCGGAGCGTTTTGCTGCTTTGAGATGGGAAAGGGAATACCAAGATGCTCATATGCCATTCGTGTAACAACTCTTCCGCGGGGTGTGCGGCTGAGATAGCCTATCTGCATAAGATAAGGCTCGTAAACATCTTCAAGAGTTATTGCCTCCTCACCCACCGTTGCAGCAAGCGTTTCAAGACCCACAGGACCGCCGTCATAGAATTTAATAATGGTTTCAAGCATCTTTCTGTCGGTATTGTCAAGTCCAAGCTCGTCGATTTCAAGCTTTCCGAGGGCGTAATTTGAAATTTTTGAGTCTATTTTTCCGCTGCCCTTTACCTGCGCAAAGTCGCGTACTCTTTTAAGAAGTCTGTTTGCAATACGGGGAGTACCTCTTGAGCGGGAGGCTATCTCATAAGCACCGTCATCGGTTATCTCCATTTCAAGAATAGATGCGCTTCTCTTTACAATGAGCGCAAGCTCTTCGGGGGTATAAAGCTCAAGCTTAAGCACAACACCGAAACGGTCGCGGAGAGGGGTTGAAAGCTGACCTGCTCTTGTTGTTGCGCCAATAAGCGTGAATTTGGGAAGGTCAATGCGAATGCTTCTGGCGGCAGGGCCCTTTCCGATGATGATATCAAGGGCAAAATCCTCCATTGCGGGGTAAAGGATCTCCTCAACGTTTCTTGAAAGTCGGTGGATCTCGTCGATAAAGAGAACATCACCCTCATTCAGATTGGTGAGGAGCGCGGCAAGGTCCCCCTGCTTTTCGATGGCAGGGCCGCTTGTAACGCGCATATTTACCCCCATTTCGTTTGCTATAATTCCCGAAAGGGTGGTTTTACCGAGACCGGGAGGGCCATAGAGAAGAACATGGTCAAGTGAATCTCCGCGCACCTTTGCAGCTTCGATATATATTTTAAGATTTTCCTTTGCCTTTTCCTGACCGATATAATCGCCAAGCTCCTTTGGACGCAGAGAATTTTCGCTGTCGGGCGCGTTTTCTCCGTCCTCGGGGGAGGCAGAGGTTGCCATAAGGCGGTTTTCAAAATCAAATTCGTTATCGGAATCGAACATAAAAGTCTCCTTTTATTTCTTATTTCATCAGTTTTTTGAGTGCAAGTCTGATTATATCCTCAAGCTCAAGGCCCGCAGTGTCGATGGTTTTAAGAACAGAAACTGCCTCGCTTCTTGAATAGCCAAGTACAACAAGAGCATCCTGTGCCTCGGAAAGACGGTTCTTCGGTGCTTCGGTTGATATGGAAATGTGACTCTGGGAGCCACCGCCCGAAACAGCGCTTGCATTTTCCTTTGAGAGCTTGTCCTTAAGCTCAAGAACAACTCTTGCGGCGGTCTTTGCTCCTACACCGCTTGCTTTTGAGAGTGTTTTTGTATCCTCGGAGCAGACCGCGAGGGCGAATTTTTCGGGGGTAAGCAATGTGAGAATCGCCATTGCCGCTTTGGGGCCGACACCGGAAACCGATATCAGCAGCTTGAATGCGGAAAGCTCCTCGTTTGAATAGAAGCCAAAAAGCTCCATATCATCCTCGCGCACCGCAAGATAGGTATAAAGTCTGACGGTTGGTGCTTCATCTGCGTTGGATTTTGGGGTGGGGAGTGAATCGTGGGTCGTTCCGCTGACAGTCAGCTTGTATCCAACACCGCCCGCATCGATAACAGCAACATTGCTTTCAAGAATAGTCAGCTTTCCGCTGATATAATAATACATTTATTTTTCCTCTATTTCTTTTTCTTTTTGTTTTTATTATTATTCTTCTTCTTTTTTTGCTCTGTCTTGGGTGCTTCTTTTTGTTCTTTTTTTGTTTCTTCTGTTTCTTCCGCTGTTTGCTTTTCCGCTTGCTCCTCCTTTTCTTTTTCGGGAGTTTCGGGTATTTCTATGACCTCACAATCGGGAATAAGCTCTGCTTCTTCCTCCGATGTGATAGGCTTCGCGGCAAGTGCTTTTGATTTTTTCATCTTTCTTCTTATAAGGTCGATGAGACAAAGCAGTATGAAAATGGCAGTGCAGGCAACACTGCATGCTGCGCCAAGTACAAATGCCTTTGGCATATAGCGCATTTCAAGTGTATGCTCGCCTTCATTCTCAATATTGAAAGTTATAAGAGCATTAAGTGTCTTTGTATATTCGATCCTTTCACCGTCAAGATAGATATTCCAGCCCTCGTCATAGGGGATTGTTGTGAGAATGGTCTGTGCGGCTTTGGATGTGGTTATCGTTCCGATAAAGTGGCTTTCGGTGTGCTCCTTGATATCGTATTGAGTTTCTGCAAGCTTGCCGATAGCGTATTTAAAGGCCTCCATATCCAGATAGTAAAGCATCGGTACGTCTGTGAGAACATAGATCTCATTTTGAGCAACGGTAAGACCTATTCTCATGGAATCACCCTCTGTGAAGTTGGTTCCGACGGTAACTATTCTCGATGTTTCATTGCCGTAGAATGTGTCCATGGGTATTCCGTCAACCTTGAGCTTTACCTCGCGTGGGTAGTCGCTTGGGAGATAGAAATAATATTCAACATCCGATTTCGGAACATCAAAATAGTAGTTGATTATAGCATCGGTTGCTGTATTCTGGGGAGAATATTTGTAATGTCCCGAAACATATGTTTCTTCCATGTTGTAAAGGTTGTAATCACTGTGCTCAACGGGAACAAAGACCGTAACATCCTCGCCTATCATTGCGCTGAGGAGTGCATTGAGCTGAAGAGGCGGTGTTTTTTCCTTTTCCATATCAACGGAAAGCGTTTTTTCATCAACTCCGTAGGCAATGGAAAGGGCATAGGGATTGAGATAAGCAGTGTATCCCTCCTCCTCCTTGTAAAATTCCTCGTAATATCTATCCCAACCGTCCTGTGAGATGATATATTTAATACCGAGAAGTGAGTCATTTACGGGATTTCCGCCAAGGTACTTTGACCAGTGGGATTTTGAAGCATATCCCATTCTGTTAAGAAATCTTATGGTTTCCTTGTTGAGAGTTGAGGTTGAATTTGAAAGACCTCTTATGCCGAGTGCCATATTGTCGTTGGTTTTTCTGTGCTTTGTCTTTTCAAAGCGGTAGAACGAGGTGTCATTCTCTTTGATCTCATCGACTATCGGCTGAAGTCCCGATACAAAATTGTTATATGAGCTGTATTTTGAATAGTAAACATCGTCATGAAGATCGAGGCAGTTTGAAAGACCGTTGCAGAAGGTTTCAAGGCAAATGAAGATTATCATGATAAGGGAAATGTTTTCTTTGAGATTTTCCTTTTTCATGAGACATAGAAGAACAAGAGTGAGTCCCACAAAGAAGAGCGAAAGCCAGATGCCCTCAAAATCCTTCATGTTTTCAAGCTCCATTTTCTGAACGAGAATGAGGAAGAATGAAAGGGCGGCGGCAATGCCGACAAAGAATTTTGATGTAACGCTGCCAATGGCGTCAAATCCCTTGTGAGCAAGCACGAGCAGGAAAAAGATGAGCATAAAGCTGTATCTGTAATTGAGCCAGTTGGGGCGCTGGAATCCGTGCCATACAAGGTCTGTTGTGCTCATGCAGAAGCTGAGAACGAAGAAGAGGATAAGGCATCCCGCAAGAATCTTTTCTTTTGCTGAGAATTTCTTTGAAACAAAGAAAACGGGGACAAGGAAAAGTGTGATAACTCCGCAATAGAGGAAGGGCCATCCCTCCGGGCGCACCGTGTCATATGAGCCGGGGAAGAATTTGGTGAGAAGGTCAAAGAAATCAAGCTTAACCGAGGGTGTGAAATCGGGGTTTGAAAAGTCGCTTTTTCCAAACTGAAGAGAATAGTAAGCGGTGAGAATTATTATCATCGCCATTCCGCAGGCAAGGGCGGAATAAAGCACTGTTCTTGAAAGGGAAGCGATAAAATGTGCCTTTTCCTTCAAGGGATTGTTGTTTTTTGCGGCAAAATAGTAGTAGAAGAAATATACTGCAACAAAAATGCAAACCATATATCCGATATAGAAATTGCTGAATATCGAGAGTGCGAGGAATATGGTGAACATCTTGTATTTTTTGTTCTTTATCAGCTCTTCAAGACCGAGCGCAACGAGAGGAAGCCACATAACGCAGTCGATCCACATGGTGTTATGCTGCTGAACTATGCAATAAGCGGAAAGGGCATAGAGCATAGAGAAGCAAATTATGGAGATTCTATTCAGCTTTTCGCTTGTTTTGTGCAGATAATAGCCAAATGTAAGTCCGCATCCGCCTGTTTTCAGAAGGAAAAGGACAAGGAGTGCTTCAAGCATTCTTTCCTTTGGGAAAAGACAGACAAGATATGAAAGAGGGCTTGCAATATAGTATGCATAGATTCCCATAAATTCGCCGCCGAGAGCGCGGGAGAAGGAATAGAGCAGACTTGCATCGCCTCTTACAAAATTGCGCAGTGCTTCAAAGAAATAGACATACTGACCGTTAAGGTCAAGAACCAGAACAGAGCCGTCACCAAAGGGATGTATCTCTCTCGAAAGATAGATAAGATACATAATGACCACGGGAAGTATAAAACAAAGCGAAAGGTATAAATAAGGGCTTTTAAGGATTTTCATGAGCCGAGAAGGCGCAGATTTCTTTTCCTTTACCTCTGTTGCCGCTTCTGAATTTTCTTCGGTCTCTTCGCATGAGACTTCTTCGCTTGAGATCTCTTCAAAAGAGACGGTTATTTCATCGCCCACGTCCTCAAGCTGTTTGATTTCGTTATCCATTATCTTCTTCTCCTTTTATGAGCTTTTTTACAGATTTTTCGAGCTTTAAGCGATCAAGCACCATGTCTCTGCCGCAGCCCTCGCAAACGATGCGGATATCACTGCCTACGCGCAGAATTTTAAAAAGCTTTCCGCCGCACGGGTGATTTTTCTTCAGCTCCACCGTATCGTCAACTGAAAATTTCATAATATTTGGCTTCATTTCGTCCTCCGAAAATGACAATATATACTCATTATAACATAAAATGCACAATTTGTAAACCGCAAAAAAAGATTTTTTGAAATATTAATATAAATTTAATATAATAAATTTTTGAAACAATTGACTTTGAATAACAATTGTGGTATAATATAGATTGGCAAATTGTTTTGGAGGTGTAAAATGGTAATTTTGGGAATCGACCCCGGGCTTGCGATAGTGGGCTGGGGAGTGGTTGAATATAAAAACGCAAGATTCAAGACCCTCGGTTACGGCGCAATTACAACTCCAAAGGAAATGAACACACAGCAGCGTCTCAAAAAGATATATGATGACCTTGCTGTGATAATCAAGAAATACCGCCCCGAGCAGGTGGCAATTGAGGAGCTTTTCTTCAATACCAATACCACAACGGGCATAAGGGTAAGTGAAGCGAGAGGGGTGATACTTCTCATATGCGAGCAAGCGCATATGGGAATCTTTGAATATACACCCCTGCAGGTAAAGCAAGCAGTTGTCGGCTATGGAAGAGCAGAAAAAAAGCAGGTCATAACCATGGTCACGATGCTTTTGGGACTTGCCGAGCCGCCAAAGCCCGATGACACGGCAGATGCGCTTGCCATTGCCATTTGCCATGGTCACAGCGGTGCTTCAAGGCTTGCGGAATATTATAACAAATAAGGAGCAGATGCATATATGTGGTTTTCCGAAAATTGGAAGGATTATGAGCTTCTCGACACCTCGGATGGTGAGAGACTTGAAAGATGGGGAAAATATATACTGATAAGACCCGACCCACAGATAATTTGGAAGGGTGTAAAAAAGCATCCTGCATGGAAAAAGGCAGATGGAATTTACCGCAGGTCAAATAGCGGCGGCGGTGGCTGGATAAAGAACACAATGAGCGAGCAGTGGAATATAAAATACGGCGAGCTTGGCTTTGTTCTTCGTCCCATGGGCTTTAAGCATACGGGACTTTTCCCCGAGCAGGCGGCAAATTGGGATTGGTTTTCCTCTCTCATAAAGAACGCCGGCAGACCTATAAAGGTGCTTAATCTTTTTGCTTATACAGGCGGTGCAACGGTTGCGGCTGCAAAGGCAGGAGCATCCGTTTGCCATGTTGATGCGGCAAAGGGAATGGTGGCACAGGCTAAAGAAAATGCTAAGCTTTCGGGTCTTGAGGATGCGCCCATCAGATATATCGTTGACGATTGCAAAAAGTTCGTTGAGCGCGAAATAAGACGAGGAAATAAGTATGACGGTATCATAATGGACCCTCCGTCATATGGAAGAGGCCCCGGAGGAGAGGTTTGGAAGATAGAGGACAGTGTTGATGAATTTGTTTCTCTTGTTTCAGAGGTGCTTTCCGATAAGCCGTTGTTTTTCCTGATAAATTCATATACCACAGGACTTTCACCCTTGACTATGAAATACATAATAGATATGCGTGTTGCAGAGCGCTTCGGAGGCAGAACAGAGGTTGGTGAGCTTGGCCTTCATGTTACACAAACGGGAGGATTTTTACCCTGCGGTGCAAGCGCTCGCTGGCAATCTTACGGAGCAGATGAAAAATAATGGATGAAATGAATGAGATTTTTATAAAAACCGAGGAGCTTTATGCTTCTTATGAGGAGGAAGACGGCAAGAGAATGCAGGTTCTCGGCGGTGTTTCTCTTGAAATAAAAAAAGGTGAATATGTTGCTGTTCTCGGACATAACGGCTCGGGAAAATCCACCCTTGCCAAGCTTCTCAATATGATCCTTACCCCCGATTCGGGCAAGATTTATATTGACGGAGTTGATATAACGAGCGATAATATGACTGAAAAGGATATCTATGATATCAGAAGAAAGGTCGGAATGGTCTTTCAGAATCCCGATAATCAGCTTGTTGCGACCATCGTTGAGGAGGATGTTGCCTTTGGCCCCGAAAATCTCGGAATCCCCTCGGATGAGATAAGAAAAAGAGTTGATGAGGCTCTTTCGATCGTTGGGATGACCGAATATGCAAGGCACGAGCCTCACAGACTTTCGGGCGGTCAGAAGCAGAGGGTTGCCATTGCGGGAATAATCGCAATGATGCCGCTTTGCATGATCTTTGACGAATCCACGGCAATGCTCGATCCAATCGGTCGCCGCGAGGTCATGGACACCATCGATATGCTCAGACGTGAAAAGGGAATAACCGTTATAAATATCACCCATCATATGAACGAGGCTGTCAGAGCGGATAGGGTTATAGTTTTAAATGACGGCAAAGTATATATGGACGGAACTCCAGAGGAGATTTTCGGTGAGCATTATAAGCTTGAGCTTGCGGGGCTTGAGGTTCCTCAGTGTACTGCACTCATCCAGGAGCTTCGCCGCAAGGGATATAAGATTGATGGCGAGTGCACTACTCCCGAAAAGTGCGCATCTCTTATTGCTGACTTTATAGGAGGCAAGAAAAATGGCTGAAATTAAACTCGAAAATGTTTCCTATGTTTACAGCGAGGGAACACCATATGAAATAAGCGCTCTTGACGATATAAACCTTTGCATCAAAAGCGGCTCTGTGACGGGAATAATCGGTCACACGGGCTCGGGAAAATCAACCCTTGTGCAGATGCTCAACGGACTTGTGAAGCCCTCTTTTGGCAAGGTGCTTCTCGATGGAGAGGACATTTGGGAAAAGCCCAAGGAAATAGGAAAAATAAGAGCAAGAGTCGGACTTGTTATGCAGTATCCCGAATATCAGCTTTTTGAGGAAACCATAAGAGCGGATATAGCATTTGGCCCTAAAAATATGGGGATCGATGAAAGGGAGATAGAAGAAAGGGTTATTGAGGCGGCTGATTTTGTTGGACTTCCTCACGATCTTCTTGAAAAATCCCCATTTGACCTTTCGGGCGGTCAGAAAAGAAGAGCCGCCATTGCGGGCATCATCGCAATGCGCCCCGAGGTACTCGTTCTTGACGAGCCTGCGGCGGGACTTGACCCCGCGGGCAGGGAAATGATAATGAAAAGCATCATGAATTATAAAAAAAGAACAGGTGCTACCATCGTTATCGTCAGCCACAGCATGGAGGACATGGCAAAATACTGCGATGAGCTTATCGTGCTATCCTCGGGAAGGCTTCTTATGTCGGGTAAAAAGGAAGAGGTCTTTTGCAGAAGCGATGAGCTTACGGCGGTTGGTCTTGATGTTCCGCAGATAACGAAGATGATGAATCTACTTTCGAAAATGGGCATTTCCGTATCCGATTCGGTATATACCGTTGACGATGCGCTGAATGAAATATATAAACTTCTTTAAGATTGGAAAAAAATGAAAAACATTTCACTTGGACAGTATTACCCCGGGAATTCGGCAGTTCACAGAGCAGACCCGAGAATGAAGCTCATTCTCTCGTTTCTCTATATAATCTGCTCGTTCCTTTGCAGTAATATTTTAAGCTTTGTATTGCTATTCCTATCGGCAATCGTGCTGATACTTATCAGCAGAATACCCATGGGACTTATAATGAAGTCAATAAAACCGATACTGTTTATACTTGCCTTTACTGTTGTTATCAATATTTTCTGGACAAGCGGTGAAACGGTTCTTTTTGAATGGCGTTTTATCCATATTTATCTTGAGGGTGTGATGAATGCGGTGTTTATGGTGCTTCGCATTTTTGTGCTGATAGTTGGGGCAAGCCTTTTCCTCACCTATACAACAACCCCCATTGCGCTTACCGATGCAATCGAGCAGCTTTTTGCACCGCTCAAAAAGATAAAGATCCCTGTTCATGAATTTGCAATGATGATGACCATAGCTCTCCGCTTTATTCCGACACTGATCGATGAAACGGATAAAATCATGTCGGCGCAGAAGGCAAGAGGAGCGGATTTTACAAGCGGAAGCCTTATGAAGCGCGCAAAGGCACTTATACCGATCCTTATTCCTCTGTTTGTTTCCTCATTCAGACGTGCAGACGAGCTTGCAACCGCAATGGAATGTCGTTGCTACCACGGAGGAGAGGGAAGAACGAGAATGAGTATTCTTCGCTTTAGATTTTCTGATTTTGTTTGGCTATTCCTTATGGCTTTGTTTGGTGCTTCTCTTGTTGCGCTGAATATTTTGGGCATAGGATATTCGATGTGATATGAAGATATTTGTTAAAATAAAATATCTCGGAAGCGCGTATTCGGGATATCAGGTGCAGAAAAATGCACCAACTGTGCAGGGCGAGCTTACAAAGGCTGCGGAAAAGCTCTTCGGATTTGAATGTGATATCACAGGCTGCAGCCGCACAGACAGCGGAGTTCACGCAAATATGTTTTGCGCTACAATAGTCAAGCGCGGAGAGAAAAGCATAGATACAACCTTGCCAATGGAAAGACTTCCGAGAGCGATAAATTCTTTTTTGCCGCCCGATATTGCGGTATATGAGGCAAAATGGGTAAGCGAGGATTTTCACGCAAGACACGATGTTGAATATAAGGAATATATTTACAAAATAAGATGCTCGCACGAGAGAGATCCTTTTCTCTCCGACAGATGCTGGCATTACCCAAGAGAAATTGACGATGCTGCCGTTGAAGGAATGAAAAAAGCCGCAAAGCATTTTGAGGGCACTCACGATTTTTCAGCATACATGGCGCAGGGCTCACCTGTGGAAAGCACTGTGAGGACGGTATTTTATACAGATGTGATCCGAGATGGAGAAAATATTATTTTCAAGGTCGCAGGCGACGGATTTCTCTACAATATGGTAAGGATAATGACGGGAACTCTCATTTCCGTGGCTGTAGGAAAGATTTCTCCCGATGAGATCCCCGCTATAACCGAAAGCGGCGACAGAACGAGAGCGGGAATGACAGCCCCGCCCGAGGGCTTGTACCTCAATTTTGTAAAATACAAATGAAAGGAGAATAGGCATGGCAGAAAGAAATCATAGGGAAAAGATGAAGAAGCAGAATTCCGATGCAGACGAGATAAGAATAAGTGATGATGAAATGTCGGAGGCATCCTATGCGGGAAATCCCTATTATGACGGAGTTGCAAGGACTTACAGCATCATTCGCTATGCTTTGCTTATTTTTCTTGTTGTTTTTATGCTCATTGCGGCGCTGAGAAATCCCGAGAGCATTTCATATGACAATCTGATGTTTCTTATGAAGGATCTTGGGAGCGTCCACGATGCTTCAAATGTTGATTTTGCCAATATCACCTATAATCCCGATACAACACTGTCATTTTCGGGATTCAGACGAAATCTTGCCATTGCCACATCGGGTGGACTGCGTATTTATGAGGGAGATGGCTCGCTGATATTTGAGGGAAAGGATAAATTTTCGAATCCTCACATAGAAAATTCAAGCAGATATCTGCTTCTCTATGATTTCGGTGCAAATTCCTTTGCTCTTTATAATTCCTTTGCAAGAATTTATACCGAAAAGACCGATTATGGAATAAGTGGTGCGGATATTTCCGATTCGGGAATGTTTGCCCTTGTAACAAAGACCAAGGAATATAATTCTGCGGTTATGCTCTATACTAAAAACTGTAAGCTTAAGAATCGTTATCTTTCCGAGGACAGAGTTATTGATGTATCTATAAGCAATGATGGAAGCAGAATCTGTATTTTGTCATTTGATGCCGAGAATTCATCGTTTGTCACAAAGATAAAGATTTCAAAGCCGGGTGAGGATAAGCCAATAACGACATTGTCTCTTGTTGATGTTTTTCCGCTTTCCTGTGAATATACAGCAGATGGAAATCTTACGGTGTTTTGCGATAAGGCTTTATATTTTTATGATGAAAACGGTAATCTTCTCGGCAGCTATGCGCCAAATGGAAATATTGAAGCGGCAAGGCTTACGGACGAGGGCGCACTTATCGCTATACCGAAGAATGCGGTTACTACAGGAAGCAGAATTATTCTTCTTGACACAGAGGGAAATGTGATCCTTGAAAATGATTTCGAAGGAAAAATTACCCTTCTTGATTATAAGGAAGGAACCATATTTACCCTTGCAGGCAATATTCTTACCGCCACAGACAGAGAAGGTATCGTGAAAAAAAGTAAAAAGACCTCTGCTGGCGGAAAGAGCATGATAGTCTATTCAAAAAATGATGTTATGATATGCTCAGGCTCATATGCCGAATATTTCGATTTCTCGGAGGAGTGAGATAGATATGTATTTCGTACTTGACGTTATCGCCTTGATAATTTTTTTGATAACCGTTATTTCATGCCGAAGAAAAGGATTTTTTAAATCATTTTTCGGACTTATAAAGGTTATTCTTGCACTTGTTGTTGCATATATCTTTATGCCGACGGTTGCATATTTTTACAGAACCGGATTTGTTGAAAAAATGATATCTAAAAATGTTGCCGAGAGAATAAATGCACTCTCTCAGAAAACGACAGACGGATTTAATCTAAGTAAGCTGTTTGCCGATATGCCATCGGAATTTTCCGAAATTCTCGGCAGATACGGTGCTGATGGCGAAAAGCTTGCGGAGCGTTTCGGTGCTGTCGAGGATGCGGCGCAGGAAAGCATAAATGACCTTGCAAGCAGCATTACATCAAGAGTTGTGCACGGAATTTCCGATACACTCGCCTTTGCAACCCTGTTTATCAGCGCGCTTATCATCCTTACTCTTGTTATCTGGATAATGGGACTTATCCTTAAGCTTCCCGTGCTTTCAAGCATAGATAAGGGCTTGGGATTTCTGTTCGGTATCATTTCGGGTCTGCTTCTTGTGTGGGTATATTCGAATCTTATGACCTATGCCGTTGAAGCAATCGAGATAGTAAAGCCCGGTATCCTCGGTCAGAATGTAATCGACAACACCTTTATTGTAAAATATATCAGCGAAAATTATATGTTTGGTTTTGCCAAAGGAGGAATTTCTTAAAAAAATGGTAGCTCGTTGTTCCAGATGTCAGAAGAGAATGGCTGTGGTTTTTGCCACCACGAATGAAAACGGTGAGAGCAAAAGCCGCGGATATTGTATAAAATGTGCCAAGGAGATCGGTATTCCGATCGACAATATGCTTGGCGGAGTGCTTGGTAAATTCGGACTTGACCCCGAGCAGCTTGAGGAGATGGAGGAGGGAATGACTCAGCTCATGGAGAGTGAGGATTTCGACCTTGAAAATGTCGATGGCGGTGCACCTGCCATTGATTTTCACAAGCTCATGGGAAATCAAGGCAATGTCAGCGGTCAGGTTCCTCCCAAAAAACAGCAAAATGCTAAAAATCAGGGCGAAAAGAAGAGAAAATTTCTTGATACCTATTGCCGCAATCTAACAGAAAAGGCAAAGTGCGGTGAGCTTGACAGAATAATCGGCAGAGAAAGAGAGCTGAGCAGAGTTATTCAGATCCTTTGCCGCCGTCAGAAGAATAATCCCTGTCTTATAGGTGAGCCTGGTGTCGGTAAAACTGCAATCGCCGAGGCTCTTGCACAGAAGATCGCCGCGAATGACGTTCCTTATAAGCTGAAAAATCATCAGGTGTATCTTGTTGACCTTACAGCACTTGTTGCGGGAACGCAGTTCAGAGGTCAGTTTGAGCAGAGGATGCAGGGACTTTTAAATGAGGTCAGAGAAGCCGGAAATATCATTCTCGTTATCGACGAGGTCCATAACATTGTCGGCTCAGGTGATGCGGAGGGAAGCATGAATGCAGCCAATATTATGAAGCCTGCTCTTTCAAGAGGCGAGATCAGAGTTATCGGTGCAACGACCCTTCGTGAATACAGAAAATATATCGAAAAGGATTCTGCTCTCGAAAGGCGCTTCCAGCCTGTAAATGTAAATGAGCCTTCAATAGATGAGAGCATTAAAATGCTCGAGGGAATAAAGCACTATTATGAGGATTTTCATATGATAAAGGTGCCCTCATCTGTGCTTGATAAGGCTGTTAGAATGAGCGAAAGATATATAACCGACAGATATCTTCCCGATAAAGCTATTGACCTTCTTGATGAGGCGGCGGCAAATCTTTCCCTTGGTACTGCGGAGATAAACGAAAGCTATGAGATAAGAGATAAGCTTCTTTCTGTCAAGGAGCAAAGAGAAAAATGCGAGGCGGAAAACGCCGAGGGCACAGAGGCAGAAACAAAGAAATACGAGCTTATAGCAAAATATAAATCCGAGGAAATGCGACTTTCCGAAAGACTGCACGAAATCGAGCCTAAATGCAAGGCTGTCACTCTTACCGCAGAGGATCTTGCGGAGGTGATCGAGATATGGACGGGAATTCCCGCAACCAATATCACCGAGAACGAATTTGAGAAGATAGACAAGCTTGAAGACCGCCTCAAGGCTCGTATAATCGGTCAGGATAAGGCGGTTTCTGCCGTTGCGAGGGCGATAAAGCGCTCAAGAGCGGGAATTTCCTATAAAAAGAAGCCTGTGTCCTTCATTTTTGCAGGGCCTACGGGTGTTGGAAAGACAGAACTTGTTAAAACTCTTGCCTCCGATCTTTTCAATTCTCCCGAAACTCTTATCAGGCTTGATATGTCTGAATTTATGGAGAAGCACTCCGTTTCAAGAATAATCGGAGCGCCTCCCGGATATGTTGGCTATGACGAGGCAGGACAGCTTACCGAAAAGATAAGGCGCAAGCCTTATTCCGTTGTCCTTTTTGACGAACTCGAAAAGGCTCATCCCGATGTGCTGAATATTCTTCTTCAGATACTTGACGACGGAAGAATTACCGATGCACACGGTAAGACCGTCAATTTTGAGAATACTGTCATAGTTATGACAACCAATGCAGGCTCAGACAGAAACACTTCATCAGCGGGATTTTCGGCAAGCTCCGCCGAGGTTGCGGAGGCAAAGACCGAAAAGGCGCTTGGGGGCTTCCTGCGTCCCGAATTTATCAACAGAGTTGATGAAATCATTACATTCCGCTCTCTTGATAAAAAGGATTTTGCAAGCATTGCAAGGATAATGATAGGCGAGCTTTCAGCCGTTCTTGCGGAAAAGGATATAAAGCTTCTTTGCGATGATGCTGCGCTTTCTCTTATTGCGGAGAAGTCATATTCCGCAAAATTCGGTGCGAGAAATATGAGAAGATTTATACAGACGGAGATAGAAGACAAGCTTGCAGAGCTTATAATCTCGGATTATAACAGAAGCTTTGCAGAATTCGTTATCTCTGCCGAGAACGGTGAGCTTAAAATAAGCGGTAACTGACTTTTTGAAAGGAGGTCGAGATCATGAATGAGAGATGGTATTCATTATCAATTTCCGAAATAGAAAAAATTCTGAAGACCAATGCTTCTTCGGGTCTTGACCTTAAGGAAGCAGAGCGGAGAAGAAGAAGGGGCGAGGGCGGCTCGGTATATAGCAGTGCACGCGATTCTCTCCTTCAGCATATAACAAGGATAGCTACGGATATAACGGTGATACTCTTTGTTGTTGCCGCGCTTATCAGTGCTTTTCTTGACGATGGCAAGCGCGCAGGCGTTGCACTTGTGCTTTCGCTTGTGGCTTTTGCCGCTTCATCTGTTGGTTACATTCTCTCAAAAAGACATTTTGAATCGGGAGCGGAGCTTTCATACCCAAGAACAAAGGTAATAAGAGGCGGAAGAGTATATGTCATCGACCATGACCTCGTTGTAAGCGGGGATATTATTCTTCTCGGTAAGGGAGATATCGTTCCGTGTGATTGCAGACTTGTCAGCTCCTCTGAAATGCGTGCCGTGGAATTTCTCGGCAAGATAGCAGGTAAAGAAAAAAGAGGACTTAATGAAAAGTATGCGGAGTTTATTTGCCGTCCCGAAAACAAGCCCAATGTTTCGGAGCAGAAAAATATGCTTGTGGCATCGGCTGTTATCGTTTCTGGAAGCGGCAGGGCGATTGCCGTAAGAACGGGAAGAAAAACATTCCTTTCTCTTCTTGCGGGCGAGCTTGATATAGTTCCCGAAAGAAAAAAAGAGATAAAGCTTCTTCATTCGCTTTCAAAGGTGCTTGGCAGGGTAAATCTCGCTCTTCTTATCGCTGCTGTTCCTTTTGTTATAATTGCGATGTTGACAGGTAAAAGCGAGCTTGGACTTTTTGATGTTATACTTACGATGCTTGCACTCACCGTGAGCCTCGGAAGCGAGCTCATCGGCGCTCTTACATATATTTTCCCCGCCGCGGCAATGAAAAAAAGCGAGATGAGGGAAAGAGGCACGCAGATAAAATTTCCATCTGCGGTTCAGGAGCTTAATTATATTGATTCCGTGCTTGTAGTGGGCAATGATGCTCTTTGTGACAGCAATAAAAGCGTTGAAAGCATTTTTGCATCCAATAATTTTTATGACGGAAAGAGCTTATCGGGCGAAGGAAATCAGGTTCTGAATTGCTTTATGGATCTTGCAGTTCTCGGAACATCCCATTATCTTGATTCCGGTCTTGGAAGCATTTTTGCAGGATCGGATAATGAGATACTTTGCGCCGCAGCCATTGCAAGATTTGCCGAAGGTTGCGGTATCAGCAGAAGCGTGCTGGAGGAAAGATACAGGAGAGTTGAGTTTTCTCCCGCAGGCGTTTCGGGATATGATACCACCCTTATAAGCGACGGCGAGGAATACAGAGTTATCTGTACCTCGGATAATGCGTCTCTGCTTGCGCTTTGCGATTATATAAGAACTCCCGATGGCGCTATTGCGCTTGATGAGGATAAAAAATCAGATATTATCAGAGCTTGTACACAGCTTTCAAAAAAATCAAAGAGCGTCACTCTTGTGGCTTCAAGAATAAGTCCCATTGCAAGGCTCGAAAGGCTGGGACTTGTCCAGAATCAGCTTATTCTCGAGGGATATGTTGTGTATTCGGACCCATACGGTGAAACTGTTGCAGAAAGAATAGAAGAGATGCGCGAGTCTGATATTACCCTTTATTATGCTTCCGAGGAGTGTGCAGAGTCGGTCATTAATGCCTTTAATATCGGCGCTGTCAAGAGTAAGCGTGAGATTGCTTATGCCTCCGCATTCAGAAGAAGCGGCAAGAAGATATCTGCGGATTTCGGACAGTATAGGGCATATCTTGGCTTTGGCGAGCGAGAGCTTGAGGAGCTTGTAAAGCTTATCAGAGGCGAGGACGGAACACTTGCCGTAATTGCATCCGAAACAGATCATCTCTCTCTTCTTAACCGTGCAAATATTGCGGTTGCCACCTCGGATACATATGAAAAACGAACGGCTCTCGACACCATAAGGGAAAGCTCGGAGATAATGCGAAAAAATGCGGATATTCTTGTTCCGTTTGCAAGAAAGGTGAGCGGTGGATTTGAAGCATTTTGCATGGCGATCATTCAGTCGAAGAGTGCCTGCGTCGGACTTGGCAGATTTTTAAGATATCTTGCCTTTTCGGCTTCCATGAGGCTTGCATTGACTCTTCTTCCTATCTTTGCGGGTAAGATCATCTTAAGTGCCGTGCAGATAATGTTCCTTTTTGCGCTTGTTGATATTCCTGCAATGATATGCCTTGCGCTTGGGGCTCATACGGGACATCTTGGAGACAGGATAGAGGATGTTGAGACCATTGTTTCCTCTCCCTTCAAAAAACTGATTAAATATCTTATATCCGGTGCCGCGCTCGGCGCTGTTATGCTTATGCTTGCGGCGGTTTTCGGCTCAACGGGAACTGTTTTGGGCGAGCATCTTTCAACATTTGCCTTCGCTTCTGCGGCTCTTTCACAGATATTTGCGCTTTTCATAATCGCAAGACAAGAGGAGGGGCGCTTCAAAAAGATCTTTATTTCAGTGATGTTCCTTCTGGTGGCTTCGCTTATCGCTCTTGCAATTTTATTCCCCGCCATTGGTACATGCCTTGGTGTAAGCTATCCCGGTTGGCAGATATGCTCGGCTTCGGTGCTCATTTCGGTTATCGGTTATGTAATTTTACTTGTTACCGATAGGTACATATAAAAAATACCTTCATATAATGTTTGTATGGAGGTGTTTTTTTATGGCAATATGCGATCTTGAGTCACTCAGTGAGAAGAGCGTTATCAATTTGTGTGACGGAAAAGACCTTGGATATGTGTGCGATATCAGATTTTCGCCCGAGGAGGGAAGAATATGCGCACTTGTTGTGCCGAAATGCTGCGGTGTTTTTTCGTTTGGTAAATGCGAAATACTTATAATTCCTTGGGAAAAGGTGGAATGTATCGGAGAGGATGCCGTGCTCGTAAGAATAAACGAAAATGAATGTAAGGGATGCTCAGGGGAGCACGAAAAAAAGAAAATACGATTTTTTTAAAGAAAAAATGTTAAAAAAATGTAAATATTTCTCTTTCCTGTTGACAAACGTTCATGATAATGTTAAAATATCTTGTATTGCGCACATTTGTGACGCAAAATAAATAATACACACACAGAGAGCTTGACCGCTGTCGGTGCCCTATGGCTTTTGGCGAGGTGCCTCTGTGGTGGAAAAAACCGAAGGAGGACATTAAAATGTCTGTAATCTCAATTAAGCAGCTCCTCGAAGCTGGCGTCCATTTTGGACATCACACAAGAAGATGGAACCCTAAGATGGCTGAATACATCTTCACAGAAAGACACGGTATCTACATCATCGACCTTCAAAAAACTGTTAAGAAGTTTGAAGAAGCTTACATGTTCATCAGAGACATCGCCGCTCAGAACGGCACAGTTCTCTTCGTAGGTACAAAGAAGCAGGCCGCAGAAGCTATCAAGGAAGAGGCTGTTAGATGCGGTATGTACTATGTAAACGTTCGTTGGCCCGGCGGTATGATGACAAACTTCAAGACAATCAAGAAGTCCATCGCTCGTCTTAACAGCCTCGAAAAGATGCAGGAAGACGGAACATTCGATCTTCTTCCCAAGAAGGAAGTTGCAGGAATGCAGAAGGAAATGTTCGATCTTGAGAAGAGCTACGGCGGTATCAAGACAATGGAGCAGCTCCCCAGCGCAATTTTCGTAGTTGACCCCAGAAAAGAGAAGAATGCAATTCTCGAAGCAAAGAAGCTCGGTATTCCCGTTGTTGCTATCGTTGATACAAACTGCGATCCTGACGACGCTGACTATGTAATTCCCGGTAATGATGACGCTATCCGCGCTATCAAGCTTATCTCCTCTGTACTTGCAGATGCTGTTATCGAAGGCAAGCAGGGCGAGGAAATGGCAACAGAAGAGGCTGACATTGAGGCTGCTGTAGAAGAAAAGGAAGCAGCTGAGGACGCTGAATAATTTTTAAACTGTAAAAATTACTCAATTATAAATATTGGAGGAAAATTAAATGGCACAGATCACAGCAAAAGACGTTGCAGCTCTCCGTGCAAAGACCGGTCTTGGTATGATGGACTGCAAGAAGGCACTTGTTGAGGCTGACGGTGACGTTGAGGCAGCTGTAAAGATCCTTCGTGAAAAGGGTCTCGCAACCGCTGCAAAGAAGGAAAGCAGAATCGCCGCTGAGGGCGTTGTTGATATCATGGTAGAGGGCAAGAATGCCGCTATGATCGAGGTTAATGCAGAGACAGACTTCGTTGCAAAGAATGCAACATTCCAGGAGTTCGTTAAGGGACTTCTCAGAACTCTTCTCGCTGCAAAGCCCGCAGATCTCGAGGCTTTCAATGCTTGCAAGTTCGATGGTAGCGATGTAACTGTTGCAGATGCACTTGTTGAGAAGATCGCAATGATCGGTGAGAAGATCAGCATCCGCCGCTTCGTTCTCGCAGAGGGCATTATGAGCACATATATTCACGGCGCAGGTAACACAGGCGTTGTAGTTGTATTCGATGCAGACGATGCAGTAGCTGAGAAGGCTGAATTCGTTGAGTGCGCAAAGAACGTTGCTCTTCAGATCGCTGCAGGTAATCCCCCTGCATATGTTGCAAAGGCTGATGTTCCTCAGAGCGCAATCGACGAGGAAATGGCTATCCAGATCGCAGCAGCAAAGAACGATGAGAAGCTTGCAAACAAGCCCGATGCAGTTCTTGCAAAGATCATCGAAGGTAAGCTTGGTAAGCTCTTCTTTGAGAGAGTTTGTCTCCTTGAGCAGCCCTATGTTAAGGACGATAGCATGAGCGTTGGCAAGTATGTTGCTTCTTGCGCTAAGTCTATCGGTGCTGACATCGCTGTTAAGGCGTTCTACATCTTCGAAAAGGGCGAGGGTATCGAAAAGAGAGAAGATAACTTCGCAGAAGAGATCGCACAGCTCACAGGTAAGAAATAATTTGAATTAATTAAAGCTCCGATCCTTTAGGGTCGGAGCTTTTGTTCTTTATAAGTATAAAAACGAGCCGATTTTATTGAATCGGCTCGTTTCATTTTAACAGCTTTCAAAAAAGGTTTCAATAACCTTCGATGCACCATCGGGAGAGTATTTCCAGTAATCAATGTGCTTGACCCTTTCGGTGTCGATGAAAACTCTTTCGGGAGCGCATCTTTGCGGTGCTTGTTCACCCTTGCAGGAATCTATAAGTACAAGCTTGACCTTCATTCTTTCGGGGATTATGCTCTTTATATAGACAGCCGCGCTTTGACCAACCGTTACAGAGCAACCGAGCCTTTCATCACGAAATTCAGCAAGTCCCGCAAGATTAGGCGCAAGCTCAACAAAAATGCCATAGCTTTCTATGCTCCTGACTATTCCTGCAACCGTCTGACCGGGGCTGAAAAGTGCCGCATTTTCCTCCCATGTTCCAAGAAGCTCACGTCTTGAAACAAAAATTCTCTTGTTTTCCTCGTCAATCATCTTGACAACAACATCAATTATATCACCGCATGAAAGTCTGTCGGATGGGTGTGATATCCTTGAAACCGAAATGCAGTCAACCGAGAGAAGGGAAGGAATACCGCATCCAATATCCACGAAAGCTCCGAAGCTTTCAAGGTGCGTGACCTTAGCCTTGATAATGTCGCCGCAGATAAGATCGGAAAGATAGCTTTCGGCACATTCAAGCTGCGCTGCGCGTCTTGAAAGATAAGCTTTTGGACGAATTCCGCTTTTGTCGATTGAAATAATTTTAAAGCAAACAGGCTTTCCGACTCTCGTTATTATGGCAATGTCCTTTATCACCTCGCCGTCTTTTGTAAGTAATGCCTCGTTTTTTTCGATGATACCCTCAATTCCGTAAAGATCTACGTGTAAATTCATGTCCCTATCGCATATAATTGCGGTGGATTCAAGTATCTTTCCTTGCATATAAGCCTTTTCAAGACCTTGAAGCGATGAAATATATTCTCTGTTTTCGGCGCTTCCGAGCCTCATTCCCTCGGGAAAATAGTTGTTTGCAGACATTGATTTTCTCCTCCGTTTGTTTTTTTGCTTGGTAAATTTTATGTGATAGGGAGAAACATTATTACTGCTTGACAATAATTTTTTTGAGGTATAATATTATAAATCGGATAATGGAGGACCTAAATATAAAAACCAAGATTTTTTTGCTGATATTAGCAATTATGGCAGTTATTTTCTGTGCATCATGCGGCGATAGCGGTGAAAATGTCACGAAAAAGAAACAGACAAGGCGGTAAAAGCTCCCGATTATTTTGAATTTACCGTAATAAGAGGTGATAATGCCGCAAATGAGGTTGTTTCTGCCGCAACAAAGCTCCAAGGTGCCCTTGAACAAGCATCGGGAATGGATGTTAAGATAGGCACAGACTATACAGGTTTTACAAAGGAAACAAAGTTCGAGATACTTGTTGGTCATAAAAAGCGAGAAGCAAGTAAGACATATTCTAAAATGACTCCGAGGAGCTTCGTTATCGATTATATTGATACGAAGATCGTTATTATTGGCGGCATAAATGCCGATACTGTCGAAGCTGTCAACTATTTTATAGAAAATTATCTCGGCTCGGGTAAAGACACAATTAAGCTTGCAACGGGTGAAAAATATGAATATGCCTTCGATTACCCCGACCTCCTTATTGGCGGTCTTGATATGAGCGGATATACAATTGTTAATGCAGACCGCCTGGGCGCAGATTATGTTTCTTTGCTCAGAAGCAGGATAAAGGATGTTTTTGCTATGAGATGCCGCTTACCGATACCGAGAAGGAGAAAAATCTTCTCATAAAGCTTGATTCTTCGCTTGATGCGGTATGTTATAAGAATTATGTTGAGGACGATACGGTTTACATAACAGGCGCAGACAACATTTCTCTTGCCACCGCATTCTATGAGCTTTTAAAGCTTGTTCCAAGCACTGCCGATGAGGGTGAGGTCGTCTCTCTCAATATTGAAAAGCAGGGAATAATAGATCCTTCAATACTTGATGATATCGAAAATGGAACTTCTTCGACCAAATACTTTATTGTTAATACCGATAGAGACGCACTTGACTATAAGGTTGGTGAAAAAATGAAATTTGAGATCATGCTCTCTTCGGATGATGAGATCAGATCATGCCCAATGTTTAAATGGAATATCAGCTCCGAGGGTGGCGAAGATATTTCGGGAATTTCGGCAGGCGGAACAGGCAAGCTTGAGCTTGAGGCTGTTATGGACGAGCCCGGATTTGTTCTTATAACTGTTCAGGCTTGCGATGCCGAGGGAAATGTTATCGAAGGAATCGATAAATGCAGTGCAGGTGCTTGCGCAGGATTTGCCGATATAAAGCCTGCGGCAGAAGAAACCGATGACTTTGATAAATTTCGTAAAGCAGTATTTTGGCGAGAGAGGCGAAAATCTCTGGGACGGTGAGACACTTGAGGTTGCGGTAATGAGCGAGGACGGCTATCAGGCGCTCTTTACAGCGGCTCTTGAGCCGAACGTTTCACTGTGTACAGCAGACGTTCCCGCAATGTGTGATAAGCAGGGTGTTGGTATTGACAGAAAAAAGAGCTATGGCCCATCAACCCCCGCTATGCTTTATTATGATGCTTGCTTCTTTGCTCGTAGAATAGAATGTCCCACAAAAATCATGGTGGGTCTTGGAGATGTTACTTGCGTTCCCTCGGGAATTACGGCAATGTATAATGAGCTTAAGTGCGAAAAAGAGATAGTTTATGTTCAGAATTTGGGACATACCTATCCCGATGCAAAGAAGATTCAGCAGAGATTTACCTTTAGCGACATTGCTGAGCATTGAATAAAAAACGCTCGACCTGCCGCTTGGGTACAGATGTAATAGGATAACATAAGAAAAAAGTTCTGAACCGATCTTGGTTCAGAACTTTTTTATGCTTTATTCTTCAAATTTAGTGATATCCGCACCGAGTCTGCGGAGCTTGCCGACGATATCGTCATATCCGCGCTCGATTGACATGATATTTGTGATCTCGGTATTTCCCTCTGCCGCAAGTCCGGCAATTATCATAGCGGCACCCGCTCTCAGGTCAACAGCCTTGACAGAAGCTCCCTTGAGCTTTGGAACACCCCTTACCTTTGCGGAAACACCCGAAACGGTTATATCTGCGCCCATACGCTGAAGCTCCTCAACATATCTGAAGCGATTTTCCCAAACGCCCTCGGAAACCGTGCTTTCACCCTCGGCACAGCAAAGAACAGCTGTAAGCTGGGGATGCATATCTGTTGGGAAGCCCGGATAGGGAAGAGTCTTAATATTGATCTGCTTCAGTGGCTTAACCTTTTCGATTATAATGGAATCGTCAAGCTCCTCAATCGCCATTCCCATTTCCTCAAGCTTTGCCGAAACGCTTTCCATGTGCTTGGGAATGACATTTTTAACGCATATTTTACCGCCCGCAGCCGAAACAGCGGCCATAAAGGTTCCTGCCTCGATCATATCGGGAATAATGGCATATGTACAGCCGTGAAGCTTTTCAACGCCTGTAATTTTAATAATATTTGTTCCGGCACCTGTGATTTTTGCGCCGCAGGTGTTAAAGAAATTGGCAAGGTCAACAATGTGTGGCTCTCTTGCTGCATTTTCAATAACGGTCTTGCCCTTAGCAAGCACTGCAGCAATCATAACATTTATGGTTGCACCAACCGAAACGACATCAAAATATACAGAATTGCCATGAAGACCGTTTTCGGCATTCGCATATATATATCCGCTTTCGGTATCAACCGTGATCTTAGCACCCAGCGCCTCAAATCCCTTTATATGCTGGTCAATGGGACGAACACCGAAGTCGCATCCGCCGGGCCAACCGACCTTTGCACATTTGAATCTTGCAAGCTCTGCGCCGATAAGGTATGTAGAGCCGCGCATTTTGCTGACAAGCTCATAGGGGGAGATTCCGCCCTTCACATTTTTTGAGTCTATCGAAACACAGTTTTTTTCGAGATACGTTATCTCCGCTCCCATTGCCTCAAGGATGTCAAGTGATTTCTTTACATCGCTTATGGCGGGTAGATTTTCTATGGTACATTTTTCGCCGGTGAGAATGCTTGCAACAACGATCGGAAGCGCGGCGTTTTTCATACCGCTTATCTCAACGTCGCCGCGAAGCTCATGTCCGCCGCTTACAATATATCTTTCCATTAGGTCAAACCTCTTCTTTTCAGGGTTATATAAAATATATAATAGGTAAATAGTCAATATTGATAGCTTTCTAAAGCACTACCTTATATTATAACATAAATTCGGATAAATTGAAAACAAAAATTTAAACAAATTTTATATTATCTTTAATAATATGATAAATTTATAACAATCTCTACAAAATTAGTTAATAATGTTGCTTCCAATCGGATTTTTTTCACCGTTCACTGCATTATAATAGCTATCATCAATTCCATTCTCCTTCCATTCGATGCGCCAAGAGGGCATAAGATAAAGCTTTGAAGCATCAAGTGAAATATGGGAGCAATAGCAGATCGACATATTTTCAACGGTGAGATTTTCGGAAATGCTTTCGTTTTTTTCTCTTGCAAGCTCCAGCGCGCTCTTCTCAATAAACAGTATATTAACGCTATCGAGAGTGTGTGCAGAAAAACTATCGTCAATCGACAAAAAGCACCATGTTCCGTCAAGATATAAAGGCGAATCTCCCTCAAAATAGCATTTTAATGTATGATTCTGTATATTTTTTTCATCAAACGTCTGCATAATAAGGGCATATTCGATGGAATCCTGTTTTTTTGCGGATATGATCTTAAAATCAGTTCCGAGAAGAGAAGCGATTTTATCTTCGAAGGATTTGATTTCCTCCTTATTCATTTCATGCTCTATGCAGGGAATCTCAAAGCCGATTTTAGAATAGGTAAGACCGAAATCATCACTGAGCTTAAGACTTGAATCTTTACCGAAAAATTCTGCTCCGTCAGGAGTTGCAAATACTTCATCATATTCCGACATGAGCTTTTTGGCAACATTTTCGCTGTAATTGTTTTCAATATTGCAAACATACACCCTTGAGTCATCATCTCTGAGATTTAAGAATTTTTCACTTGCGATGATGCCGCCTTCCTTAAGGAGTGCGGAAATATTGCTGACAGCCTCTTTGTCATAGACCTTTAGCCTTGTTCTTCCGATGAGCATAGCCGCAAGGAAAATGTTCACTGCAATAAGCAGGATCATAAGAAAGGTTTTTATATTTCTCCAGTTCACAGCAGATATCCTTCCTTTCAGCCTTTTATTTTAAGTGGGGTCCATTCTGCGAAGAAAATACCGCTCTTATCTGCTTCATACCGATAGATAAAGGTGAATTTTTCATTTTCTGTGCTTGTATTTTCAGCAATGCTTATGATCCAGCTCGCAGGGAGGGATTTGAGGACATTTGAGCGGTCTGCGGAGATTTTTGAGGGGTAAAACCTCATTGCTGTCAACTTTTCTGAGGTAAACTCAAGAACAAGTGCATCGTTTTCGGAAGAAATGGGGATATTGTCATGGAAATATCCGAATTTAAGAGTAAGGGTTTCGTCTTTTCTGAACAGATCGGTAAGAAGCAGGTGACCGTCCCCTATCTCCGCGCCTTTAATATCCGAAAAAATTGAAGCGATCGCTCTTGCTGCGGAAAGACATTCATACATTGAGTGTGATGAATCCGACTCCTTGCCGGAAAAGAGAGAGAGGGAAATTCCATCGGTATTGTTCAGCGTAGAATACTCGATTTCTTCATCTGTGAAGGTGAGTGTGCCGTGGGTTGCCATATATACGGTGCCGCCAAGCTCATCATCAAAATAACTTCCTGTTTTGTTCGGGTTAATGCTGAGTATTTCGGCAAAGGGGGATTGAAGCTCGGCGTTTTTGGAAAGGTCTTCTATTCCGCCTGAAAATGTGAGGGAATTCCTTGGGGGCATGTCATCAAAGATTAGAGTCGAGGAAATGATATTTTCGTTTGAATCGGAATCAAATCTTGCTGATACCATGGCTCCCGCTTCTCTGTAAATCTCAAGATCGGCAATGCTGATGCTGCTTGGAGGTGCTTCCTCCGGCAGATATTTATAAACCTTACCGCCGGGCTCCTTTGTCAATGCAAAAATCGAGCCTTTTTGACTTTCATCGGGAAAAATCACAATTTCGCTGATTACAGATGATGATATTTTATCGCCCATTTCTCCCGAGCCTGAGCTGTTTTTTTCTATTGAATCAAAATATAGAAGAACAGCGGGAAGAGGGGTATGGTATCGCACATAAATAAATCCGTTTGAGGCGATCGCATCATCAAATGCCCTTGGATCATCCTCAAGCACTTGGCATTTTGAGGAGAGCATAAAGGCTATGCTGTCATTTATGAGTGAGTATATTTCCTTCATATAATTCTTGCCGGAGCAAATGGCAAAGACATTATCGGTAGCCTTTTTGAATGCGATCTGAGAGGGAAGAAGCATATCCTCAGAATTTGAATCTATTTCTTCCGAGAAGGTGGATTTAAGAGTGAAGCTGTTACCGATATCATTGTCAGCAGAATTTTCATTTCTTTTGCGAAGCTCGTCAAAATGAAGCAAAACCATCAGCATAACAACGATAAAAAGAAATGTGATGATAATTGTTTTTATAAATTCGGTCTTTTTTTCGGACCTCTTCATTCTTTGTTCCTCCTTTTTGTAGCTTTTATTCCTCGGGCTCGTTTTGAAGCTTGGTTTTAATAGGTAGAAGAATATCGACAATCGTTCCGATATTCAGCTTACTTTGTATTCTGATATTTCCGCCGTGCGCTTCAATAAGCTCCTTGGCAATAGCAAGTCCAAGGCCTGTGCCGCCCGTGTCGCTGGTGCGCGCCTTTTCAACCCTGTAGAAGCGCTCAAAAATTCTGGGCAGATCCTTTTCGGGGATACCCAAACCGTTATCCATTATGCGTATGAGGATATTATCCTTGTCTGCAAGGGAGCTGCTGACGACGATAGTACCGCCGTCGGGGGTATATTTTATTGCATTTGAAATAAGATTAACGATTACCTGATCTATTCTGTCCTTATCTGCGGTGATCTTTGGAATGTTCTCACCTGTCTGGAGCATGAGCTTATGGTCATGAGAGGTGGCATCAACATTCATTACATCGCATAGATGGCGCAAGCTGTCGCCGATGTCATATTCAACAATCTGCCATTTTGTGCGTTTGTTATCGAGTCTTGAAAGAGTGAGCAGGTCTCTTACGATTCCTGTCATTCTGTTGCTTTCGCTTACAGTCATCTCAAGAAGCTTTGATCTTATTTCATCCGGAAGCTCAGGATGCTCAAGAACAGTTTCGCAGGCACCCTTTATGGCGGTGAGAGGGGTACGAAGCTCGTGAGAAACATTTGCAACAAATTCTCGTCTTGATTTTTCAAGCTCATAACGTGAGGTTACATCGTGAATTACGGTGATTATACCGTCGCGCATCTCACCGCCCTCGTTATATCTGATACCGCCGAAATTAACCTCAAGAACCTTCGAGGCAAAGACCACTTCGTCAAAAATTATGTTGCTCTCATCCGGAAGGTCATCTTTTCCGTTTTCGGTTGCACTTTGGATATCGAAAAGGTTGAGCATGGTGGAGAGATTGAAGCGTTCGCTGAATTTGTCCCCGAAAAGCTCAATGGCAAATTGGTTGATATTCAGAACCTTGCCGTCATCGGAGAAGGTTATGACACCCGCCTGAAGATGAGAAAATACGGTTTCAAGCTTTTTTTGCTCACCCGCAACCTCGTCAAGAGTGGTTTTGAGTCTCTTTTTCATGTGATTGAAGGTGTCTGTGAGAATTCCTATCTCATCCTTTGAGTGGACCTCTATCTTGTGGGAAAAATCTCCCGCAGCAACAAGCTTTGCGCTCTTTGTAAGGGTTTGAATAGGAGCGGTTATTGCCTTTGAGAGAAAGAATGCGAGTACCACCGCAATAACGAGACCGATAAGGATGGATTGAAGAATGATGGTAAAGAGCATCCAGCTGAGCTGTCTCATATCGTCCTGTGAGTCTCTGATATAAATGATGCATGAGCGCTCATCGCCCTCAAGATAAAGGGCAAAATCGGTATATGAGACCGCCTGACTTTGTGTGCCGGAGGTCTTTTTATTCATCGCACTGATAAGATTCGGAGTTTTTTCGGGATAGGATTTACTCGAAGAATCCGAGCTGTCAAGATAGTTTCCGTTCATATCGAGAATATAGAAATTTCGATAGCTGTCAATGCCCAGAATACTGCTGTACGAGAGCAGGGTCTCCTTTTGGCGGCGAACATAGTCGCTGCTGTCAAGAGCGCCCTCAAGCTCCATATAAAGCGGAGAATCCTTTGAAAAGGTGGTTTCCATAATATCCGAAAACGCACCGGAGTAGTAGCTATAGATATTGCCGAGAAGAACAACGGCAACAACGCTCATAACAGTGATTATAAAAACCACAAGAATAAGTATTATTTTGGAATACAGACTCTTTTGCATAATGTCTATTCCTCGTTTTTATTTATTTGAGATAATAACCGATGCCGCGCTTTGTAAGCAGGTATTCGGGCTCACCGGGGTCTTTTTCGATTTTTGCGCGGAGTCTTGAAACGGTAACGTCAACAGCTCTGATATCGCCAAGATATCCCTCATATCCCCAAACAGTTTCCATTAGCTGCTCGCGAGTGAATGGCTTGCCAAGATTCTTTGCAAGGAAAAGAAGAAGATCATATTCCTGGCGCGAAAGAGAGATCGGCTCACCATCGAGAGTAACATCATATTTTTCGGTGTCGATGGAAAGTCCGCGTACCGTAATGCTTTTTTGCTCGTCGCTCACCGTCTTTTCGGGATTTACCAGCTCGTTTGCGCTACGTCTTATGTTAGCCTTTATTCTCGAAAGAAGCTCACTGAAGGAAAAAGGCTTCGTAACATAATCATCGGCGCCGGTGTCAAGTCCAAGTATCTTGTCCTTTTCCTCTTCTCTTGCTGTTACCATGATGATAGGAGTCGAAAGCTTTTTTCTTACTCTTGCGCAGACCTCAAAGCCGTTCATTTTCGGGAGCATCAGGTCAAGCAAAATAAGGTCGAAGGTTCCCGTGAGTGCTTTGTTTAGACCCTCCTCGCCATCCGAAGCAATATCATATTCATAGCCCGCCAGCATGAGATTAACTGCAAGGAGCTGGGCAATGTTGCTTTCGTCCTCAACTATAAGTATTTTTTTCTTTTCGTTCATGTTTTTCACCTCTTAATTTCCAACAAGAGCATTGATCGCGGTGACGGTCTTGCCGCCGTCCTTTGCCGCTGCAATGATCTCCCTGAATTTAGTTATGCTGTCAGCATTTAGCTTGTCAAAGAAAATGGTATCGTTTATATTGAAATTTACTGTTGAAGCTCCTGCAATATTGCTCAGACGATAGCTGTCGTTAATGGGGATATAGCCCATTGATTTAAGCTCGTTTTTATTGCCTTGAGAAAGAACGAGAAGTGTTTTTCTCTTTATCATGGCATAGAGCTTTTCATTTACGGATATTGCTTGCTCTGTTTGAGAAATATCGCTGCTTTGCTCGATCTTTATTGCAAATGTGTGACCTGCGGCAGCCATGTTAAGAATTAAAGGTATATTTTTGCTTTGGGAAATGAATTTTTCCGATATTGCAAATGTCATTGAAATTCCTTGCTCGGACGAAGCACTCAGAAGTGCGTTTATCTCTGCGTTGATCATGCCCGAAAGATCCGAGAAGAATGAAAATACCTCTCTTCTCACAGCGATTCCGCCTATTCCCGCACTGCCGACATAATTATCGACAAGGGTAACATAATAGTCAATAAGGATTTCAAGTGGCTGAAGTGATTCGTCAAGATATAATCTGACAATATTCTTGTCATAGAAAACCGCGTGCTCAAATCCTATCTCGAGTATTTCGGAAACGGTAAGTGCAGAAACATAAAGCTCATTTTCGTCGGTCGAAACAGCAATATCTCCTCGTTCGCCGTCATGTGAAAGATATCTGCCGCTCTTTGCGGATATGGAAATAAACTTGCCGTCATTTTTCTTTATCAGATAGCAGTTATATTCCTCTCTTATGCTTGTGGTAAGGCAATCAAAGGAGCTGAAAACGGAAATTGGAACAAGATATTCATCGCCTGCCGAGATAAGCGGAAGAATAGAATGCTTATACCAAGCCTCGTTGCCTATAAATATCGTTGGGATATCCTCTTCGTCCGCATTGACTCTCGGCAGAAAAAGGAGTGTAACAGCCATCGTAAGAGCCAGAAGAAGACAAAGGCTTCTTTTTTTCATCATTTAAGCTCCTTTCGTTATTTAGTGAACCTTGTAATATGCAACAGCAAGATCGACCACCATACCATAGCTTTTTTCGCCCTCGGTACCGTTGATCTTAAGATAAGTGTCATTGATGGTGCCGCTTACCGAGCTTGCAAGGGAATCTCTGAACTGCTCAAAGAAATCGGAATACGCAATAAGCTCATAAAGTATATTTCCGTTTAGCTTTTTGAGAGCTTGTGTATAGAGCTCAACGTCTGCAATATAGAGTGCATTGAAGATATAATCAAGCATATTGATATACGCGCTGTATCTTATATATGGGTCTTCGCTGTCCTTGCATACAAGGAAGGCTATGAAATTCGCCTCATCCTCCCGTGCAATACCTCTCTGATGAGCAAGCTCATGCGCGGCGGTAAAGGGAAGAGTATAATCGGGAAAATGGGTGTTCAGATTTGCCTCGCCCGTAAAATAGGAATATATTCCCGTGATGTGAGTATAAGACATCGGGCGGCTCAGGATAACAGGCTTTATATTGCTTTTGAAATTTGAGATAAATCTGTTGTCATTTGAAAATGCCCTGTAATCCGCATTCAGCTTTTCGGAAAGCTCACTGATATCATAAGGCATGATGGAAAAATTCATTGAACGGAATGCAACATTTTTTGATTCTTCGTTTACTTTTTCTGCGAGGATAACTGCGGTATTATAAAGCTCCTCCGTTGTGACCTCTTTCCTATCAAGACCAAGCTTTTTGTCAATTGTGGCAGTATTATATCCAACACCGAATGACCAGAAAAAGAGAACATAAAAAAGGCAGGCTACAGACAAAAGAGAAGCGATATATGTGAAAACAGATCCCCAGGAATCGGCATGATTTTTTGCGGCATAGCGTATAAGAATGAATGCAATTACGGGAATAAGCAAAATAAGAGCTTCTGCTAAGGAAAAAGGCAAGGGATCAGTTATTTTTGCCGTTATAAAACGAACCGCAGAGCTGATATTCTGATTGAAAAAATCCGCAAAATCGGCACAAAATGCCGAGATGATATGCAAAGCTGACGTGAGAGCCGTGATACCAAAGATGATCTTTGATGCAAGGGGCAGCCTTTTTCTTTTCTTTTCGATTCCGTATGTCCTGATATAATTATCCACGTTTTTATACCTCAATCTTCAAATTGTGTTTTTTTGCAACAGATTCCATGTCATCGGGGAGCGGTGCGAAAATCTCGGTTTCATTTCCCCATATCGGATGAGGAAAGGAAAGATAATAAGCATGAAGCGCCTGTCTTGGAATCTCATCGGATTCACTGCCGTAAAGGTCATCCCCGAGAATGGGCGCGCCAAGATGAGCGAAATGAAGCCTTAATTGATGTGTTCTGCCTGTTATCGGGCTTGCTATCACTGCACTCAGAGCACCGTTGCTTGAAAGAACCTCATAATGGGTTATGGCTCTTGAGGCATCGGGAAGGGATGTGCATACCTCGCGAGTGATTATGCTTTCCTCGCGCCGCCTGATATATGTGTCGATCGTTCCCTTTTTTGGGACGGGATTTCCGCAGATAAGGGCGATATATTTTTTCTTAATAAGCCCCTTTTGCATAGATTCATAAAGTCTGTTTGCGCTTATCCTGTTTTTCGCAACGAGAACAATACCGCTTGTGTTTCTGTCAAGCCTGTTTACAGAGCGGAAAACAAACGGCTCGTCCGATTTTTGCATATAAAAGCAAAGTCCGTTTGCAAGTGTGTCGGAAAAATGACCGTGAGAGGGATGCGTTGGCATATGAGGCGGCTTGTTTAAAGCGATTATCTCATCATCCTCATATAAAATGTCAAGGGGAAGCTCTGTAGGAATAAGATTTTCGTTTTGCACCTTGTCTTCTGTCTCAATTTGAAGGATCTCACCCGTGCGTAAAATTCTTCTGACAGTCACGTGCTCTCCGTCAACGGTGATTCCCGTCGGACTTTTCTTTAGCGAGGTTATCATTTTGGAGGAAAGACGCAGTTCTTTTTTTAAAATTTCAAGAACCGTTTTTCCGTTTCTTTCGATATCGGTTTCTATCCTCATAAAAGCCTCGCTAAAATCATAAATAATCATCATATATTATATCATAAAAAATTAATATTAGCAATAGATATTTATAATATTATCATTTGCACAAAATGCAGCTTGAATTTTTGTGCAGTATGCCGATATCGAAAAATAAAAGCAAAAATCACTTGAAAAATTCGGAAAAAAAGTGTATTATATTAGGTAGTTAAAATTCTATCAATTAGAAAGGAATATTTTATCATGAAATTAAGTGTTTTAGCTAATCTTTATGGCACAAAGTCTCTTGATGAGACTCTCTCCATCCTCTCGGGTCTCGGTGTACATACCGTTGAGATCGGTGCGGGCGGATATCCCGGCAAGGCTCATTGCAACCCCGCAGAGCTTCTTGCTGATGAAAAGAAATATGACGAGTTTGTTGCCACATTCAAGAAGTACGATGTTGAGATCTGTGCTCTTGCTTGCCATGGCAACCCTCTACATCCCGATGCGGCAACCGCAAAGATGTATGATGAGGATTTCAGAAATGCTATCCTCCTTGCGGAAAAGCTCGGTGTTGATACCATCATCGGCTTCTCAGGATGTCCCGGTGACAGCGAAGGCTCCAAGTACCCCAACTGGGTAACCTGCCCTTGGCCCGAGGATTTCCTTGCTATTCTCGATTGGCAGTGGAATGAAAAGCTCATTCCTTATTGGAAGGAAATGGGCGCATTTGCAGTGGCACACGGTGTTCCTCATATCGCATTTGAGATGCACCCCGGCTTCTGCGTTTATAACCCCGAAACTCTTCTTAAGCTCCGTGCAGCTGTAGGAGATGTTATCGGTGCAAACTTTGACCCCTCTCACCTTATCTGGCAGGGAATGGATCCCGTTGCAGCTATTCGTGAGCTTGCGGGCGCAATCTATCATGTTCACGCAAAGGATACAAAGATCGATAAGTACAACACCGCAAAGAATGGTGTTCTCGATACAAAGCACTATGGCGACGAGCTTCACAGATCATGGGTATTCCGCACAGTTGGATATGGTAACAACGAGACATATTGGAGAGACCTTGTCAGCAATCTCCGTCTCTGCGGCTATGACAGAGTTCTTTCCATCGAGCATGAGGACAGCGTAATGTCTATCGACGAAGGACTCCGCAAGGCAGTTTCCTTCCTCCGTGATATCGTAATTTACGAGGAAAAGCCCACAACAATGAGCTGGGCATAATGATTATACAATTAGGGCGCATTTCTGCGCCCTAATTGCATAGGTTATGATTTTGCTTCGCAAAAGTTATAAGTTTTGATTTCACATTGCGAAAGTTATGAGCTTGGAGTTTTTTATGGATAAAGAATTACTTAAAGAAAAATTTATTGAAATTTATAAATCAAAGATAACCAGAGAGGGCTCGGAAAAGCTTCTTGATTATCTTATGTCCACCTCCTGTGATTTCTTTGATGCGCCCGCAAGCACACGTTATCACGGTTCATACCCTGGAGGACTTCTTGTGCATTCGCTGAATGTTTATGATTGCCTTGTTGATTATATGTCAAGACCAAGAGCGAAAGAACTTTACGGAATGAATTATTCCGAGGAGACTATTGCAATCGCAGCACTGCTTCATGACATCTGCAAAACCAATTTTTATAAGCTTGGAACAAGAAATGTAAAGGAAGACGGTGTTTGGAAGAGCGTACCGTCATACTCCATTGAAGACAGGCTTCCTTACGGACACGGTGAAAAATCGGTGTATATCATTTCGGGATATATGCGCCTTACACGCGATGAAGCATTTGCCATTCGCTATCATATGGGCTTTGCAGGCGCAGGCCCCGATGAAAAGCTGAATGTTGGAAGCGCATTTGAAATGTTTCCGTTGGCTTTCGCCCTCTCCACTGCTGATATGGAAGCAACATACTTCATCGAGGGTAAAGAAGAATAAGAAAGGAAATAAAAATGTACCTCATATCACCCGACAAAAAGCAATATAAGGCAAATCTTCATTGTCACAGCACCTTCTCGGACGGAAAAAAGACCCCCGAGCAGCTTAAAGAAATGTATAAAAGAAACGGATATTCGATTCTCTGTATCTCCGATCACGAATATCCGAAAAAGCACACAGATCTTGCCGAAAGTGATTTCATTTTACTTACAGGCTACGAAAGCTACATAAGACCGACTCACAAATATGATGCTTATAACAGTGAAATTCATATAAATTTCATTGCAAAAGACCCCGATAATACTGCAATAGTCTGTTATGACGAAAGATATATAAGGTACGCGCCCGAGGAGGTTTTCAAGAAATTCGACCGAGTTGGCGAAGAAAACGCAAGGGTTTATTCTCCCGAATATATCAATTATATGCTTCGCCTTGCAAAGGAAAATGGCTTTGTTGCAACATATAACCATCCATTCTGGTCAATGGAGGATGAGGCAACTATTCTTGCATATGACGGCTTCTGCAGCATGGAAATGTGTAATTATTCCAGCTTTTGTGGCAATCATGCGGAATACAATGCAGGAATTTACGATAAGCTTCTCTGCGCAGGAAAGCGCATTGGATGCCACAGCGCAGACGATAATCACAACGGCAGAGAAGAGGGAACACCCGGCTGCGATTCATTTGGCGGATTTGCCATGATTATGCCCGAAAGCTTTGAATACGGAGCGATAGTTGATGCCATCGAAAAGGGAGAAATGTATTCCTCAATGGGTCCCATTATAAAAGAGGTTTCCATCGAGGGGAATAAGATTCATATCGAGTGCTCGCCTGTAAAGCATATTGCTGCATTTACCGGCAGCAAAACACCGAGACGTTCCCATGCTCCAATCGACGGATTTATTACAAGCGCGGATTTTGAGCTTGATGACAGAGCAAAATTCCTCCGTGTTTCTATCACCGACGAAGCGGGCAGACACGCTGACACAAGAGGCTTTATGCGTGACGAGCTTCCTTTCTGATACATGATAAAATGGCAGGTTCTTTTTTGAGCCTGCCATTTTTCCAAAATTCAGTCGGGTGTTTCGGGATAAACATAATAATATTTTGCTGTGTGCTCTTTTGTATTTTTGTCATAAGCAACTTCGCTTCTGTTCTTATATAAAAATTGCGAGATAGCATAAACGTCTATCCAAATTTGGTTATATCCATCCTTTTGCTCGGGAGAAAAGATAAGCTCAATGCCATAGTGCAGATGAGGTGTGTCGATATTGTTCACATTTTCCTTTGCACTGTAGCCTGTCATGCCGAGATAGCCGATTACCTCTCCAGCGTTCACTATTTTCCCCTCATAGATGTCATTATAGGGGTGATCCTTTCGAAGATGTGCATAGTAATAGTACCGAAGCCCATCAAAGCTGCGGATACCGATTCGCCATCCTCCGTACTGATTCCAGCCCACAGCTTCAACTCTGCCGCTTTCTATGGCAATTATTGGAGTACCAACGCTTCCGAGCATATCGTGTCCCAGATGTGAGCGCTTGTAACCGTACGAACGCGATGCACCGAAATCGTCATAATCATTATAATAATATCCAGCGGCAATGGGCGAAAAAACACGAAGCCCATATCCGCTTTCTTTTTCTCCGTTTTCGTAAATTTTTGTGTAATTTCCCACGAATCCGCTGAGCAAAGCGCCGTAAGAAGAAAAATAGTAATTATAAAGCTTGTTTTCGCTCATTTTTTTAGAAAGCGAATAAATATCGGTACCGATATTTGTGAGTGTACCTTTTTTGTATTTATCAAAGCTGCCGTAATTCTTTGCCGCAATATATGCAAGTGAGTGGTGGATGGGGATGTGCTCTTCTGTTGCATGGGTGGCAATGTCGAGGGCAAGTGCCTCATCAAGCGCGGATTTCGGTACGGAAAATTCCACCCATTTGATGTGCTCCGTGCTTGCAGGCAAGGCAATTTTCTCGGCATTTTCTATCAAGTGATCTCCGAGAAAAAGAGATATTATAATAATCGACAAAACAAGCAGTGAATAAATCGTTTTTTTCATTTAAAATGTACTCCAAAAAAATAAATATACGAAAAAATGCGAATATTCGGAAAAAATATTCATTTTGTGATTGACTTTTTGTTTAAGATAATATATAATATATAAGAGTATTTTGAAAGGACAAATTGTACATGGCAGTAAGAATTTCAAGAAGAGAAGCCCGTGAATATATAGTTGGGCTTATATATGAAACAGAATTTCGCGCAGATGAGGATAAGGAGAAAATTTTTGAAAGCTCCGCTGAGTCACGCGAGATACCAAATGACAAATTTATAAAGGAAGCATACTTCTCGGTTTGTGAAAAGAGAGAAGAGATCGATGCTCTTATTGCAAAGCATTCCGTGGGATGGAAAACAGAGCGACTCACAAGAGTTTCAAGAGCCATTCTGCGTCTTGCTGTTTATGAGCTTGCTTTTGCCGATGATATTCCTTCAAGAGTTTCAATAAACGAGGCTGTTGAGCTTTCAAAGAAATTCGATGATGAAAAGGCAAAGGCGTTCATCAACGGTATTTTGAATGCTGTAAAAAATGACGTTGGTGAAAAGGAATGACAGAAAAGGATGCTTGCTTTGTGGGGATCGACACAAGCAATTATACAACATCTGTTGCCATTTCTGATCTTGAGGGTAATATAATCGCAAATTTTAAGCAGCTTCTTCCTGTAAAGCAAGGTGAAAGAGGGCTTCGACAGAGCGATGCCGTCTTTGCACATATTAAAAATCTTCCCCCCTTACTAAAAGAGGCGGGTGAGATGCTTTATGGAAAAAGAATAGCTGCCATAGGTTATTCCGCAAAGCCGAGAGATGCAGAGGATTCCTATATGCCTTGCTTTCTGGTTGGACAGAATGTGGCATATTCCATGGAGGCCGCAAGCGGTGCGCCGATATATGCTTTCTCTCATCAGAGCGGTCATATTATGGCTGCGCTTTATTCCTCGGGCGGTCTTCATTTGCTTTCGGAGGAGGCTTTTGCCGCTTTTCATGTTTCGGGCGGAACTACAGAAATTCTTTTGGTAAAGCCCTTTGAAGATTCCTTTTCCGTAACTCTTGCGGGGGGCACCGAGGATCTGAATTTCGGTCAGGTAATAGACCGCGCGGGTGTCAGCATGGGTCTAATGTTCCCTTGCGGAAGAGAAATGGAGGCTCTTGCCCTCGAAAATGAAAAGAAGATACCAAAATTCAAAATTTCCGTAAAGGGGCTTTGCTGCAATGCATCGGGAATGGAAAATCAAGCCCTGAAGCTTTATGGAGAGTGCGGTGACAGAAGCCTTGTCAGTGCTGCGGTTTTCGATTTTGTTGGTAGAACTCTTGTTTCTCTTACCGAGAACCTGGGCAAGGAATGCGGAGAAATGCCGATCGTGTATTCGGGTGGTGTTATGAGTAACTCTATAATAAAGAATATGCTTCGTTCGAGAAAAAATACATTCTTTGCCGAGCCTGTTTTTTCATCCGACAATGCGGCGGGTACTGCACTGCTTTGCAGAAGAAAATATCTCTCCGAAAGGATAGATCAAAATGGATCCATATAAGAAGGTTATAGTGACGGTTGCACAGCTTAACGGATATGCAAAGACACTCCTTGAGAGTGACGAGTTTATTTCGGATATATACGTTAGGGGCGAGCTGTCAAATTTTAAAATATATTCATCGGGACATCTATATTTTTCCCTAAAGGACGAGTCAGCAGCGATTGCAGGTGTTATGTGGCGTTCTTATGCCTCAAGGCTTCCCTTTGTACCAAAGGACGGTCTGAAGGTCGTTGCCCACGGAAGAATTTCTCTTTATGAGGATTCGGGAAGATATCAGATAATAGTGGACGATCTCCAGCCCGATGGAATAGGCTCTCTTTACTATGCCTATGAGCAGCTTAAGCAAAAGCTTAGCGAAGAAGGTCTATTTGATGAAAGATATAAAAAGCCTCTTCCGAGATATCCGAAGCGCGTAGGTATAATAACCTCCCCTACAGGCGCGGCAATAAGGGATATGACAAGAATTCTCGGCAGAAGATTCCCTCTTGCCGAAATGCTTCTTTATCCGTCTCTTGTTCAAGGAAACGGTGCCGCAGCACAGCTTGCCATGGGAATAAGATATTTTAATCAAAATAAAAACGTCGATGTTATAATCATCGGCAGAGGCGGCGGCTCAATAGAGGATCTTTGGGAATTTAATAATGAGGCTCTTGCAAGAGAGATATTTGCATCCGAAATTCCCGTAATTTCAGCGGTAGGACACGAAAGTGATTTTACGATTTGCGATTTTGTAGCCGATGTCAGAGCATCAACACCCTCTGCTGCCGCAGAGCTTGCAGTGCCGGAGCAGTCAGAGCTTTATATGAGGCTTGAAAACGCAAAAAAGAAGCTTTCCCTTCTTGCTTCCTCCTCTGTGGAGAGCAGAAGAAAAAAGCTTACGGTACTTTCTTCGTCACCTTTTTTGCGCTCGCCTATGAACTTTGTTGATACCAAGAGAATGAAGGTCACCCGGCTTCTTGACAGGCTTGATGGTAATTTCATCAGAATTTTTGAGCGAAAAAAGTCGCTTTATAAGGAAAAGGTTGCTTCTCTTGAGGCTCTCAGTCCATTGGCTGTGCTTTCAAGAGGATATAGCGCCAGCTATAGCACCGATGGTAAGCTCATAAAGAGCGTTCACAGTGTCAGGTGCGGCGATACATTCAAAAATGTTCTCCGTGACGGTGAGATAATAGCGACGGTTACCGATATTAAAAAAGAGGAAAAATAAATGGCTGAAAATAAACAAAATTTTGAAAATTCCATGCTTCGTCTCGAGGAAATTGTAAAAAGTCTCGAAAACGGAAGTGCAGATCTCGATAGCGCACTTGCTCTTTATGAAGAGGGGATCAAGCTCGTTCGTACCTGCGGAGGAATGCTTGACGAGGCTGAAAAGAAGATAAGGATATTGCAGAAGGACGAGAACGGTGATCTCACCGAGAGGGATTTTAATACAGAAGATGAATAATAGATTTGATGAGCTTTTTTCTTCGATGAAAGAGTCGGCCCGTCTTACAGAGGAATATCTCATGAGTACCTTTGGTGAGATAGATGAGGATACGAAAAGCGTCGAGGATTCGATGAAATACAGCCTTTTTGCAGGCGGAAAGCGCATAAGACCTTATCTTGCGCTTGAAATATGCAAGCTTTTCGGCGGAAAAGAAAAAAGCGCATTGCCTTTTGCGGCTGCGCTTGAAATGATCCATACATTTTCCCTTATTCATGATGATCTTCCCATGATGGATGATGATGAATTGCGTCGCGGAAAACCGACAAATCATGTGGTTTTCGGTGAGGCAACCGCACTTCTTGCAGGAGATGCACTTGCGCTCAAGGCATTTGGCGTTGCGGCATCAAATCCCCATACTTCTCCCGAGTTTTCCTGCCTTGCTGTGAGGGCGCTGTCATCTGCCGCGGCAGAGCGGGGAATGGTAGGAGGACAGATAATCGATATGAGAGGCGAAAAAACAAGCCTCAGCCTTGATGAGCTTAAAAAGCTTCAAGCGCTTAAAACCGGTGCTCTTATCGAGGTTTCGGCAAGGCTCGGCGCATATGCAGCGGGAATTTTTGACGGCGATAAGAGAATGGATGATGCTCTTAAGTATGCAAGAGGCATCGGTCTTGCCTTTCAGATAAAGGACGATATCCTTGATGTAACAGGTGATGAAGCGCTTCTCGGCAAGCCCATTGGAAGCGATGCGGAAAATTCCAAGAGCACTTTTCTTACCTTTATGAGCATCGAAGAAGCTGAAAAATATGCTTTTTCCCTTACAAATGAAGCAAAAGATGCAATTTCGGGGTATGAAGGCTCAGAAAATCTTCTGTCGCTTGCAGATTATCTGCTTATAAGAGAATCATGATAAGAGTTGATGTTTATCTCGCGCAGAATGGCTATGTAAAAAGCAGAAATGCCGCAAAGGAGCTTATCGAGAGCGGCAAGATCACTCTCGATGGCAGAATTTTGCAAAAGCCATCAGAGCTGCTTGACGAAAATACAGAGCATTCTGTCGGCGTTGAAAAGGAAAAATACGTTTGCCGAGGTGCGCTGAAGCTGGAAGGCGCTCTTGATAAATTCGGAATAGATCCCGCAGGCTTTGTTTGTATAGACATCGGAGCATCAACGGGCGGATTTACAGATTTACTTCTTCAGAGAGGCGCAAAAAAGGTCTTTGCAGTAGATTCGGGCCACGGACAGCTTGATGCTTCGCTTCTCTCGGATGAAAGAGTCGTAAATATTGAAGGATACAACGCAAGAAATTTAAACAAAAATGATTTTCCGAATCCATTTGATTTGGCTGTGATGGATGTTTCCTTTATCTCTCAGACATATATGCATAAGGGGATTTCAGAGGTGCTTTCGCCGAGTGGAATACTTATCTCTCTTATAAAGCCTCAATTTGAAGCAGGGAGAGCAGCCGTTGGAAAGGGTGGCATCGTAAAGAAAAAAGAGGATAGAGAAGCGGCGATAATAAGAGTTACCCAAAATGCAGAAAATGTCGGTCTTTTCTGCCGTGATATTATGCGCTCACCCATTGATGGCGGTGACGGAAACATTGAGTATCTTGCAATTTTTTCAAAAAATATAAATGACATTATAATTGACAGAGCCAAAATCCATGCTCTTGTAAAAAACGAAGGGAGGGGATAGGATGAACATAAAAAAGATTGGACTGGTTACTAATTTCAATATAAGAGAAAAGTCGGAAGCCGCGGCAAGGGTCTGCGAATTTCTTTCGGAATATCCCTCGGAGATATTTGTAAGTGAGCTTATGATGGACAAAATCAAGCGTAATGAAGCACTTTCATCAAAGCTTAAATTTGTACCTAATTCTTCTTTGTACCGAGAAATGGATGTTATAATCGTTCTCGGCGGTGATGGCTCAATACTTTCTGCCGCGAGATATTGCCTTTCCTCGGGAATACCGATACTCGGAATAAATCTCGGCAGACTTGGCTATATGGCAGAGATGGAAGCGGACGAGATAGATATGCTGTCAAAGCTCTTTGAGGATGATTACAGAATTGAGGAGCGGTCGATGCTTGATGTTTCTGTTTACAGAAAAGGAAAGCAGCTTGTAAACCGCGCTTCGGCTCTCAACGATGCCGTTATCTCTAACGGTTCTATAGCAAGAATGGTTGATCTTGAGCTTTCGGAGGGGGAGACCGTCGTTACATCTTATAGGGCAGACGGACTCATTTTTTCAACCCCAACAGGCTCAACCGCATATTCGATGTCGGCGGGTGGACCCGTCATTGACCCCAAGATGAAGTGTATATGCGTAACACCCATTTGCTCTCATAATCTTGCGGCGAGACCTATCATTTTTTCGGATGATGCGGTGCTCTCCGTGCGCAATATATGCGAGAGGGAAAAGAACCTTTATCTCACCCTTGACGGAAAGGTCAATTTTGAGATATATAAGGGCGATTCGGTAAGGATAAAGCGCTCCGAATCGGTTGCAAAGCTTATAAAATTGAAGGAACGCGGTTTTTATAATACGCTTCATTCAAAAATGCACATATGACTATAATTGAAAGGATATAAATTATGATGAAATCTGCAAGACAGGAAAAAATTTTGGAGCTGATCTTAAGATATGAGATCGAAACACAGGACGAGCTTATTGAAAAGCTGAAAACAGAGGGCTTTGATGTAACACAGGCAACCGCTTCAAGAGATATCAAGGAGTTGAAGCTTACAAAGACCCAGACAAATAAGGGTAAATACCGTTATATTCGCCCGATTTCCGGTGAGAATGTAAGCGGTGCCGATTTCAATGCCGCTTTTGCCGCTTCGATCATCAGTGTTGAGGTGGGCGAAAATATCGTTGTTGTAAGAACATATCCCGGAATGGCAAATGCAGTTGCGATCGGTATCGATAATATCAGACATTCGGATATTCTCGGCAGCGTTGCGGGAGATGATACCATCCTTATCGTAACACGTGCAAAAGAGATAGCAAACGGTATATGTGACCAGGTAAAAACAATAATGCGTGTTTTCTAAGGAGCAAAAATGCTTTCTTCACTTCATATTGAGAATATTGCCGTTATAAAAAGCCTCGATGTTGATCTGTCGGGGGGATTTACTGCGCTAACAGGTGAAACAGGCGCGGGAAAATCGATAATTATCGACAGCATAAATATGCTGATGGGCGGCAAGATACAGCGCGAGCTTATAAGAACGGGCGAAAAAAAGGCAACGGTATGCGGTGTATTTACTGACCTTTCACCTTCTGCTCTTGAAAGGCTTACGGAGCTTGGCTTTGATGCGGATGATGGGGCTATCATGCTCCAAAAGAGCATAACTGATGATGGAAAATCCTCCGTTAAGCTGAATGGAAGAGCTATAACTGCCTCTATCCAAAAGGAGATAGCATCATCTCTTATCAATATTCACGGACAAAATGACAGCTTGCTGTTCCTTACGAAATCGAGCCATATATCTCTGCTTGATTCCTTTGCCGAAAACAGCGGCGCGCTTGAGGCTTATAAAAAATGCTATGGTGAATATACCGACATAAAGGAAAAGCTGGAAAATCTTGAAAGCGGAGATAAGGAGAAGAACCGACTTATTGAGATATACCGCTTTCAGATAGGCGAAATAGACGTCCTGCGTCTGAAAGTGGGCGAGGAGGATGCTCTTGAAGCCGAATGTGCAAGGCTTCGTAATCTTGAAAAGATACAAAAGCAGACAGCCTTTGCATACCGTATTCTCCATTCAAGCGAAAAGAGCGCGTCTGTGACATATCTTCTTGATAGGGCGGCGCAGTCGGTGCTGTCGATTTCCGATGTTATTCCGGAGGCGTCGGAGCTTGCGGAAAAGCTGAAAAATTACAGATATGAGATAGAGGATATCGCACTTACCGTTGAGGGATTTTCTTCTGACGGCTTTGAGGGCGACCCAACAGCAAGACTCAATAAAATCGAAGGAAGACTTGATGCCATTGCAAAGCTGAAAAGAAAATATGGCTCAACTATAACCGAAATTCTTGATTTCAGAAATGAAATTGCCGAAAAGCTTGATATGATTGAGCAGTCGGACGACAAGATTGCCGAATATAAAGAAAAGCTTTCGAAAATAAAGGCGGAAATGACCGAAAAAGCAGAGGACTTGAGAAAAACAAGGCAGAGAGCAGCAGCTGTTTTGCGAGACAGAATTATGGATGTTCTTGTGTTCCTTGATATGCCAAAGGTACGCTTTGATGTAAGTATAGCGCCGTCAGAGCCGAGAGCAAACGGCTTTGACGATGTTGAATTTCTCGTTGCAACAAACGCAGGCGAGCCACTGAAGAGCATGATAAAAATTGCTTCGGGCGGTGAGCTTTCAAGAATAATGCTTGCAATGAAGAGCGTTCTTGCGGATAAGGATTCTGTTGATACTCTTATTTTCGACGAGATAGATACGGGAATCTCGGGCGGTACATCCCGAAAGGTTGGAATTAAGCTTAAATCGATTTCAAAGGGAATCCAGGTCATTTGTGTTACCCATAGCGCACAGATAGCAACGCTTGCGGATAATCATTTGAAGATCGTCAAAACCGAAAACGAAGGCAGAGCCTTTACCGAGCTTATTCCTCTTGACAGCACAGGAAGAATAGAAGAAAGCGCCAGAATTCTCGGAGGTATCGAGGTTACTGATACTCAAAGAAAAGCGGCTCTCGAAATGATAAAAGAAGGGGAAACTCTTTTATGATAAAGAATAAGACCAATGCAATGCGCATCCTTGATGCTGCAAAGATAAAATATGAGATAATGGAATATGTCCCCGATGAAAATGATCTTACGGGAACCCACATTGCCGCGCAGATAGGTCTTGCACCCGAAATGGTTTTCAAAACTCTTGTGGCACATGGGGATAAAACAGGATATGTTGTTTTTTGTATTCCCTCATGCTGCGAAATAGATCTGAAAAAAGCGGCTTCGGTTACAGGAAATAAGAAAATCGAAATGGTGCATGTTAAGGATCTGCTTGGACTTACGGGATATGTGAGAGGTGCTTGCTCGCCTGTGGGAATGAAAAAGAAATTCCCAACATATATCGATAAAAGTGCGAAAAATTTTGAAAAAATAACTGTCAGCGGCGGTATGAAGGGTGCGCAGCTTCTTCTGTCACCCGAGGAGCTTATTCCTTTTGTGGATGCAAAAATTTGCGAGGTGACAAGAGATGCTTGATATGATAATTCAAAGTCCTGCCACCGGTGACGGCTTCAATCCGATCCTTGTTGGCGCGATCGGGGTAGCTTGTCTTGTTGTTGTTATCTTCCTTGTTTTTTCGGGAAGAAGGAGAAAATAATAAAAAACACTTGAAAAATCCGAAATAAAGTAGTATAATAATAAATTGTGAAAAAATAGCGTAATAAATCGTTTTGAAAGGACAAATATGCTTAAACTTAAAAAGATACTTGCAGAAAAGCTTCTGTGCGGCATAAATGCGATAAATTCCGAATCGGGACTTTTGGCTGATGCTGTTGCGGATATGCTCGAATATCCTCCGGATGCGGCAATGGGAGACCTTGCGCTTCCTTGCTTTAAGCTCAGCAAATCACTGCGCCGTTCACCCGTTCAGATTGCCGAGACCCTTGCTTCAACTCTCTCGTGTGACCTTCTCTCAAAGGTAGAGGCTGTAAACGGCTATCTCAATATGTATATCGGAGATGAATTCTATTCCGATTGTGTTATGACTGCGCTTGAAAAGGGAGAAAAATACGGTGCGCCCGAATTTGGAAATGGAAAGACGGTCGTTCTTGACTATTCCTCACCCAATGTTGCAAAGCCCTTCCATATCGGCCATCTCGGAACCACCGTTATTGGTCATTCTCTCAAAAAGCTTCATGAATTTGCAGGCTATGACTGCGTTGGAATCAACTATCTCGGTGACTGGGGAACACAGTTTGGAAAGCTCATCGTTGCTTACCGCAAATGGGGAAGCAAGGAAGAGGTTGAAGAAGGCGGAGTTGATAAGCTTGTTGAGCTTTATGTAAAATTCCATAACGAAGCCGAGAACGATAAGGCTCTTGAGGATGAAGCAAGAGCTGAATTTACAAAGCTTGAGCAGGGAGACGAGGAAAATCTCGCTCTTTGGCGCTGGTTTGTTGACGTCAGCCTTGCTGAATATAAGCAGACATATAAGCTTCTCGACATAGAATTTGATAGCTATAAGGGCGAAAGCTTCTATACAGATAAGATGCCCGCACAGGTGCAGAAGCTTCGTGACAGCGGACTTCTTAAGATCGATGACGGTGCATCCATCGTTGACCTTGAGGAATACAATATGCCTCCTTGCCTTATTCTTAAGCGCGACGGCTCAACTCTCTATCCTACCCGTGATATTGCGGCGGCGGTATATAGAAAGAACGAATATAAATTTGATAAAGCGATATATGTAACATCTGCAGGTCAGAGCCTCCATTTTGCACAGTGGTTCAAGGTGGTCGAGCTTATGGGATATGATTGGTTTAACGAGCTTGTTCATGTTCCCTATGGCACAGTTTCCATCAACGGAGCAAAGCTTGCAACAAGAACAGGTAATGTTATCCTTCTTCGCGACCTTTTTGCACAGGCTATCGAGAAGGTAACGGACATAATCGATGAAAAGAACCCGAATCTTGAAAATAAAAAGCAGGTTGCAGAGGATGTTGGCGTCGGTGCGATAATCTTTTATTATCTCTCCAATAACAGAATGAGAGATATCAACTTTATCATGGAGGATGCGCTGAGCTTTGACGGAAATACAGGTCCTTATGTTCAGTACACATATGCAAGAACCTGTTCTATCCTTCAGAAGAGTGAGATCTCCGCAGGTGAAAACAAGATAACAGCTCCAGAGGAGAGAACACTTATTTCCGTTCTTTCAAAATTCGAGGAAAAGGTCATTGAAGCAATCGAAGCATATGAGCCTTCTATTATCACAAGATATATCCTCGATGTTGCTGTTGCCTTCAATCAGTTCTATCATAATTGTCAGATTCTATCCGCTGAGGATGATGAGGTTCGTCGGGCGAGAATAAGAATAACAAAGGCGGCAAACACCGTTCTCGGAAACGCATTCTCGCTTATTTGTCTTAAGAAAACAGAAAAAATATAAGAGGTAATAAAGATGTCAGGACATAGTAAATGGAATAATATCAAGCATAAAAAAGAAAAGACCGATGCCCAAAAGGCGAAAATTTTTACAAAGATCGGTAAGGAAATGATAATCGCCATCAAGGCAGGTGGTCCCGATCCGGCTTCTAACTCAAAGCTCCGCGACCTTATCGCAAAGGCAAAGGCAAATAACGTTCCCAACGATAATATTGAGAGAACGATCAAGAAGGCGGCAGGTCAGACAGATGTTGATTACGAGGAGCTTCGCTATGAGGGCTATGGCCCCGCAGGCGTTGCAGTTATTGTAAACACAACTACCGATAACAGAAACAGAACTGCCTCCGAGGTTCGCCATTATTTTGATAAATTTGGTGGAAATCTTGGTCAGACAGGCTGTGTTAGCTATATGTTCGAGGAAAAGGGCGTTATCATTATCATGCGTGAGGATGTTGACGAGGATGCTCTTATGGAAGCTGCACTTGAAGCGGGCGCATCCGACTTTGTAGCAGAGGAAGAGGTTTTCGAGATCTACACCGAGACCGATGACCTTGGTGCTGTTCGTGAGGCTCTCGAGGGCGCAGGATATACCATTGAGAGCGCAGAGGAGAGCATGATCCCCTCAAATTATGTTACTCTCGATAATGAGGATGATATCAAGAAGATGAATCTTCTCCTTGAGCACCTTGAGGATAACGACGACGTTCAAGAGGTTTTCCACAACTGCGAAAATTGCGATTGATAATAAAAAAGTGGCTGATTTCAGCCACTTTTTTATTCATTTATAAATGTTTTTCTTATCTCCTTTGGTGTTTTACCTGTAAGTTTGGTAAAGATTATTCTGAAATAGTTTGAACAAGCAAAGCCGCAAAGGGTACTGACTTCTTCAATCGAGGCGGATGTCCCCGAAAGCATTTCTATTGCCTTTTGGATCATGATATTGTGTTTATAGGCAATAGGAGTTACCCCCGTAGCCTTTTTGAAGGTCTTGAAAAAAGCCGATTCGCTCATATAGCACATATTGGCAAGCTTTTCAATGTGAATTTGCTCCGAACAGTTCTGCTCAATATAATCAATGGCCTTTTCGATCTTGTTTTGTAAAGGATTTTTTTCTACCTGCTTGAGCTTTGAAAAAATATCATTAAGCAGCATATAAAAATATGAAACGGAAAGCAGCGGCTCATTTTCATAAGCCTCGTACATTTTTTCAAAAAGCTCGGTAGAGTAATTTTTCAAAATTTGAAACTGATAGGAAGAAAAAGCATTTTTTGATGAAAAATCAAAGGTTATGGAATACCATTCGATATCCGGCTCTCCGAACCAAACCGATTGATATTTTGTTCCTGTGGCAATATATATAAGGTCGCCCTCACGAGCAAAATAGGTTTTTCCCTTGTGAAGAAATTTTCCGTATCCCTTGGTAACATACCCAAAGCAGGGCCTCAAAAAAACAATTCGGTTCCATTTGAATGAATGTTTTGGTGCTTTAACAGAATCAAATCAAAGTGTTTAATTAAATTTGCTTGGTTCATAATAGTCCTCTGTGCAGAATAGTGGTGTTTTATTACAGTATAACATATTTATTTTGAAATTTTAATACGTTATAATTATCTTATAAGGAAAAAGGAGATTTTTTCTATGGATAAGCAGATAGTTTTTTACGGAAGCAAATAAGGCAGAGCTTCTTGATGTAAAGGAACAGGCTCTTGCGCCGGATAAGATAAGAGTTAAAACTCTTTTCAGCACTATTAGTAATGGCACAGAAAGAGCAAATCTCACAGGTAACCCAACCATAGGCACAGATGTAAAGGTCGGCGCACCTGCGGTATTCCCGAGAACTCTCGGATACAGCACCTCCGGTATTGTTGTTGAAAAGGGAAGTGAGATTAAGGATTTTGAGATCGGTGACAGAGTTGCAATGTGCTGGACTACTCACAGATTGCATAATGTAGTTAGCGCAAGCCGTGCTGTAAAAATAAAAAGTGAAAAGGTGAGCCCCTCTGCCGCATCTGTTGCCCATATTGCAGCATTTCCTTTAGCCGCTATAAGAAAAACAAGGCTGGAAATAGGCGAAAGTGCAATGGTAATGGGACTCGGTCCTCTCGGAATTTTAGCTATCGGACTTCTCCGCGCGGCAGGTGCAACACCCGTTATTGCAGTTGATCCCGTAAAGGAAAGACGCCAAAAAGCATTGAGCTTCGGTGCGGACTATGCCTTTGACCCCTATGATCCCAATTTTGTTTCGGATATCAAGGCACTTACAGGAGGTGTAAAGGTTGCTATCGAGGTTACGGGAGTTGGCGAGGCCTTAAATCAAGCGCTTGATTGCATGGCGAGATTTGGAAGAGTTGCGCTTTTGGGCTGTACCAGAAGCAGCGATTTTACAGTTGATTATTATAGAAAAGTCCACGGTCCCGGCATTACTCTTGTGGGCGCTCACACAATGGCGCGTCCCCAAAATGAATCTCATCCCGGATATTTCACAACTCTTGATGATATGAGAGTTATTCTTGACCTTATAACGCTCGGAAGACTTGATATTGAATGTCTTATAGATGAGGTTCATTCTCCCGAAGAGTGTGGCGAGGTCTATGACAGACTTGCATTTGATAAAAAATTCCCGCAGTTTGTGCAGTTCGATTGGGAAAGGCTTTGATGGGTGATAAATATGAAGAAAATCAAAATCGCGAAGATAGGAACAAGTGTAAACAGTCACGGAAATGATATTTTCAAGACTTTGTTGAAAAATAATGATATTTTTGAATTTGTTGGATACGCTTTTCCCGAAAATGAGAGGAAAAAAATTGAAAAAGCAAAGGAATTTGATGGATATCCGGTGCTCTCCGTCGATGAAATAATGAATGACAACACAATTGAAGAAGTAGCAATTGAGACCGAGGAGCTTTATCTGACTAAATATGCTCTTATGGCTGCAGAGCACGGCAAGCATATACACATGGAGAAGCCGGGTGGTATTGAGCTTGCGTATTTTGAAAGGCTTATCGAGATCGTTAAGAAAAATCAAAAGGTTTTTCATCTCGGTTATATGTACCGCTATAATCCATATATCATGGAACTTTTTGAGCAGGTAAAGAATGGCGAATTTGGGGATATTATAAGCGTTGAAGCACAGATGAACTGCTATCATCCAAAGGCTGTCCGAGATTGGCTGAAGCAATATCCGGGTGGTATGATGTTCTTCCTTGGCTGTCATCTTGTTGACCTGATACTTACCATTGCCGGAAGACCCGAAAAAATTATTCCTCTTAATCGTGTTACGGGCGTTGACGGTGCGGAAGGCGAAGACTTCGGAATGGCTGTTTTTTGAATATAAAAACGGTATTTCCTTTGCAAAAACCGCATCGGTTGAGCTCGGGGGCTTTGAGAGACGCCAGCTTGTTGTTACAGGAACAAAGAAAACCGTTCAGATAAAGCCCCTTGAATGGTACACTGAAGGCGGAATAATTACTGTAAAGGCAGAAAACAAGAGTACGGGTTGGTGCGGAAGTGCAACAGAAGAAACCTGCGAGCCCTTTAACAGATACGATGCCATGATGAGAGGCTTCGGAAAAATGGTAAGAGGTGAAATGGAAAACCCGAGAAGCTATGATTACGAGCTTGAGCTTTATAAAACAGTTCTCAAAGCTTGCGGATGTTAAAATGAAAATAGTGCCTGTTGCAGGCACTATTTTCTTCTTCTTTATTATGTTAATAAATAATTAATAACATGTAAAAAGATAAATAAGTTTGCAATTTGCTTGACAAAATGTTCGAATTGTGATAAAATTTGTGTATAGTGGGGAAGAATGGTTTATCATCCACTATTTATTAAAAAAATAATAAAATGTTATATAAACGGAGGTAAAAAACATGGACGGAAATTTAAATTCCGCAAGCCTTACGAAGAAGGATGTCAGAGCTACAACAGCTGAAAAGCTTAAGGAAATGCTCAGAGATATCGACGCTTCTTCTGCGGCAGGGTCAAAGAACGGTTTTTGTGCTCGCTCTCGTATCGAAAGTCTTTTTGATGCAGGCACATTCGCCGAGATGGGTGCATACGTTCGCCGTAAAAACAATGAAAATGAATTTGAGGGCGTTATCTGCGGTTACGGTGCAGTAAACGGCAAGCTTGTCTTTGCTTTCTCTCAGGACTCTTCCAGAATGAAGGGTGCCTTTGATGAGATGCACGCAAAGAAGATCGCTTCTCTTTATAGCGCTGCTATAAAGAATGGCGCTCCCGTTGTCGGCATCTTCGATAGCTGCGGTGCGATCGTTTATGACGGTGTTTCTGCTCTTGCAGGCTACGGACTTCTTATGAAGTGTGTTTCTGATGCTTCGGGCGTTATCCCCCAGATCGCAGTTATTCCCGGCGTTTGCGCGGGAAGTGCGGCAACAGCTGCGGCAATGTTCGATGTTGTTGTAACCGTAAAGGATAAGACAAGCCTTTATGTAAATTCTCCCTTCCTTCTCGGCGATAAGACTGCTAGCGCAGAATACGCCGCAGAGAACGGAATGTCCGCTTATACCGCGGCAGAGGAGGCAGAGGCTTATGGCTTTGTACGCGGACTTGTTGATATTCTTCCTTCAAATAATGCTGAGGGAATCGTTGAGGTTTCCGTTAATGACGATCTTAATCGCAAGGTCGATCTTAAGAGCATTATTTCCGCAAACGGATACGATATGAAGGATGTTCTTGGCCTTGTTGGCGACGGATGCAGATTCACAGAGCTTTATTGTGAGTACGCTCCCGAGATCGTTGTTGGATTTACTTCCTTTGCAAATATTCTCTGCGGAGTTGTTGCAAACCAGCCTAAGCTCGATGGCGGCAATCTTACCGCAAAGGCTGCAAGAAAGGCTGCAAAGTTTGTTTCTATGTGCGATTCCTTCGGAATTCCGGTAGTTACTCTTGTTGACTGTGTAGGTCTTGATATGTCCGAAGCAAGTGCAAATGCTCCTTATGCAAGTGAACTTGCAAAGCTCGCTATGGCATATACCTCTTCCGAAAACTCAAAGGTAACTGTAGTTCTCGGAAAGGCTTACGGTGCTGCATATACTCTCATGGGCTCAAAGAGCATCGGTGCTGATATCGCACTTGCTCTTGATAGCGCGGCTATCAGCGTTCTTCCTCCCGAAAGCGCAGTTGCATTCCTCTGGAATGACAAGGTGGGCGGAAGTGATCCCAAGGCAGCAAGAGAAGAGCTTGAAGCACAGTGGAAGGAAATGTGCGCTTCTCCCGTTGATGCGGCAGAGAAGGGCGAGATCGATGATATCATCGACGGTGCAGAGCTTCGTCAGAGAATTTGTGCATCGGTTTCCATGCTGGCATCGAAATCGGAAATATACCCCGATAGACGTCATCTCGTATTTCCTCTGTAATTTAGGAGGGATGATATGAAGAATATTTTGCTTTCAGCAGGCGATATCATAACACGAGTTGTCGGCGATGCTGTTGAGTCCGAGCGACTTACAACGAGCATGGAGCTTTCCGACAGAATCGGTTATGCACTGCAAAGAACTCTTATAGGTCTTATTATAGTTTTCGGCGTTCTTGCCGTTATCTGGCTCGTTCTTTCTCTCTTTAAGGTTATCTTTTATAAGGATCCTAATAAGAAGACAGAAGAAAAGAAGCCCGAGCTTAAGGCAGCTCCCGCACCTGCGCCTACACCCGCACCAGTACCTGTACAGGCTGCACAGGATGACGGTGCTGTTATCGCAGCGATAATTGCGGCAATATCTGCAATGAGAAATGAAGAGGGAATCACAGACGGTTTCCGTGTTGTATCTTTTAAGCGCGGCACAAATAAGCCGTGGAATATTAAATAATTAAAGGGGTATAGAAAAATGAAAAAATATAATGTAACAGTAAACGGCGTTCTTTATGAGGTTGAGGTTGAAGAGGTTGGCGGTGCATATTCAGCACCCGTAGCAGCCGCTCCCGTAGCAACAGCGGCTCCCGCTCCCGCGGCAGCTCCTGCAGCTCCTGCAGCTGCACCCGCAGCACCCAAGGCAGCTCCCGCAGCATCCGGTGCAAATGCAATCAAGGCTCCTATGCAGGGTAATATCATGAAGGTAAATGTTCAGCCCGGCGCTTCCGTTAAGAAGGGCGATGTTCTTCTCGTTCTTGAGGCTATGAAGATGGAAAATGATATCAAGGCTCCCGAGGATGGAACAGTAGCTTCTGTAAACGTTAAGTCCGGCGACACAGTTGCAACAGACGACGTTCTCCTTACAATGAACTGATTATCACCGAAAAATCTTCAGAAAGGGTGATAATTAAATGAACGAAATAATTTCCAGCATAGTTGATTTTATGGGATCAACGGGCATAGCTAAGCTGGTGGCACAGCCGAATTTCTGGCAAACACTTATAATGTTCGCCATTTCATTCGTTCTTTGCTATCTCGCTATTGTTAAGGGCTTTGAGCC
>JAZROG010000055.1:0-2338 GCA_045648605.1 Eubacteriales bacterium | reverse complement strand
CGACGTCCCTCAAAAGACGTGAAATAATCGTGAATTTCAAATGATAAACGGGACGTCGAGGTCGCCGTCCCCTACAGATTTGCGTTTTTCATCTCACCGATAAATTCCTATTTACAAATAAAAGCCGACCCATCAAAGAGTCGGCTTATTTATTATGTCATCTGTTCATTTGCGGATTGTCTGTTCTTTCGAGAAGATAGTCGATGGAAACGTTAAAATAATCGGCAAGCCTTATGAGTGTCGCATAATCAGCCTCCCGCTCCTCGTTTTCATATCTGCTTACGCTGTTCTGATTCATATTCAAATCCATTGCAAGCTTGAGCTGGGAAATTCCTTTTTTCTTCCTTAATTCCTTTAATCTCATTTCCACACCATTTTCAAAATTTCTCTTGACAATATTATACCAATATGGTATAATAAATATATCCCGATTTGGTATAGAAATGTGATGTCAAACTTTGTATGTAGGAAAAAAACTAATAATAAAATCAATAATCTTGAAATAAATAACAAATTGTGGTATAATTTACTTGAGGTGATCACATGAAAAAACTATTAGCATTCATAATGTTATCAATATTTATTGTCCTCCTATGCGGATGCGAAAGTAAACTCCAAGATAAAAACATCGAATTTTCTGTAGAAATACATATAGATGAGACAGTAAATAACGGCGACCACAAAAGGAATGTGAAGATCGCGCGCCTCGAAAGCAATTCAGAGCATACTGTTAAGATAAATGAAGAGATTTGCTTGAAATTCGAAAAAGTCTATAATGATTATCTGGAAAACCGCGATTTCTTCTATGAAGGACTCGTTATAGATTATACCTACCATGTTGAAAACGACATTCTCTCAATAACCGCCATCGCAGATGTTCCGTCCGAGATAACACAGCCGCTTATCTCAAGCAGTATATACCTTGATCTCAAAAAGGATGTGCTTTATTCCCCTGAAGAATATGCGTCTATTTTGGAGATAGATACGCAAAAAATCATAAATGACTTGGGGAACACTTATTTTGGCTCATATCCCCCCAAGCTCGGAGGCATTTTTCATCACAAAAATGATGTAATGCTTGTTTTCGACACCAAGGAGATTTCCCTATGGGGGCACAGCTTCTTTTATAATCAAACAAAGGGCACATTCGGTCAAGTCGAAGCACTACACTTCCCCGGATTCTTTGATTTGAAGATATCTTCAAAGGAGCTTATCACATATGTTCAAAGCTATAAGGAGGTTCCGTACAGCGTTAAGCTCGTCAAAAACACCATATCCTTTAAAAATAAAACAGGTCAATGCAAGCCGGAATATTTCACCGAATTTCTCACAAAATACGGTGAGGGTATATTCGGTAATGTCGAGATCAAAAAAATCCTTGTTGAAGAAGCGATAATCGATGTATTTACCGAAATCAAAAGTGGCTCCTCAACCGATAAAAGTCTTTATGCCACCGCTGTTACGGCATTTGGACATACATATGTGCTCGAACACCCCGTAGAGCTCGGAAGATTAACCGGAAACATAGTCTATTTTGACGGTGACTATTTTGTTTTTTCGGACAACCAAGCAAAAACAGTGATAATAACCGAAAAAGGTGCCGAATGCTTTGAAAATACTTATGACGAAAATGACTTGGTTACCGAATTTTTCATAGAATATGACGGCTCACTCGCCTATATAAAAAGACCTTATAATTATCCTATTGATTATAAGGATCAACCTGAAAGGATTCTTAAAAACTGTAAAGGAAAGGACGATTTTTGCCGTGAATACGGAAAGATAAAAATAACCGATGGTGATGTTGAATTTATACCTGAAAAGATCTTGATCGTAAGCGAGACATATGACCTTGAAGGACTGCTGGCAGAGCTGTATTCCAGCTATGATGTTGCGACTGCAAATAGCAGATTGTTTGTTTCAAGTGCTTCAAAATTGAGCTTAGATGAATTACTTGCATATAATATTCAAAGATCGAACGCCGATGTAAAAGAGTAAATCGAAAATACGATATATATCGACAAAATAGTAAAAATATTGCTGCGCCGTGAAAAAATATCATCACTGCGCAGCAATAAAAAATATAAAAAGGGGTTGACAAAGAGGAAAAGATGTGATATAATAAAGACACGAACTGAGATGAGCGTATCTCAGTGGCGTGCTTAAGATTGGTTTCGCCGGAATGGCGGAATTGGCAGACGCCCGGGACTTAAAATCCCGTGATACGTGAGTATCGTACCGGTTCGACCCCGGCTTCCGGCACCAAGAAGCACGGGAAAAATCAATATCGCGGAGTAGAGCAGCTTGGTAGCTCGTCGGGCTCATAACCCGGAGGTCG
>JAZROG010000054.1:0-8701 GCA_045648605.1 Eubacteriales bacterium | reverse complement strand
CAGAACGAAGCAAAGGCTATCTGCTCCGAGCTTCGCAACCTTCTCGGTATGAAGGGACTTAAAAATGTCAGACTTCTTAATAGATACGATGTTGAAAATATAAGCGAGGAGCTTTTCCGCGAGGCGGTAAACACCGTTTTTGCAGAGCCTCAGCTCGATAACGCGACAGAGGAGCTTGACGCCGCGGGCGGAATCGTCTTTGCAACCGAGTATCTTCCCGGTCAGTTCGACCAGAGAGCGGACAGTGCTGCACAGTGTATTCAGATCCTCTCCTGCGGAGAAAGACCCACTATCAGAACAGCAAAGGTATATGTTCTTGAGGGTGATATAAGTGAGGGTGAGCTTGCGGAGATCAAAAAATACGTCATCAACCCCGTTGAGGCTCGTGAAGCATCTCTCAAGAAGCCTGAAACACTGAGGGTGAACTATGAAATTCCCACAACTGTTGAGACACTTGACGGCTTCTGCGCTCTTGATGAGGCAGGACTTGCTGATTTCATTGCAAAGTACGGTCTTGCAATGGATATCGATGATATAAAATTCTGCCAGAGCTATTTTAAGAGCGAGGACAGGGACCCCACAATCACAGAGATCAGAATGATCGACACATATTGGTCGGATCACTGCCGTCATACTACATTTCTTACAACAATCGACAGCGTTAAATTTGAGGATGAGCTTCTCCAGAGGGCGTATAATAGATATATTGCCACAAGAGAGGAGCTTGGCAGAACAAAGCCTCAGAATCTTATGGATATCGCAACACTTGCTGTCAGATATCTTAAAAAGAACGGCAAGCTCGATAAGCTCGATGAGAGCGAGGAGATCAATGCCTGCACAGTTAAGATAGAGATCGAAACCGACGGAGTTAAGGAGCCTTGGCTGCTTCTCTTCAAAAACGAAACACATAACCATCCCACAGAGATCGAGCCCTTCGGCGGCGCTGCAACCTGTATCGGCGGTGCTATTCGTGACCCTCTTTCGGGAAGATCATATGTTTATGCCGCAATGCGTGTAACAGGTGCTGCAGATCCGCTTAAGCCTGTTTCCGAGACGATAAAGGGTAAGCTTCCCCAGAGAAAGATCGTTCAGACAGCGGCTGCGGGTTATTCCTCATACGGTAATCAGATCGGTCTTGCAACAGGCATTGTTGACGAGATTTTCCATGATGGCTATGCGGCAAAGAGAATGGAGATCGGCGCAGTTATTGCCGCAACTCCCGCTGAAAATGTAAGACGTGAAGTTCCCGCTGACGGAGATATCGTTATTCTTCTTGGCGGTAGAACAGGACGCGACGGATGCGGTGGTGCAACAGGCTCTTCAAAGAAGCATACACTTTCTTCTCTTGAAACTTGCGGAGCAGAGGTTCAGAAGGGTAATGCACCCGAGGAAAGAAAGCTCCAGAGACTTTTCAGAAACGGCGATGCCTGCAGAATGATCAAGCGCTGCAACGACTTTGGCGCAGGCGGTGTTTCTGTTGCTGTTGGTGAGCTTGCAGACGGTCTTGATATTAACCTTAATAATGTTCCGAAAAAATATGACGGTCTTGACGGCACAGAGCTTGCAATAAGCGAATCTCAGGAGAGAATGGCTGTCGTTGTTGAAGCAAAGGATGCAGAAGCATTTATGGCTCTTGCAAAGAGCGAAAACCTTGAAGCAACCATCGTTGCAAGGGTTACAGAGGAGCCGAGACTCCGTATGCACTGGAATGGCAATACTATTGTTGATATTTCTCGCGAGTTCCTCAACTCCAACGGAGCTGAAAAGCATATAAACATTGCTCCCGCAAAGCCCGAATGCTATAAAAAGGCATCCGTTGCCGATTTTGCAGAGGGTTATAAGGCTCTTGCAGCAGATCTTAACGTTTGCTCAAAGAGAGGTCTTTCCGAGCGTTTCGACTCCACCATCGGCGCAGGCACAGTTCTTATGCCCTTTGGCGGTAAAAATCAGCTTACACCTATTCAGGCAATGGTTCAGAAAATTTCTGTTGAAGAAAAGCACACCGACGCTTGCTCTTATATGTCTTGGGGCTATAATCCCTTCATTTCCGAAAAGAGCCCCTACCACGGCGCATATCTTGCAGTGGTCGAGAGCGTAGCAAAGCTTATTGCAACAGGCGCATCCTTTGAGGATGTTTATCTGACCTTCCAGGAGTATTTCGAGAAGCCCGCAAAGGACGGAAAGCGTTGGGGCAAGCCTCTTGCGGCTCTCCTTGGTGCTTTCTCCGCTCAGCTTGATCTTGGAATCGGCGCTATCGGCGGTAAGGACTCCATGAGCGGCTCATTTGAGGATCTTGACGTTCCTCCCACACTCGTTTCATTTGCTGTTACAACAGGTAAGACAGACGAGGTTATTACAAACAACTTCAAGAAGGTAGGCAGCCGCGTAATTCTTGTCAAACCCGAGTACGACGAAAACAATCTTCCCGTGGCAGAGTCTCTCATCGCACTCTTTAATAAGGTTACAGACCTTATGAGAGAGGGCAAGGTGCTTTCGGCTTATACACCCACCTATGGTGGTGCCTCTGAGGCAGTTCTCAAGATGGCAATGGGCGACGGATTCGGATTTGAGTTCGCAGATGTTGACCTTGACACACTCTTTGGCTATAATTACGGTGCATTCCTCCTTGAGGTTACAGACGATGTTTGCCCCTGCACAGGTACACTTATCGGTAAGGTAACAGATGACGGCAAGCTGACATACGGTGCTACCGCTCTTACAATGAAGGAGCTTTGCGGCATCTATGAGGGCAAGCTTGAGAGCGTTTATCCCACTCTTGAGGGCGCAGAGGCAAAGAAATATGAGAATTTCAGCTTCTCCGTAACCGATAGAAGAAGCGCGCTTGTAAAGAGCGCAAAGCCCAAGGTGCTTATCCCTGTATTCCCCGGCACAAACTGCGAATTTGACACAGCAAAGGTCATGCGCGATGCGGGTGCAGAGGTCAAGACATTTGTTATCGGAAATCTCACCTCCTCCGATATCCAGAGAAGCGTTGAGGATTTCGCAAAGGAGCTTAAAACAAGTCAGATGGTATTTGTTCCCGGTGGATTCTCCGGCGGTGATGAGCCTGACGGATCGGGTAAGTTCATCATGGCATTCTTTAAGGGCGAGGCTGTTAAGGAGCAGGTTCATGACCTTCTTGATAACAGAGACGGACTTATGTGTGGTATCTGTAACGGCTTCCAGGCACTCGTAAAGCTCGGTCTTGTTCCTTACGGAAAGATCATCGATACAGATGAAAACTGCCCCACACTTACCTTCAACACAATTGCGCGCCATCAGTCAAAGCTTGTTCGCACAAGAATTGCTTCAAATAAGTCTCCTTGGCTCAGCGCAACAAATGTTGGTGATATTTATACAGTTCCGATATCTCACGGTGAGGGTCGCTTCCTTGCTTCCGACGAAATCGTAGCAGAGCTTGCAAGGAACGGTCAGATCGCAACACAGTATGTTGATCTTGACGGAAACGCAACAAGCGATATCCGCTATAATCCCAATAACTCTGCTTTCGCTATCGAGGGTATAACCTCTCCCGACGGAAGAGTTCTTGGTAAGATGGGACACAGCGAGCGAATCGGAAACGGTCTTTATAAAAATGTCCTTGGCGAATTTGATATGAAGATGTTTGAATCCGCTGTTAAATACTTTAAATAATTGAAAGAGGTGCTAAAAATGGCTTATTTATCAGATATTGAGATAGCTCAGGCTACCGAAATGGAGCATATAACAAAAATTGCCGAAAAAGCAGGTATTGACGAAAAATATATGGAGCAGTACGGCCGCTATAAGGCAAAGATCGACTATTCTCTTCTCGATGAGTCGGACAGAAAGAACGGCAAGCTCATTCTTGTAACAGCTATAACACCCACACCTGCAGGTGAGGGTAAAACTACTACCACAATCGGTCTTGCAGACGGTCTTAAGAAGATCGGCAAGAATGTTATGGTGGCTCTTCGCGAGCCTTCCCTTGGCCCTGTTTTCGGTGTTAAGGGCGGCGCAGCAGGCGGCGGATACGCGCAGGTTGTGCCAATGGAGGATATCAACCTTCACTTCACAGGCGACTTCCACGCAATCGGCGCTGCAAACAACCTTCTTGCGGCAATGCTTGATAACCATATCTATCAGGGTAACGCGCTTAATATCGACCCTCGCAGAATTACATGGAAGAGATGCGTTGATATGAACGACCGTCAGCTTCGCTTTGTAACAGACGGTCTTGGCGGCAGAGTAAATGGCGTTCCGAGAGAGGACGGCTATGATATCACAGTTGCATCTGAAATTATGGCTGTTTTCTGCCTTGCAAACTCAATAGATGACCTTAAGGCTCGTCTTTCAAGAATAGTTGTTGGCTATACCTATGATGAAAAGCCTGTTACAGCAGGTGATCTCAAGGCTGTTGGTGCAATGGCAGCGCTCCTCAAGGACGCTCTTAAACCTAACCTTGTTCAGACACTTGAGGGTACACCCGCATTCGTTCACGGCGGTCCCTTCGCTAATATCGCACACGGCTGTAACAGCGTTATCGCAACAAAGATGGCTATGAAGCTTGGTGATTATGCGGTAACCGAGGCGGGATTCGGTGCTGACCTTGGTGCTGAAAAATTCCTTGACATCAAGTGCCGCTATGCAGGTCTTACTCCCAGCGCAGTTGTTATGGTTGCAACAGTAAGAGCACTTAAGATGCACGGCGGAATGGCAAAAACAGAGCTTGGAAATGAAAATCTCACAGCGCTTGAGGCAGGTATTCCCAATCTTCTTCGCCATGTTTCCAATATTAAGAATGTTTATAAGCTTCCTTGCGTCGTTGCGGTAAACCGCTTCCCCACAGATACAGATGCTGAAATCGAGCTTGTTATCGAAAAGTGCAAGGCACTTGGCGTTAATGTTGTTCTCTCAACTGTTTGGGCAGACGGCGGAAAGGGCGGTATGGCTCTTGCAGAAGAGGTCGTAAGACTCTGCGAGGAGAAAAATGACTTCTCATTCAGCTATGAGCTTGAGGATTCCATCGAGAAAAAGATCGAAAAGGTTGTAAAGAGAGTTTATGGCGGTGTTGGAGTTACATTCGCTCCCGCGGCAAAGAAGGAAATTGACAAGCTGGCATCTCTCGGATTTGATAAGATCCCTGTTTGCATGGCAAAAACACAGTATTCCTTCTCGGATGACCCCACAAAGCTTGGCGCTCCCGAAGGCTTTACAGTTACAGTAAGAAATGTTAAGGTTTCTGCGGGCGCAGGCTTCATCGTTGTGCTCACGGGCGACATCATGACCATGCCCGGACTTCCTAAAGTTCCCGCGGCAGAAAAGATCGACGTCGATTCAAACGGAAAGATCTCGGGATTGTTCTGATTTTTGATAATAAAAACACCGGTGTCAAAAGCTCTTAAGCTTTCGACACCGGTGTTTTTTATGTAGAATGTTTTGATAAACAATAATTTATCGAGCTGTTAGCCATACCCCGGACGGTGTGCCTCTCCTTCGGAGTTCGCCTTACGGCTCCGCTCAGGGTGACGGTTGTGGGTTTATTATCCTTTAGCGCTCGTAGATCCTTCGACTCCGCTATGCTGCGCTCAGGATGACCAGTGGGGACTGATTGTCTCTTTTTCTACACAAAATAACAGATAATTTTATGTCAGCAAACAAGCAAATAATACCACACGAGTCATCCTGAGCGCAGCGCAGCGGAGTCGAAGGATCTATAAGCATATCAAGATGATAAACGGTATAATTTCACCATCGCATCTCACCGACAAATTATTGTTTACGGATTTGAGGGGGTTCAAGTCGTGAAGAACGCGTGTAACACAAAAGGACACCGAAAGGTGTGCGCATCAGGGACTCAGAACCCAAGCGAGCCTATTTGAGTGTTTTAGCTGTTTATCCGTTTGGCTCGCAATATCAAATCCTGCGGATTCGAAGGGTTCAAGTCGTGAAAAGCTCATGCAACACAAAAGGACACCGTAAAGGTGTCCTTTTGTGTTGGTGGGGCATCAGGGACTCGAACCCCGGACCGACCGGTTATGAGCCGGTAGCTCTAACCAACTGAGCTAATGCCCCTTATTCAGTTGAACAAGAGATATTATACAACAAATTGCGCTGTTTGTCAAGTGTTATTTGAAAAAAATTGAAAAAAGTATTCGACATACGGGTATGGACGCTCTTTTTGGTAAATAATTATGTTAATATCTAAATCAAAGGAGAGTAAAAATGATAGAAAATGAAAACAGAACGGATCAAAGTAACTCGAAAAACGAGAACGACCCTAACCTTGGAGAAAATTTTGAGGGAATAATAAAAAGCGGAAGCGTTGTTGCAAAAAATTCCCATGAGACAATCCACTGCCTTTCGATAATCGGACAGATAGAGGGGCATTACCTTCTCGGTGAGAGCCAAAAGGCGACTAAATATGAGCATGTTATTCCGCTTCTCGTTGCAATCGAAGAAAGCGAGGAAATCGAAGGACTTCTCATTGTACTAAACACAATGGGCGGTGATGTTGAAGCGGGGCTTGCCATTGCGGAGATGATAGCTTCAATGTCAAAGCCTACAGTTTCCATAGTTCTCGGCGGAGGTCACTCTATCGGTGTGCCACTTGCAGTTGCTGCAAAACGTTCCTTTATCGTGCCATCTGCCACAATGACTATCCACCCCGTCAGAATAAACGGACTTGTTATCGGTGTTCCTCAAACCTTCAGATATTTTGAGGATATGCAAAAGCGTATCATTAAATTTATAACCGATCATTCAAGCGTCGCTCCGGAAAAAATTCGCGAGCTTATGATGCGTCCCGACGAGATGGCGACGGACGTTGGCTCGATAGTTGACGGAAATGAGGCTGTAGAGCTTGGAATTATTGATAGAGTCGGCGGTCTTTCGGACGCACTTGAAGAGCTGAGAAATTTAATTAAGAATAATTCCTAAAAAATTTCAAAAAACCTCTTGACAAATGAAAAAAATATGGTATAATAATATCAGAGTTAAGAATCATTCCTAAAAAGTGAGGTCGAAAATGACTAAACAAAGAAAACTTATACTCGATATTATAAACCGATCGCACTCACACCCCAATGCCGATGAGATATACCACGAGGCAAAGAAAATAATGCCGAGTATAGCTCTCGGAACTGTTTACAGAAACCTTGGACTTATGGCAAAGGATGGAGAGATTCGAAGACTTGTCTCTGAACACGCTCCTGATCGGTACGATCGAGTTGCACCGCTTCATGACCATATGGTCTGCACTAAATGCGGTGGAATAATTGATACCGATATCGGTTCCCTATGGGATGCCATTGAGCATAGTGTCGGAGAAAAAATAGACGGCTACGAGCTTATGGTCAAACATGTTTGTAATTGCTGTAAAAGCGAACAAAAATAAATTTTATTTTCGAAAGGGTTAAAAATTATGGAACTCAAGGGATCAAGAACAGAAGCTAATCTTATGGCGGCATTTGCCGGTGAATCACAGGCAAGAAACAAGTACACATACTATGCTTCAAAGGCAAGAAAAGAAGGCTATGAGCAGATCGCAGCTCTCTTTGAGGAGACAGCTTATAATGAGAAGGAGCACGCAAAGCTTTGGTTCAAGCTTCTCCATGACGGCGAAATCCCCACAACTGCAGAGAATCTTAAGGATGCTGCAGCAGGCGAAAACTATGAGTGGACAGATATGTATGCAGAGTTTGCAAGAGTAGCTGAGGAAGAGGGCTTCAAGAGAATTGCATACCTCTTTAAGGCTGTTGGCGATATCGAGAAGGAGCACGAGGAAAGATACCTCAAGCTTCTCGCAAATGTTGAGGGCGGACTTGTATTCTCGAAGGATGGCGATGCTATCTGGAAGTGCAGAAACTGCGGTCATATCGTAGTTGGTAAGGCAGCTCCAGAGCTTTGCCCTGTTTGCGCTCACCCCAAGGCATTCTTTGAGGTTAAGGCTGAAAACTATTGATCAAAATTTTTCGGAACGGCTCTTCGGAGCCGTTCTTTTTTTGCAAATAGGAATTTGTCGAACAGGCGGAGACATTTGTTTGTAGGGGACGGCGACCTTGTCAAGAGCAAGATTGTAAACAATTGTGCAAGAGGATTGTATACACATTTTATGTTCAATCTTTACGCATTTGGAAGCCGAACGGAGCGTAGCGGAGAGAGACTTCCAAATGCGGCGCGCGGCTCAATCAAGGCGCGAAATGCGGCGGTTGAGCAGTTGCTCAGTCCGCAGATCGATCTCCGCGATCTTGTAGTTGCGGTAGCAGAGTGCAGCAAAGTCTGCACCTTCCGGGCGCAGCTCCAATTCCGCTCCCACCATGGATTCGCTCAAGTAAAACACCTTGCTGTCGAATCTCAAATAACCCTTGTAATTAACTTTGAGAATGCGGTACAATCCACTGTATTCGTAAGATTTTATGGTGTCAGGATACTTTCTTTCGCTCGGTATGTAAACATCCGCTGGACAACGCATATCGATCGCCTCGTGAGGTCTGACCTCGTTGTACTTGATACGCCATTCTTTGAGGTGCTTATCCGCATCGGCAAGATCAAGAAAGGCATTTCTTTTTAGAAGCTCGTTCTTCATCGTACGGTGAAACCGTTCTATCTTGCCCTGTGTTTGAGGGTGCAAAGGGCGACCGTGGATCGGGAATATATCCAGATCCATAAGCCAACGTTCAAAAAGCGTATAACCACCCTTAAAACCTGCGAATGCGCTTCC
>JAZROG010000053.1:0-6997 GCA_045648605.1 Eubacteriales bacterium | reverse complement strand
GACCTCGACGTCCCTCAAAAGACGTGAAATAATCGTGAATTTCAAATGATAAACGGGACGTCGAGGTCGCCGTCCCCTACAGATTTGCGTTTTTCATCTCACCGACAAATTCCTATTTAAGGGAGAGACAATGCATAATAGAAAATGCAAGATAGTCTCTCCCATCGGTTTGAACAACTCAATAATATCAATAAAAATTGTTCTGTAAGCTAAAATTATCTGTTTTTGTTTTTATCTCTCGGAATAAGAACGATTATGAGGATGACAAGCGCTACCGCAACTAAAATTGCAACCACTATCGCAACGACCGTGCCTGCTTTGCCGCCTGCATCGTTTGCAGTGCCCGAATCGGCGGGTGCTTTGCCCGTATTGGGGGAGTTTGCGCCGTTTCCGTTTCCGTCACCGATGTCGCTGATGATATCACTGCCAGCCTCGCCGATGTCACTGATGATTTCGCTTCCCATATCTCCGATGTCTCCGATCAGACCGTCGCCTGTACCCTTGTCCTCAACAACACCGTCACCATCTGTGTCTCCAAGATTGCCGTGGACGGTGTCGGAAGGGGTCGGAACTCCGCCCTCGGGAATGTTGTTGTCAAGTCCCTCGCCCATGCGAGTGCCCCTGTCTGATCCCATGCCGCTTTTTGCTCCTTGGTCCATTCCGCCCGATATGCCGACACCGTTATCCCCCGGAAGTCCCATTGCCGCAAATGCATTTGCAGCAAGAAAAATGAGGGTTACAAGGGTGAGAACGACAGAAAGCATAGCTTTGAAGCAAAAAAATCTTCTTTTATTTATATAAGAGCTTTTCAATTCGGTTTTCCTCCGTTTTTATTTGTTTTTACGCTAAAAGTTTGCCCCGATGAGAAAAAAATATACCCGTTTGACATGAAAAAACGAAAAAATACAAAAAAATTTCGAAAAACTATTGACAGACAGACGAAATAGTGGTAAAATAATACTACCTCTGTGCGAGGGCTTTTTTGTTGTGCGTCACTGAAATGCACGGACAAGCTGCGCCAACCCCATGTGGGATGCTTGCTCGCTCCGCCGGAGGGAGGTACACTTCGCCATATGGCGAAAATAAAATTTAATATGGAGGTGCCGAATCATGGCTAATGATGCAAGAGTTAAGATTACTCTCGTTTGCTCAGAGTGCAAGCAGAGAAATTACGACACAAAGAAAAACAAGAAGAATGATCCTGACAGACTTGAAATGAACAAGTTCTGCCGCTTCTGCCGTAAGCACACTCTTCACAAAGAATCCAAGTAAGAGGAAGGGAGAAAAGAAAATGGTTGCAAAGAATTTTATAAGATTTGCCCTTGTATCTCTCCTTACGCTCACACTTGTATTCCTTATGGTTCCCATGGCTTTTGCCACAGAGTCCGACACTGCTGCTGAAGCTGTTACAGAGGCTGTTACCGAAGCTGTTACCGAAGCTGTTACAGAGGCTGTTACAGGCGAAGCTGCAAGCGAGGACAGCACTGCTGCCGAGAGCGATGTCTCTTCTGACGCTGCTCCCGAAACAGGTACTGAAACCGAGGAGAAATCCGAGGAAACAACACCCGCAACAGAAACAGGCTCAACCGAAACAACCGGAACCGAAGAGGCAGATGGTTTTACCACAGGCGATATCGTAAGCATCGCAATCGTTGCTGTTATCGTTATCGGTGCTGCTGTTTACTGCATTAAGAATAAGGCAAAGGTTGCTGAATTCTTCCGCAATGTAAAGAGCGAGTGCAAGAAGATCGTATGGACTCCCTGGAAGACAGTCAGAAAGAATACTTTCGTTGTCGTAATCATCGTGATCGTATGTGCGATCGTGATTGGTGCGCTTGACTTTATCTTCGCAAAGGGTATTGTTTCTCTCGGAGATCTTTTCTGAGGATAGCGTAAGATGAGTGATATCAATGAAATGAACGTTGGCCCGAGATGGTATGTGGCGCACACCTATGCAGGCTACGAAAACAAGGTTAAGGCTAACCTTGAAAAGATTATTGAAAACCGAGGAATGGGACATCTGATATATGATATCAAGATTCCCGTTGAAACAATTGTTGAAAAAGACGGTGACACCGAAAAGATAACCGAGGTCAAGATTTTCCCAAGCTATGTGCTTGTTAAAATGACTATGACCGAGGAGAGCTGGCATGCTGTTCGAAATATTACGGGCGTAACGGGCTTTGTTGGCCCCGGATCGAGACCTACACCTCTCACAGAGGCTGAGGTTGAGGCTCTTAATATTGAAGAAAAGCGCACAGAAAGGCTTGCCTTTGCCGAGGGCGATGAGGTTCTCGTTGTAAGCGGTCTCTTCGAAGGCTATAACGGTGTTGTTCAGTCCATTTCTGAGGACAATAAGAAGGTGACGGTTCTTGTTAAGAGAGGCCGCCGCGATATGCCCGTTGAGCTTGACGCAAATATGGTCAAGGTTGTAAAATAAGGGCAAACCGATAATAAAAATCGCAAATGAGCTTCGGCTCAAATAAGTGGGAGGGAGAAAAATATTTGAATTCTCCCGTAGAGTACCACATTTGGAGGTAAATTAATCATGGCAAAGAAAATACTTGGTTATATTAAGTTACAGCTTCCCGCAGGCAAGGCAACTCCTCAGCCTCCGGTAGGTCCCGCTCTCGGTCAGTACGGTGTAGCAATTCCCGTATTCACCAAGGAGTTCAATGAAAGAACAAAGAACGATATCGGTCTTATCATTCCTGTAGTTATTACAGTATATGCAGACCGTTCCTTCTCCTTTATCACAAAGACTCCTCCCGCACCCGTTCTTATCAAGAAGGCTTGCGGTATCGAGACTGCATCTGCAACACCTAACAAGACAAAGGTTGCACAGCTCACAAAGGAGCAGGTAAAGAAGATCGCAGAGACAAAGATGCCCGACCTCAATGCAGCTTCTCTCGAGGCAGCAATGAGCATGGTTGCAGGTACAGCCCGCAGCATGGGTATCACTGTTGAGGAATAATAGAGGAGGTAGAGTAAAATGGCAAAAGTAGGAAAGAAATACGCTGAAAGCGCAAAGCTTATCGAAAGATCCAAGCTTTATGATCCTAATGAGGCTGTTGCACTTGTATGCCAGACCTCTAAGGCAAAGTTTGATGAAACAATCGAGGTTCATGTTCGCCTCGGTGTTGACTCCCGTCATGCAGATCAGCAGGTTCGTGGAGCTATCGTTCTCCCCAATGGTACAGGTAAGACTGTAAGAACCCTTGTTTTCACAAAGGGTGATGATAAGGTAAACGCTGCAAAGGAAGCAGGAGCTGACTATGTTGGCGCAGAGGATCTTGTTGAAAAGATCACAAAGGAAAACTGGTTCGAGTTCGATGTTGTTATCGCAAGCCCTGATATGATGGGTCTTGTAGGTCGTCTCGGTAAGGTTCTCGGTCCTAAGGGACTTATGCCTAACCCCAAGGCAGGTACAGTAACACCCGATGTTGCTCGTGCTGTTAACGAGGCTAAGGCAGGTAAGATCGAGTACCGTCTCGATAAGACAAACATCATCCATTGCCCCATCGGTAAGGCATCCTTCGGTGTTGAGAAGATCCAGGAGAACTTCGACACACTTCTCGGTGCTATTGTTAAGGCTAAGCCCGCTGCTGCAAAGGGTCAGTACATTAAGAGCTGCGTTCTCGCATCTACAATGGGCCCCGGCGTTAAGGTTAACCAGGCTAAGCTCGGCTAATTAAATGATTTTTTAAAGGCTGTCGCATTCGCGACGGCCTTTTTTGTGTTAAAATTCGATATATTAACACTGTATTCATAATTTTGTGGTATCATTAGTTGATTAAATTTTGGTTTTGGAGACATGAATGATGAAAAGCTCTGTAAAAAACATGATATATTATTTTTTTGGCGTGGTGGCCCTGTCGGTTGTGGGAATTGCGCTTCGTTCATACTCGCTTTTTAATTGCTTTGATAAGGGCGTAGGATATTACGCGGCAGATGCGATTTTACCGGACGTATTTCATATTCTTTGCGTTGCGGTGTGCATTTTTGCTATCGTTCTTGTGTTTGTTCTCCCGAAGAGTAAGAATTATGAGTATAGTCCTCGCCTTTCCGCAGGCACCTTTGGGAAGATAGGCTCGGTATTTGCGCTTGTGGGAACTGCCACCTATGCGCTTTATTCCCTTCTCTCTCTTTCGGACGATATGCCCGTTGCCTTTGGACCTGTTGCAAAATCATCTGTAATAAGTGCAGTTTCGCTTTTTGTGATGATCTTTGGCGTCCTTGCGGTAATATATTTTTTGCTTGTGTTTTCTAAAAAGACAGAAAAGGGCGATGGCCACGTGATTTTCGGATATTGTGTTATTCTTTTTGTTCTGATGATACTTGCGAAGAGCTATTTTGATTTTTATACAACGATGAATAGCCCAAATAAGCTTCTGACTCAAACGACCTTGATGCTCTTTATGCTTTATATGCTTTGCGAGCTTCGCTTTTCTCTGGGAATTTCTGTTCCCAGACTCTACTCAGGACTTTCGTTTGCTGCAATTTATTTTACTCTTGTAAGCTCTGTGCCCGGTATCATTGCCTTCGGCGCGGGAATATTCAATAAGGTTGAATATTTGCTTTGTGATTTTGTTTTGTTGACTTACGCTGTATATGTTTGTGCAAGATTTGCGGAATTCGCACTTGCTCAAAGGGATAATTAAGGAGGATAATATGGGATTTCAGACAGATTCGGGAAAAATCATCAGAAGAGTGACGTTCCTTGGACTTATGATGGCACTTGTGCTGATACTTCATGCAATGGGAGCTTTTCTCAGGTTTGGCGCCTTTTCAATATCTCCGGTGCTTGTTCCGATAGCTCTCGGCGCAGTGGTGTGCGGCCCTATCGGCGGCGCGTGGCTTGGCGGCGTCAGTGCTATGTATATACTTCTCACAGGTCAGGCGGCTTTGTTCCTCGGAATCAACGCTGCAGGCACTATAATAACGGTTCTTCTCAAGGGTATCCTTTGCGGCGCGGTGTCCGGATGGCTTTATAATGCAATTTCAAAGAAAAATGAACTTCTTGCGGTGACCGTTGCGGCGATTGCATGCCCGATAGTGAATACGGTAATATTCTTTATCGGCTGTCTCGTGTTTTTCCTGCCCACTCTTGCGGCAGAAGCGGGCGATACCAATGTGCTTATTTACATATTGACTGCATATATCGGCGGAAACTTTATTTTTGAGTTTATTGTAAATCTTGTTTTCTGCCCCGTTATCGGCAGACTTGTAAAGCTTATTCCTTATAAGAAGGGAAAATTTTTGTGATATGATTCCCAATGAAAGGTACAGTAGGCTGTATAGCTATTTTTCAGAAAATCAAGAACAGATTTTAAAAGATCTTGCCTATCTTTGCAGTATGCCGTCTGTCAGAAGCAAAAGCGATGACGAAAACGAACCTTTTGGTCATGAATGTGCGCTTTGTCTTGAAAAAACTGCAGAGCTTTTCAGAGAGAACGGATTTGAAACCGATGTTTATGCAAAAAGCGGATATGCACTTTCTTTTGGTGCAAATGTTGATAGTGAAAAAACCATTGGAATTTATGCACACTCGGATGTTGTCCCCGTAAACGAAGCTGAATGGACTGTTACAAAACCGTTTGAGCCGAAAATCGTCGGGAATTGTATTTTCGCAAGGGGAATAAAGGATAATAAGGATGCGGTAGTGGCTTCCTTATATATAATGAAGGCTCTGCGTGAGCTGGGAATACAAACCAATTCAAAATTTCAGATATTTATTGGCTCAAATGAAGAGAGCGGAATGGCTGATGTCAAAAAGTTTGTGGTGGAACAGAAACTTCCGGATGTAAATATCGTTCCCGATGCGGGATATCCTGCGGCAATAGGACAAAAGGGGATTTTGAGATTTGATGTCAGGTCAAAAAAGCCATTTGAGGATATAGTAAATGTTTCGGGCGGAACAGCTTATAACATTCTTCTTGATAAGGTCTCCGCAAAGATCAAAAATAAAGAGGGAATGCTTTCCGAAATGCTTCAAAGGAAGCCTAATAATATCGAGATCGAGGATGGCAACTTCATAACCGTAACTGCAAAGGGCGTGTCAGCGCACGCATCAAGAGCAGAGCTCGGCGTTAATGCGCTGGGGATTCTGGTGAATTTCCTTTTGGAGATAGAAGCACTGTCGAAATCGGACAAGGAGATCCTGCGTTTCGTTTCTCATTCACTTTCGGATGTCTATGGTAAGGCATGGGGGATCGATTCGTATAATGATTTTTTCAAGGAGACTACCTGTTCCAACGGAATTGCGAGAATGGTGGATTCCTGCCTTGAATATACATTCGATGTGCGTCATAATGATGTTATTCCTCCCGAGGAGCTTGTTTCAAGAATAGAAAAATATTTTTCCGATGGCGGGTTCACATATAAAAAGTATTCTCATTCGGTCTGCATGAAGAGAGATGAGAATTCGATGCCAATAAAAACCTTTATGGAGGGTTATAGGGAGCTTACCGGCAACCATGAATCTAAATCGTATGTTATGGGCGGCGGAACCTATGCCAACTATCTCGATGGCGGATTTGCAATAGGAGTCGATTATTGGAGCTTTAAGCCGGATGCTGATGTCCCTGAAGGTCACGGCGGTGTTCATCAGGCTGATGAGGTGCTTTGTATTCCTAATTTTATCGACGGAATGGCACTTATGGCAGAGCTTATTCTTCAAATTGATGAAAAATCAACTGATTCAGTGAATATCAGCCGCATTTTTGGGTAAAAATACCCATCAAGGCGGCTGATAAAAATTTTTTTAAAAAAATTCAAAAAAGGTATTGACAAAATGGGTCAATGGTGGTATAATATTCGAGTCGCCTCAAAAAGCGGCATCCACTCCGAAAAAAATTTGAAAAAACTTTTAAAAAAGGTATTGACAAATGTGGAAGAGTGTGATATAATATTCAGGCTGTCCCGCCGAGAGGATGAGGACAAGCAAATCGGTCATTGAAAATTGAACAACAAGAGATGAAGTACAAAGCATAAAAAT
>JAZROG010000052.1:0-2897 GCA_045648605.1 Eubacteriales bacterium | reverse complement strand
GCTTATAAGGCTTATAAATACGCAAAAAATAAAAGAGATAAGCAGATAATCAATCTTTGGGATAATTGACCTGCTGATAAAAAGAGGACGAAGAACAGAAAAATTCTTCATCCTCTTTTTTGTGTTTTGAAAAACAATTTTATTATTCCGTATCGTCGTCTTTTTTGCTCTCTTTTTCCTCAAGCCGCATTTCCCAATGGATGATAAATGCAAGCAGCGCTCGGATGATGATAACAACACCAAGGATAGCAAGCTCTCCAAGGCTATGAATAATAACGGTCTTGATGATCTCGGCGCCCATTTTGAATTCAAGAGCCAAGGCAAGTGCCTTTCCAAGGTCAATGACCACATGGAATTGCTGTTTCCTCACAAGGCACTGAAAAAGGCGCACAAGTGCTCTTCCCGAGCCGATGATTATTATAAGAATACCAACAAGCTCAAGAGTATTTGCGGCGATCTCAGCCACAACATTCAGAATATCCTTATATTGTAAAAGAAAGCTTTCCAACATATTTTATACCTCTTATTCTTTAACGTATTCATTCCACCCACTTGAAACGGTTATTGTGCCGTCCTGTGACACCCACATTGCCTCGGCTTCGGGTGTTCCTTCCACAAATGCAAGTCCGTCCGTTAAGGTCAAGCAGAAAAGCGCTGTCGAAAGAGCATCGCCAAGTCCCGAATCACGGCATACCACCGACACCGAAGTAAAGCCCTCTGCGGGCATCAGCGTGTCGGGATGGATAATATGGTGATAGGGCTTTCCGTCCACATAATAATACCTCTGATAAGATCCGCTTGTGACCACCGACTGCCCCTCAAGCTCAAGATAAGCGAGGTATTCCCCGCCATTGGGATCCTCTATTCCAACTGTCCATTTTTCGCCGCTCGGCTTTGCGCCAATGGCGCGAACATTTCCGCCAACATTGAGCACATAGCCGTCTATTCCTCTCTCCTCAAGCGATCGGGCAACACATTCAGTTGCATATCCCTTTGCAATAGCACCCACATCCAATTTCATAAGCGGGTCGGTGAGAGTAACGGTAAGATTTTCCTCGTCTATCACTATATCATAGATATCTGTATGCTCTGCGGCAGCAAGAAGCTTCTCCATCGGCGGCAAGGTGGCATTTGCAGGATCATCCATGCCAAGATTGCGGTAGCTATGCCAAAGAGACAGCACGCTTCCCATGGCAATATTCACTATTCCATCCGTTTTTTCATATATCTCCGCGGAATAAAGAAGCATATCGATAATGCGTCTGTCAACCTTCACCGTTCGATGCTCTCCATCCACCAGCTCGTTTATTGTACAAAGGTTTTCAAGCCCCTCAAAGCGATGGTAAATTGAATAGAGACGGTGATATTCGCCAAGCTCGGCAAGAATTTCATCTGCCACCGCATCGAATTCCTCTTTTGTTCTTTCATAACCCACAACCGTTATGACCGTATCAAAATAGTCCATAGAATATGCGGAATATTTCTTCCTTTGCGGTTTTAAGGCACAGGATGAAAGCACAAGGCAGAGAATGAGAGAAAAAACGAAAAATGCAAATAACTTTTTTTGTTTCATAACCTCATTTTACACAAAAAAGGAGACGGAGCTCCTTTTTTGTGTTTGTATCTGTATTTTATTTTCAGTTCTTTGCAGCAGCCTTAACGAATCCGGATACATAAATGGTGCAGCCTGCGCTCTGAAGCTCACTTACACCCTTGCCGTCCTCGCCCATAAGACCTGCGATCTCAGCGCCTGTCTTACCTGTGCAAGCAGCATCGAATGCTGCAGCCTGCTCGAACCATTCCTTAGCCGCGCCGCCGTATGCAACCATACCGTAGTTTGTGCCCTGCTCCTTCTTTGTAGCAACAGGTGCTGTTGTGTCGAGAGTGGATACACCGCTCATATCGAATGTAAATGTAACCTCAACACAGTCTGTGGAGGAGGCGAGAACCTTGCCCTCTGCATCATTTGCAGCTGCGAAAACGTTAACAGCGATCTTGTTGCTGCCGTCCTTTTCCTCGGTTGCGTCTGTGAGAGTCTGCTCTGTTGCGAAATTAACCTTGAGAGCAGCGTCTGCGGCAACCTCTACTGTTGCTGCGTTGTATGCCTTCTCGATAGCACCTACAAACTCACCTATCATGATGGTACAGCCTGCATTTACAACCTCTTCTGTGCCCTTATTTGCATCAGCAACAAGAGCCTTGACCTCGTCGAGAGTCTTTCCTGCGACAACGCCCTCAAAAGCGTCTGCCTGCTCGAACCATTCCTTTACTGCGCCGCCGTAAGCTACCATATTGTAGTCTGCGCCCATTTCATACTTTGTCTTGAAGCCTTCGTTTGCAACAGCCTTGCCGTCTGCTGTGAAATTAACTGTGTTGCTTGCTGTGTCAAGTGCGCAAGCGACGATCTTGCCGTCTGCATCAACTGTAACAGCTGCAGCGGTAACATCAAGCTTGCCCGAGCCGCTTGCATCGATTGTAGCATCGGCTGTGGTGGGAGCGCTGACATAGAGACCTGCGCCAAACTTAACTGTTGCACTTTCGTTTGTTCCTTCTTCCTTTGAGCAACCTACAAGCATTACGGAAGCCACCATAAGAAGGCAAAGAGAAATTACGAGAAACTTTTTCATGATATTGTCTCCTTTTTAATATAAATATTTTTTATCGCACATATTATAGCATACAATTATAGAATTGTCAATAATTTGTCAAACTTTTTTTCAGTTTATTTTTCGGGTATTTTTCTTATCAGAAGTGAGCCGCAAAGTCCAACAAGGATTCCCGCGATAGTGCCCGTTACGGCAAGGACCGCAAGATAATAACCAATCTCTGCTGTTTCAAGGAGCAGCATTGCCATAAGGATCTGCCCAAGATTGTGGGCAACTCCCCCCGCAACGCTT
>JAZROG010000051.1:0-3064 GCA_045648605.1 Eubacteriales bacterium | reverse complement strand
AAAAAAGGTCGATCAAAACTTACAAACAAAAAAATATTTAATGTTTGTCTGTTTTTTACGTGGAATTTGAGGTAATTTCACGTAAAAATAGTTTAATTATGAACAAAAACAGCCGATTTGACTTTGCTCAAATCGGCTGTTTTATTATTTCAATAAACCCAATTTACGGGACAAAAATAATCGGTATAGATTCCGTAAAGACCATATTCACGCCATTCCTCATAGAATGAAAGATCATTGACGGTGTGGGCATAGGTATAGATTCCAAGCTCTGCAAGGTGCGAAACAAGAGTTGGTGTCAGTACCGCTGCGGGAATGGTTATCGCCCAAGGCTTTTGGCTTTCGGCAAAGGAGAAAAGTCCCTCCTCGGTGTCATTCATTCCGTAAAGAGTCAGAATAACTCGCTCAAAGCCGATGCTCTTTGCCATTTCATATTCATCATATGAATATGCCTGGGGAATGAATTTTCCCGAAAGCTCGCCTGCGCTCTTATAAAGCTCCGCGAGAAAAGGCTCATTTCCGCATTTTCCGTCGGTGACTATATAGCAATCCTCATGCCCGAGGAGCCATTCAAATAGTCCATCAAGGTCAAGGAGGGTGAGCGAAGCAAATTTTTCTGCGCCCTTGAATTCATCAAGTGTTATTTGTTCCTCACCAAGGAGCATTCTGCCTGCCATCGATTCCCAATCGTGGAGGAGGACATATTTTCCGTCGCTTGTGACCTCGAAATCAAGCTCAAATACTCTGAATCCGTTTGAATATGCGGTATCAAGAGCTTCAAGCGAGTTCGTTAGTCGATAGCCGTAAACAGCACCGCCTCCGTGGGCAATGAGAGCGGGATGCTCCCCATCAAAATCGGGAGATGCTTGCTTGATAATTTCGCTTACTTGGGTCTCAGATGATGAAGCTGCCTCGGTATCGCCTTTGCTTTCATCTGTAATATCGTTTTGGCAGGAAAAAAGCATCACTGCGCAAAGGATAAGTATAAAGGTCAAAACAAATCTTTTCATTTTTTCACCCCACCACGAGAAATGCCAAAAACATTTCCTTTTCCGTAAACTATATCGTAAACTGCCAATTTGTAATTTGAAATTATCTCACTGTGCTCATCTGGAACAAGAGAAAATGCCATTCCGCTTGCATCCACATAGAGACGTGGTCTGTAAATGAGCATATAAGGTGCCACAAATTTGTCAAGCCAGCCATAATATTTGCCAAGCGAAAAGCCGAGGCGGTTCAGTACGGAAATGCCGAGCATATTACCGCTTGTGAGAGCATCTTCATGTGCTTCTTCCTCATAGTTTGTCCAGATAAGATAATCGGTTGAGAGCATTTTTGCGAGCTCGTCGGGCGCCCAGTCGGTGGTAACGGGGGTGCTTGAATAATCAAGCCTTGAATATACTGTTTCGCCCTCGCCGACCCCGAGATTCGGCAGATGATCGCCAAAGAAAACTATCATTGTCTCCTCATCCGATTCCGAAAAATATTCAACGAGGCGCATAAGTGCTGCATCCGCATCGTGAAGACCGTTTACATATCCCGAAAGAACAGAAAGCTCATTCTGCGTGAGAATATCACTATCGATGGAAATTACAGCGTCATCGAATTTTTCTGCGGTATATGGCTGGTGGTTTTCCATGGAAAGGGCAAAAAGGAACATAGGCTCATCGCCCTTTTCCTCATACATTGATATTATTTTCTCTGAAAGTGCCATGTCGGAAATATAGCCGCCGCGCATCTTCACATCGGGACCGAAGCTGTCTTCAAAAAGTATATAATCAAAGCCGAATGCGCTGTAAATAGCCTCTCGGTTGTAAAGATTAGAATTGTATGAATGGAGAAATCCTGTTTTGTAGCCGTAAGAAGCAAAAACATCGGCGATAGTAGGAATTCCTTCATAAACGGAATTGGGGGAGAGGGAAGTGAGTGTTTCGGACTCGCGGAGAAGGTTACTGCAAAGACCCGTCAGCACCTCCATTTCAACATATCCCGTGCCGCCGCAATATGTATTTGAAATAAACTCGCCTGAGGTGTATTTTTCGGCAAGGGCATGAAAATTGGGTATGGGATCCTCCGAAAAGGTTACACCATCCAGCTTTGTAACATCAAAAAAGCTCTCGGACATCAGAAAGATAACATTTGGCTTGATATCGGGGCTTTTCTTATCATCCAAAAGAGATGCCACCTGCGCTTCAAGCTCATCAAATGAAGCTGATGCGAGGGATTCCATCTCCTCTTTGTTTTGAACATAACTCATGTATAGTCCAAGAGGTGCGCCAAAATTACGAACTCTAATCTCATCCGACATATTTTCGTCATCAAGTGAATTTGCCCACATCGGTAAGATTGGAGTAAAGAAAAGAATCAGTATAAGAATCGCACTAATGCAGCCCATGATGGGGCGCAAAAGCCGCACCCTTCCTATGTGCCTATCCGCAAAGAAAAGCAAGATTGCAGTCAGAAGAAAAACGAAAATTGCGGAAATTGTATGTATTGAAAATTTTATCTGTGGGAGCGCAAAGGAAAAAACATCGAAGAAACGAGATGTTAAGGTAAGGTCATGAAGCACAAGGGGAGAGCCGTTTATTACGGTTTTATAATGGCTTATAAGAGAGAGGGAAATATAAGCTATACCGCAAAGAGAATATGAAAGCCAAAGCCTTCTTGAAAGCGAATAGATAAGCGCTGCGAGAAAAAGAAGCACGGTATATTGCAAAAGGAATGCGGAAGCATTTTTTATGCCCCATAAGAGTGTTTCGCCGAAGCTCTGTGTATTCACAAGAATTGAAAGTTCGATGATATCGATTGGAAAGACAGCAATAAAAGCAATTATCCAAAGGATCGGGCGCTTCAGCTTTATGATTTTTTTATCTTTTTTCATTGAATTTCTCCGTAAAATAACTTCAAGTTATATTATACCGCAGAAAACCCTTCTTGTCAAATATTTTTGTTTTTTGACGAATTCTGTATTACATGCAAAATTATTATAATATATTTTTTGAGTGTAGCAAGATTGAAAGATGAGTTATAATAGTATCAATCGGTGTTAAAATCATCTTATGTA
>JAZROG010000050.1:0-16575 GCA_045648605.1 Eubacteriales bacterium | reverse complement strand
AACGCAAATCTGTAGGGGACGGCGACCTCGACGTCCCGTTTATCATTTGAAATTCACGATTATTTCACGTCTTTTGAGGGACGTCGAGGTCGCCGTCCCCTACAAACAAATGTCTCCGCCTGTTCGACAAATTCCTGTTTGAACTTCCGATATGCAAGTCTTCGTTTTTGACAAAAAAGAAAAAGCCGAGTCTTAAAGACTCAGCTTCTTCTATTTGTTCAAAATTAAAGGATCTGTTCCTTAACCTTGGATGCCTTACCAACCTTCTTGCGGATGTAGTAAAGCTTAGCACGTCTAACCTTACCGCTGCGGATGATGTCAACCTTAACTACATTGGGAGAATGTACGGGGAAGGTCTTTTCAACGCCAACGCCATAGGAAATGCGTCTGACTGTGAAGGTTTCAGAGATTCCGCCGCCGTGCTTTGCGATGATTGTTCCTTCGAACATCTGGATTCTCTCTCTTGTACCCTCGACGATTTTGTTGTGAATTCTGACAGTGTCACCGATATTGAGAACGGGTGCTGTCTCCTTCAGCTGCTCATTTGTAAAAGCCTTAATAAGATCCATTTTTGGCTCCTCCTTATATACCGGATGTTCGTGCCGAGCATTAGGCAGAGGACCATCCTTAATTCTTATGCAAAATGTGCATAACACGGGTATTATACCATACTATTTTCCATTTTGCAATAGTTTTTTGAAAAAAATAGTGAAAAAAAGTAAATTATTTTTTTTGACGCCTCAAAATACTGCCAAAAACCGTTTTCAAAGAGAAAAAGAGAGGTTTTGAATTGATGGTGGCGATGGCGAGCACAGAAAAGATTCCGAACAGATACCAATGCTTTATTTCCATCAGCATCGTTACGCACTGAAAAGCCATAATGACGGTATTCAGGAGAATAATGATGGGCTTTGTGCTGAATTTTTCATATCTTTGTGTGTCGATGGCGCGGATGATATAGACGATGATATAGCAGGCAAGGGTGGCAATTGCCGCGCCCTGTGCGCTGTATTTCGGGATGAGCAAGAGGTTGAGCGCAATATTTGATGTTGCTCCGACAAGAGCGGTGACAAAGGAATTTACCGATCTTTTATGCTTGACATAGACGCTTGACATAAATGTTACAAGGCTTGAAAATACCGTTGCAAAAACGAGAACGGGCATATACTGCCAAGCATCGGAATAGCTTGAATCGAGAAGAACTGCCGTAAAGAATTTTGCCAGCAGCACAAGGCACGAGGCTCCGAGAAAGACGATTGACTGAAATGAATTGAAAACGCTTGAAAAGAAATTGCTTCTATCCTCATCATTTCCGTCGGTAACGGCAGAATACTGCCATGCCTCGCTGAAAATTCCCGAAACGAGAATAAGCAAGGTTGGAACCTTGAATGCCACGGCATAGAGTCCGTTTATGGCATCTCCGTCAAAATAAGCGATCATGTATCTATCGGCAACATTGGTTATCCACCAAAAAACGGTGGTTGGGATCATCGGCACGCTGTATTTTATCATTTTGCCGAGAATTATTCTGTTAAAATTGCTCGGAGTAAGATATTTCCAAAGTCCTTCCTTAGCATAGAGAAATACGGTCATTATTGCATCGGAAAGAACGACCGAGAGCACATAACCCACAATTCCCATGTCAAAAACCAAAAGGAAAAGGAGATTCAGGACTATGGTGAGGGCTGTGCAGATTATACCCTGAATTGAAAACAGCTTTGTTTTTCCTTGCCCTCTTATAAAATGTGCGGCGGAAAGATGAAAATTTGATGCGATAACATAGAGGGGGATGAGATATGAATAGTCTCCGAAAAAGCCTGTCAAATTAAAAAGAGGAATGAGCGCAAGGGCAACTACCGAGCCGAGAGCCACCATTACGGTGCTTACGCAAAATACCTTTTCGCTTTCGCCCTTTTCCGCGTCGATGGCAAAGCGGAAAATTGCATCCACCATGCCTACCGCAAGAAGCGGAAGAAGGAGATTTGCCGTTTGCGAGATAAGGTCTGCCGTGCTGTACTCGGACGGGGAAAGACATCCCGTATAGAGAGGCAAGAGCAGATAGACAAGCACCTTTGAGGCGAGTGTTCCTATGCTAAGTATTGCTGTGTTTGAAACTAACTTTTTATATTTATCCATTTTTTACCTGCTTACTTTGATATATATCATTATGTTACCACATTTTTGCTTTTTTTTCAATAGAAAAATTCAAAAACACTTGAAAAAAACTGTAAAATGTGGTAATATTACTTGTGAAAAAATTTGTGAGGTGAAAAATATGCGTTTTGAACATATTGATCTTTTTCCCGATGCGGAAAATACTTATCTTAAGGCATATATTTGTCAGGATATGCCCGATTTTAATAATCGCAGAAAGGCAATCCTTATTTTTCCCGGCGGCGGGTACTGCAATGTTTGCGATGACAGAGAGGGAGATGCCGTTGCAAGAGCATTTCTTGCGGCAGGCTTCAATGTCTTTGTTCTCAAATACAGTGTTAAGCCTTATGCAACCGATTTTCGTCCGCAAATACAGGCTCTCGGTGCTATAAAGTACATAAGAGAAAATGCGGAGCATTTCAGCATTGATCCCGATTACATATTTACCATTGGCTTCTCTGCGGGAGGTCATCTTGCAGGCTCAACGGGTGTTTTCTGGAAGCATCCAAAGGTTGCCGAGGCGCTTGGCGATATTTCGGACGGTATCTGCCGTCCTACGGGAATGATACTTTCTTATCCCGTTATAAGCTCTGGTGAGTTTGCCCACAGAGGCTCCTTCCTCAACCTTTGCGGAAAGGACGATGCAACAGAGGAGGAAATGGCTGTCTATTCTCTTGAAAATCTTGTGGATAGCGAAACACCGCCTGCATTTATTTGGCATACCTTTGCAGACACTTGTGTTCCCGTTGAAAATTCACTTCTTATGGCAAGCGCACTCCGTAAAAACGGCGTTCCCTTTGAGCTTCACATATATCCGGAAGGATGGCATGGAATGTCCCTTGCAACTCCCGAGGTTTTGATGGGTAAGACAGGCAAGATGTATGAGCATAACAGTACATGGTTTGACCTTGCTCTCAGGTGGATAGAAACTGTCAAAGTACAAAAAGGAGAAATAAAATGAGCGATTTCAGAAAAGTTGTTGAATATATTGATTCGATGCAGGATGTGGATATAAATCTCTGTGGAATCGAAATAAGACAGGGGCATGATATCGTCCTTCGTCATTTTATGGGATATGCGGATGCTGAAAAGAAGGTTAAGCTTTGCGATGACCATCTTTATTGGCTCTTTTCGTGTACCAAAGTAATAACCTGCCTTGCTGCAAACAGACTTATTGAGGAGGGAAGACTTGCCCTTGAGGATACTCTTGACAAATATCTGCCCGAATTTGCAAATATGTATGTAAAGACCCCCGAAGGTCCTGTTCCCGCAAAGAACAAGATAACTATTCTTGACCTTATCACTATGAGCGCGGGCTTTACATATGATTTTGGAACTCCGGATTTTGCCGAGGCGAAGGCAAACGGTCTGAAGAGCACAAGAGAGCTTGTTTCTGTTCTCGCGCACCGTCCTCTTGAGTTTGAACCCGGTACAAATTACAGATACAGCCTTTGCCATGATGTTCTTGCGGCTGTTATCGAGGTGGTAACGGGAATGAAATTCGGTGAATATCTTGACGAGATCATGTTCACTCCTCTCGGAATCAAAAATATGGGATTCCATCTCTCACCCGAGCAGGAAAAGAGACTGACTACACAATATAACTATGATTCGATTTTCAGCAAAGCAACAGTAAGAGAACCTGATAATGCTTACTGCCTCAGTGATGAATATGAAAGTGGCGGAGCGGGACTTTTCTCCAACCTCAGCGATTATTCCAAGATCATCGACGCTGTTGCAAACGGTGGCGTTGCCGAAAACGGCTACAGACTTCTTAAGGAGAAAACCGTTGCTTCGCTTACAGTCAACCGTCTGAAAACAGAAGCACAGTTCAGAACCTACACTCAGTCACCCAGATGGTATGGATATGGCTATGGCCTTTGCGGAAGAGTTATGATGAATCCTCTTGCATCACTTTCGAAGAGCAATGTGGGTGAATTTGGCTGGGACGGAGCTGCTTGCTCTTATGCCCTCATAGATCCCTCCGAAAAGCTTTCTGTTTTCCTTACCACTCATATAAGGGGATGTGATTACCTCTATGAAAGATCGCATCTATATATCAGAAACCTAATTTATGAGGCAATAAAGGGCTTATAAAATATACTGCAAATCAAACTGCTCCAAATTGTGCGGACAGCACAATTTGGAGCAGTTTATATTTTGGATACTATAAATTATTCAAGTACCTCGATCACAGTGTTCCATTCGCAGATGGCTTTCATGAGCTTGTTCCACTGGATAACACTCATGATTCTTTCCTCACCGTAAGAGGCAATCAGCTCATCCTCGGTCATTTTATACTGAACGCAGAATTTTGCAATCTCCTCTGCGCGCTCATCGTCTGTTATTTCAAGTCCCTCTGCCTTTACTATGGAATATATAACTATATCCTCCTTGATGTAGCTTTCGGCATACTGAAGAAGCTGTTCATCGGTTTGACCGATATATGTTGAGAGAAAGCTTTCATAAGAAATACCCTGCTGTGCAGCATATGCTTCATAATTTGAGCGGTTAAGCCAGTAAAGTGAATCGATTGCATTCTGAGGAAGCTCGATAACGGTAACATCCTCCATTATCATGGCCCAGATATCCGCTGCAAAATCGTCATTCAGCTTCTCTTTTCTCTCGTCCTCAAGCTGTGCCTTGAGATATACCTTGAATTCATCAACTGTACTGCAGCCATTGCTTCCGTAATTCTCCTTTACAAAGGCATCGTCAAGCACAGGAACCACAGGCTCGCCTACGATATAGTGAACAGTAACGGTAAATACAGTGAGCTTGCCCGCAAGCTTCTCATTGTATTCCTCGGGGAATGTGACCTCATAGGAAACTGTTTCGCCGGGCATAACATCATACATTCCGTCGGTAAAGCCGGGAATATAGCCGTTGTTTTCTGTAAGACTGATCTCAACATTCTGAGCGGTACCGCCCTCAAAAGCAACTCCGTCAAGTGTACCTACATAGTCAACATATATGGTGTCGCCCTCGGCGGTTTTTCTGTCTGTGATCTTTGAGGGGACAGCTTTCTCCTCAAGAATCTCATCTATTCGCTTGTTCAGATGTTCTTCATTTACAGAGTATGTAGTAACCTCGCTCTCGAAGCCCTTGTATTTTCCGAGAGTGAGATATTTTGTGAGATCCTCGCTCATATAGTCCATCTGATAGCTTATGTCAACTCCCTCGGGTACAAAATGCTCGGGCTTTGCATCGGCGTTCTGTAAGGGGGTATCGGCATTTGTGTCGGTGGCCTTTTCGGTACCTGCTTCTTCTGTCTGCTTACCATCGTCTATGTATTCCGAAAGCTGGCATGAAGCAAAGGACAGAGCCATGATAAGAGCTAAAATGGCAAGTAAGATTTTTCTGAAATTCATTTTTAATATTCCTCCGTGGCGTATAGCCAAAATATACTGGGTGAAATTCACCCATATCTATATAAGTATAACACAAAACCGAGTGAAAATAAATACTATTCGCATATTATTTACAATTAAATAATATGCGATAAACATTTTTCACTCGGCTTTATGTCAAATTTTTTTAACGTCTGATCTATAATCCTTTGGCGGCTTGCCCGTTTCTCTCTTGAATGTTTTTGAGAAATACTGAACATCGGGTATTCCGCAATGCTTTGCTACAGACTGTATCTGCATATGTGTTGTTGCAAGAAGGTGTGCAGCATGCTTGATTCTCTTGTCCCTTATGAATTCGGTTACGCTTTTTCCTGTTTCTTTCTTGAAGATCGTTGAAAGATAACCGGGGCTTACCTTTTGCTCCTGTGCCAGATAGCTGAGGGAAAGGTTAGAGGCCATGTTTGTATCAATGGTGACTATTGCCTTTTGAACAAGGGGAGAATAATTATTGGTTGAATTCTTTCTTACGAGTCTGCAATATGTGCGGACTATATCCTCTGTGATAGCCTCAAAATCCTTTGATGCCTGAATAAGCTCGATCTTCTTTGCAAAGGAAGAGGAAACGCTGTCGAGATAGAGGGGATGAACTCCTCCGTTTTCGGCTGCTTTGCGCATAAGCGTGTTTAATATAATGCAATAATTCTTTCCTGTTCTTATTTGATCCTGGACTCTCATCTCAAAATCGAAGGCGGTGAATTTTGAAAGCAAGTGAACTCCCTTGTGTGTCTGACCGTGCTTTACAGACTCAATAAGCTCGTTCTCGATTTCATATCTTGCCTCGAGATTCTTCATATCTACCATAACCTCGTCAAATTCGTCGATTATGGGGGATGAGGGAGAGGTTTTGTCATTATTTACATCAACTGTATCATAGCCGTCCTTGCCCCACATTGTTTCGCAGAGCAGCTCCAGCATTGTGAAAACGGTACTGTCCTCTTCTATTATCGGGAAGCTGCGAAGGATCTTTTCAAGAAGTACAAATTTTTTTGCTTCAAGCCCATTTTTTGAGCAAATTTCCGAAATTCTTTCGCTTGAGAAAGAAGAGGTTGCATAAGGGCCGATAAACAAAACAGAACCCTTTTCTGCATCCGGAAGAAGCATATACAGGTATGATAAGGAAAAGCTATCCTTGAACCTATAAATCGTATTTGCCTTCGGATCGGGGATCATGCTCGAGATAGTATATTTTTTCAACAGCTCTGCATCGCAAAAGGAGGCAAAGCTATTTGAGAACACCTCAGACATCTTGCTTTTTACTGTGATTATTTTGTTGTCAATGTGCTTTTTGCTCAAAGTGTCGCAAAAAAAATTCAGCTCGTTTTTGTAATACATTACAAAATCTCCCTTCGGTTTTTATGGATATTAAACTTAACCGTCTGAATATTATAACACGATTTTTGTTGAAATGCAATAGTGGTTTTTGCGAAATAGTGGGAATAGTACAAAAAACAAACAAAAATTTCCTTTTAAATTTTTGTTTTTTTGTTGTTTTAGGACTAATTGTTACTAAGTTACTATATTTTTTGAATTGCGGAAGATTTGAAATTTTATTTTTTTGCTATTTTATGAATATTTTTTTGATTTTCCATGATTGGTAGAAGATTTTTAGTCAAAATCAACAAAAATCCACCGTTGGTTTACCGAGTGGCTTTCGGGGGCGTTTTTTGTCTATTAAACGATTACGCCAGACAAAAACACACCGATAAAAAAGGTTGAGCTCGTATTTGGACTCAACCCTGATATATGATGTCATATCAAACAAATTTTAAAATATCTTCTACCGTTTCGGCAATATGTGTGGCTCCCGCTGCAGTCAGCTCTTCGCGGCTGCCGTATCCGTAAAGAACGCCGATGGAGTCCATTCCGAAGCTTTTTGCGCCCAAAATGTCATATTCTCTGTCGCCTATCATCACAACCCCCGAGATATCGGAAATGCCCGCGCTTTCAAGTGCATATGCGATAACAGCGTCCTTTTCGGTGCGCTTTTCGTCCATGGTTGCGCCGCAGATATTGGAAAAATACCTTGCGACATCGAAATGCTCAAGTATTTTTATAGCAAAATGCTCAGGCTTTGAGGTTGCGAGTATCAGCTTTTTGCCTTTTGAAAAAAGTGAAGAGAGAAGGAAATCGATGCCGTCATAAAGATCATTTTCAAAGATTCCTCTTTCGACATAATATTCTCTGTATTTTTTCACCAGCTCTCTTGCTGTTCCCTCGCTTGTGCCGTAAGCTTTCATAAACATTTTTATAAGCGGAGGGCCGATGAAGCACTTCAGCTCATCCTTGCTGTCGAATTTCAGACCGAATTCGGTTAGAGCATAGGCAACGGAATTTGTTATTCCTCTGCCTGAGTCTGTGAGAGTGCCGTCCAGGTCAAAAAGAATCGTATTATACATGCTTCCTCCTCATTCGGTTATCTTGCAGATGGTGTGCTCTGCGGTTCTTGAGGTGTATGATGATTTGAATTCAAAATCCGTGCTGTTTTCGGCAAGGCTTATTTCGACTGTTCTTGCCTCAACGAGCTTTGAACGGTCTGCATAGATCACAACTGTAAGATCTGTATTGCTTCCGACATTTTTTTCTGATATGATATCAAAGCAAAGGGCTCTTGCTCCGCGGCTGTTTTTGCTGAAATCACCGTTTTCGTTTTTAAGATCCTCGCCGGGCTTAAAATCGTAAACATCGAAAATTATCCTTGCAAGGCTTATTATTTTTGACTCGGTTGCGTTTCCCGATATTCTTTTTGCGAGAAACTCGGTTATGTCGGTTCTTTGGCTGTAGCTGAGATCGTTGCAATCGAGAATAATATATTCAAGAGTTGAGGAGAAATAGTCGGAGAGGAATTGCCCCGCTCTTGAAAGCTCTGTCTTTTCGGTGTCTTCAAGATATACTCCCTTTTTGCCAAGGGCCATATAGAATGAATGTGTGCCGCTTTTTGTTCTTATGGAAGCGCCCGGCTGCTCTGTGCCGATGGTGTATTCAAAAAGAATTCTTGCATTGTCGTTTACTGTAACCTTGCTTATGCTATAGGAGATTATGTCAAGATTTGCGTATTCATCGAATACCGATGGGGCGGATGCATCGCTTATAAGTCCAAGCTTTTCTGCGTCGCCCTTGACAAAGGCGCTGATGAATTCCTTGATCTGTATGCCGCCGCTTGCCTTGTAATTGAGTTTGTCCCAATCGTCAATATTATCGATGGAGCTTCCGTTCTTTCCGTCGTCGATGCCAAAGAAGATATCAGCTATCTTCTTCTCGGGAGAGACAAATGTTGCCATTTTCCATTTTCCGTCCGAATCAAGGAGCAGCTCATAGTCATAATCGAAAATTATCGGGTCGAGATCGCTGTAAATGGTTGCCTCGGCATAAGCATTGAGGATCGCCTCCGAGCTTGAAAGCTCTGATACTGTAAGCTTTATGTCAAGGTCGCTGAAGCTGAGCTGTCCTGCATAGCCGTCAAAACGGTAAATGCCGTCCTCACCGTCAATATAGAGCGGTGCATTGCCGACTGCCTTGGTTGATATAAGCTCTGCTGTGAGCTCATCACTGAAAAGGGTAGAGAGGTAATCCGAAAGCTGATCTAGGTTTTCGATCTCGGCAGAGAGAAGCTCGGTGAAGGACACCTTTATGTATTTGTTTCCGTCGTGTTCAATGGTTGTTCCGTCTCCTACTGAACTGATAGGGCTGTAAGCTGTAAAGAGACCGTAAGCCCTCTGCGCTTCCTCAAAAAGAAGCTTTATTGCCTTGTGCTCGCTGTATTCCTCGTAAAGACGCTTTGCAATGTGCTCCTCGCCCTCTGTCTTGTACTGCATTTCTGTTGTGGATGCCATAAGAGAATATGTATGCTTGAATACGTCGCCCTCATAGACGAAAAGGAGAATGGGGAAGCCGTTTCCATCCATATAATATATATTAGCGTGCTCATCGAAGTACATATCTCCCGTGAGGCGCACTTTGCTCCAATCCTTTATGTCATATCCTGCAACGAATTTGTATGCATCTATTCTGACATTCTCTGTAAGCTCAAAGCTGCTGTAAAGCGAAAAGTCGGAAACAAAATATTTTTCACCTGAGAGGACAGTGGGGCGGTTGGCTTCGAACCATTTTTCGCGCTCGGAGTTTCTGATGATGTCAAGCTCACCCTCGTTGTCGTCGTAAAATTCCCAACTCTCGCCAAGATCGTAGGAAACATAATAAACGGTATTTGAGAGAGCAGAGCTTTCGTCATAAAGCTCGATTGGGATATTTATCTTGCTTCCGTCATAATAGGGGAGTCCCGCAAGGGAATATGCGATCATAACGCTGTCGGGAACTTTTATTATGAGTCTGTCCCAGCTTGCTCCGCCGTCAAGGGTGTAATAGACCTGTGGCTCGGAGGGCGGGAATGAATAATAATTATAGGAAGTGAAGCCGATGGTGGGGCTGAGAAAGCCTCCTGTGTAAAGGGAATTGTGCCAATTTTGGCTGGGGGGGGCTGATTCTGCCTCTGTCCAGGTCTTTCCCGCGTTGTCGGTAAAATAAATGAATGTATCGACCATTCCGTTGGAGACTACGAGTGCTCCGCTTTTTGTTGACCAGAAGGTGGCCATGAAATTATCAATAGTGCCAACCCTTTCGGTGCTGAGATTAAGAGTGCTTTGGATCCAATCCTCTCCTCCGTTGTCGGTGGAGGCTATCTGAAGGCTGGGAAGGCTGATGTCGGGGCAGTAGATGACATATATTCTGTTTCCGCTTATGCTCATCTTCATTCTCGGATGCGCAGTGGGGGAATTATTATAAATGAGGGGAGTTTCGATGATATCCTCGCCATAGGCATCTCTGATTATTATTTTTGAGGAATAAACGTCGAGATAAGCCTCTGTCGAGGGGGCGGGATAATCACTGTCATTGTCAAAATGGCTGAAGCCTATTCCAATGTCCAGGTCAAGGCTTGCAGTATTGTATCTTTTCTTCTTGTTTTCGCTGCAGGAAAAAAGGCATAATGTTGCCATCAGTAAAATAAGTGCGAAATATAGTTTCTTTCTCGTTATATGCTTCATAGCTTCTCCGTTTTTTACATTATTATATATAGAGGTGTACCAACAAATAATAATATAACATTTTTTTTATTATTTTTCAAGAGAAAAGGGAGTATGTTTATTATTTTTTCACATTTGAGCTCCGTTTTTTGTCGCAAAAAATACCGCATTGTGGAATGTGCACAAAAAATAGGGTGAAAATTCTACATATTTTCTATGAAAAAATATTTCGATAAACTATTGCAAAATGTGGTGAGATAGTGTATAATAATTGGGTCTGAGCGCGATGAAGCGGAAGGTTGCCGCCGTTTTGACGGGTAATTTCCGCGGAGTATGTCCGTAATCAATCGGGCGGGACTGATTCGTGCACCCCTTTGTTGGTAACTTTACCTACCAATAAAGACCGTATTTCTGCGGCCTTGGTCGCCGCTTTCTATTCCCCGGAGTCCGGATTCATGCTGAACGGTATTCCGGCTTTTGTATGGAGAGCGAAGAAACACACGGCGCGGTGTACAAGTGAATTCGCCCCATTTCACAAACCGTTCACTCAGACAAGCTCTTCCTTTGTATATAATGACGAGCTTTTTGAACGGAAATTTAAAAGGAGGCAAAAAACAATGGCAGTAAAGGCAAAAATCAGAGTTAAGCTCAAGAGCTATGATAACACTCTTATCGACGCTGCGGCTGAGAAGATCGTTGCTCTCGCAAAGAGAAACGGCGCAGAGGTTAGTGGCCCTGTACCGCTCCCCACAGACAGAGAGATCACCACGATCCTTCGTGCGGTTCACAAGTACAAGGATAGCCGCGAGCAGTTTGAGCTTAAGACTCACAAGAGACTCATTGATATCATCGAACCTTCCGAGAAGGCAATCGATGCACTCATGAGCGTCGAGCTCCCCGCAGGCGTTGAGATCGAGGTAAAGCTCTAATCCCTGCAAAATAACCCTACGCAAAAGGCTTCAAGAGTATGAAGCATCTTGCGGTCAAGTTGGCGAATCCGAAAGGAAAATCCAAAACGTCAACCAATAACCCAGGAGGAAAAAATGAAAAAAGGTATTATCGGTAAGAAAATCGGTATGACCCAGATTTTCGACGAAGTCGGAAATGTCATTCCGGTTACGGTAATCGAGGCAGGTCCTTGTGTGGTAGCACAGAAGAAGACTGTCGAGAACGACGGCTATGACGCCGTTCAGCTTGGTTTCATGGATGTTAAGGAAAAGCACATGACCAAGGCTGAGAAAGGTCATTTCGAGAAGGCAGGAGTTCCTGCAAAGAAGCATCTCAAGGAGTTCCGTCTTGACGATTGCTCCGCTATCAACGTCGGTGACGTTATATCTGTCGATACCTTCGCCGCAGGCGACAAGGTCGACGTAACCGGTATAACAAAGGGTCGCGGTTATACGGGAGTAGTTAAGCGTTGGAACGCTCACATGCTTCAGCACACACACGGTGTAGGTCCTATCCACCGTCAGCCCGGTTCCATGGGTGTTATCGACCCTGCGAGAATCTTCAAGAACAAGAGAATGGCAGGACAGTACGGTAACGAGCAGGTAACCGTTCTCAATCTCAATATCGTAAAGATCGACACAGAAAAGAACCTTATCGCAGTTAAGGGTGCCATTCCCGGTGCCAAGGGCGGTATCGTGTTCATCCGTGATTCGGTAAAAGCATAAGCGGAAGGAGGAAACACAATGCCAAACGTAAAAGTTGTCAATATGACCGGCAAGGAAGTGGGCGAGATCGCTCTCTCCGATAAGATTTTCGGTGCAGAAGTAAACGGCTCCGTCCTCCATGCTGCAGTTAAGACTTATCTTGCAAATCAGAGACAGGGCACACAGTCCACACTTACAAGAACAGAAGTAAGCGGCGGCGGAAAGAAGCCCTGGAGACAGAAGGGTACAGGTAGAGCTCGTCAGGGTTCAACTCGTGCTCCTCAGTGGACACACGGCGGTGTTGCACTCGGCCCCAAGCCCCGTTCCTACCGCATGTCCATGAATAAGAAGGTTAAGAAGATCGCTCTTTACAGCGCTCTCTCCGCAAAGGTTGCTGCAGGTGACCTCATCGTTGTGGACGAGATCAAGAGTGCAGAGTACAAGACCAAGAATATGGTTGCTATGCTGGGTGCTCTCGGTGCTGAAAGAAAGGCAATGATCGTTCTTGACACAAACGACGCAGTAACAGTTAAGAGCTGCGCAAATATCCCCGGTGTTACAACATCTGTTTACAACACCATCAATGTTTACGACATCCTGAACGCTGATAAGTTCATCGTAAGCCAGGCTGCCGTTAAAGGAATCGAGGAGGTGTTCGCATAATGAAGACAGTACAGGATATCATCATTAAGCCTCTTATCACCGAAAGCTCCATGGACATGATGGCTTCAAAGAAGTATGCCTTCAAGGTAATGAAGGATGCTACAAAGCCCGAGATCGCAAAGGCGGTTGAGGAAATGTTCAAGGTTGAGGTTGAAAGCGTAAACACCATCAACATGAAGAGAAAACCCAAGAGACTCGGAGTTCACAGCGGCTATACCGCAACATGGAAAAAGGCTATCGTAACACTTAAGCCCGACTCCAAGACAATCGAGTTCTTCGACGGTCTTAACTAAGTAGGAGGGTAGAACATGCCAACAATTAAGTATAAGCCTACGACTCCTGCGAGAAGACACATGAGCGTTCCTTCCTTTGAGGAAGTAACAAAGTTTTCTCCCGAAAAGAGTCTTACGGTAATTAAGAAAAAGCATTCCGGCCGTAACAGCTATGGCCGCATCACCGTTCGTCATAAGGGCGGCGGAAACAAGATCAAGTACAGAATCATCGACTTCAAGCGTGCAGATCAGTCTCCCGCTAAGGTAATCGGTGTTGAGTACGACCCTAACAGAACTGCTTATATCGCACTTCTCGAGAACGAGAGCGGCGACAGAAGCTATATCATCGCTCCCGTTGGTCTTACAGACGGTATGACAGTTTACTCCGGCTCTGATGCAGACATCAAGCCCGGTAACACACTTCCTATCGCTAATATTCCCGTTGGTACGATGATCCATAACATCGAGCTTTATCCCGGTAAGGGCGCACAGCTCGTTCGTAGCGCAGGTGTGTTCGCACAGCTCATCGCTAAGGAGAACGGTGTTGCTCAGGTAAGACTTCCTTCCGGCGAGGTTCGTATCATCCGTCTCGATTGCAAGGCTACAATCGGTCAGGTTGGTAACATCGAGCATGATACCATCAAGATCGGTAAGGCAGGTAAAAAGAGACATATGGGTATCCGTCCTACAGTAAGAGGTTCTGTAATGAACCCCTGCGATCACCCTCACGGTGGTGGTGAAGGACGCGCACCTATCGGTCGTAGCGGCCCTGTTACACCTTGGGGCAAGCCTGCTCTTGGTTACAAGACTCGTAACAAGAAGGCAAGAACCGATAAGTTCATCGTAAAGCGCAGAAACGCTAAGTAATAAGGAGGGAATATAAAATGAGCAGAAGCCTTAAAAAAGCACCTTATGTTGAAGTAAAGCTCTTCAACAGAGTAGAAGCTATGAATGAGAAGGGCGAGAAGAAGGTTCTCAAGACCTGGTCGCGCGCTTCCACAATATTCCCGGAATTCGTTGGACACACAATCGCTGTTCACGACGGTAGAAAGCATGTTCCGGTATATATCACCGAGGACATGGTTGGACACAAGCTCGGCGAGTTTGCTCCTACAAGAACCTTCAAGGGTCATGCAGGCTCCAAGACGTCCAACAACGGTAAATAAGGGAGGAACATTCAATGGAAGCAAGAGCATATCTCAAGTATGCAAGAATCTCCCCTCGCAAGGTTAAGATAGTTCTCGACCTCATCAGAGGAAAGGACGCAGGAACCGCTATGGCGATCCTCAAGAACACTCCCAAGAGTGCTTCTGAATATCTTATCAAGCTGTTGGGTAGCGCTATTGCAAACGCTGAAAATAATTTTAATATGGATGTCTCCAAGCTGTATGTATCCGAGTGCTTTGTATGCCCCGGCCCCACTCTGAAGAGAATTATGCCCAGAGCAAAGGGTAGTGCAGACAGAATCCTTAAGAGAACATCCCATGTGACAATTGCTGTCAAGGAAAGAGACTGAGAAAGGGAGGTTATGAGCTAATATGGGTCAGAAAGTTAATCCCCACGGCCTTCGTGTGGGCGTAATTAAGAACTGGGACTCGAGATGGTTCACAAGCGATGAAGCTTTTGGTGATACACTCGTTTCCGACTACAAAATCAGAAAATATCTGAAGAATGAACTCCAGGGCGCAGGCGTTCCCAAGATTGAGATCGAACGTGACAGCCACAGAGTAAGAGTATTTATCCACTGCGCAAAGCCCGGTATGGTTATCGGTAAGGGTGGATCTGAGATCGAAAAGTATAAGGCTGCTATCACAAAGATGGTTGACGGCAAGCATGTTGACGTAAACGTTGTTGAAGTAAGACAGCCCGATCTCAATGCACAGCTCGTAGCAGAGAACATCTGCCTCCAGCTTGAAAAGCGCGTAGCTTTCCGCCGTGCAATGAAGATGGCGATCAGAAACACAATGAGACTCGGCGCAAAGGGTATCAAGATCTCCTGCGCAGGTCGTCTCGGCGGTGCTGAAATCGCTAAAACAGAGCACTATCATGACGGAACTATTCCGCTGCAGACTCTCAGAGCCGATATCGACTACGGTTTCTGGGAAGCAAACACAACCTACGGCAAGATTGGCGTTAAGGTTTGGATCTACAACGGCGAGATCCTCAATGAAGTAAACAGACCCGGTGCTGCAAGAGAAGACCGCAGAAATCGCCGCGATAACAGAGGCGACAGACGTGGAGACAGACGCGGCAATCGCGGTGAGAGAAGAGAAGGGGGTCGTAGAAATGTTAATGCCTAAGAGAGTTAAGTTCCGTCGTGTACAGCGCGGCAGACTTAAGGGTAAAGCACTTCGCGGCAACAAGGTCACAAACGGTGATTTCGGTCTTGTGGCACTTGAGCCCGCTTGGGTTACAAGCAATCAGATCGAGGCTGCCCGTATCGCGATGACAAGATACATCAAGCGTGGCGGTAAGGTTTGGATCAAGATTTTCCCGGATAAGCCTATCACAGAGAAGCCTGCTGAAACTCGATTGGGTTCAGGTAAGGGTTCACCCGAGTATTGGGTAGCGGTTGTTAAGCCGGGCAGAGTAATGTTCGAGATGAACGGAATCTCTGAAGAAGTTGCAAAAGAAGCTATGCGTCTTGCGAGCCACAAGCTGCCTATCAAGTGCAAGTTTGTAAAGCGCGGCGCAGAGAACTAATCCGGGGAGGTAATGAGCTGTGAAATCAAATGAAATCAGAGAAATGACTCCCGCAGAGCTTAATGCAAAGCTGAAGGAGCTTAAAACCGAGCTTTTTAATCTCCGTTTTCAGCATGCGATAAATCAGCTTGACAATCCGCACAGAATCGCTGATGTCAAGAAGGATATCGCCCGTGTAATGACGATTCTTCATGAGAAGAACGCTTAAGGGGGTAATAAGTCATGACTGAAGAAAGAAATCTTAGAAAAGTACGTGTTGGTAAGGTAGTTTCCACAAAGATGGACAAGACAATCGTCGTTGCTATCGAGGATAACGTAAAGCATGCCACATACGGAAAGATCATTAAGCGTACACTTAAGATCCACGCACACGATGAAAACAACGAGTGCGGTGTTGGAGATAAGGTAAGCGTTATGGAAACAAGACCTCTCTCAAAGACAAAGAGATGGAGACTCGTTTCTATCATCGAAAAGGCTAAATAATTCGCCTTTTATAAGAAAACACAACAAAAAATAACATTATGCGAAATAAGTAGGTACGTTTAACATCGTACCGAAAACAGGAGGACGCAAAAGTGATACAGCAACAAACACTTATGAAGGTTGCCGATAACACCGGAGCTAAAGAGCTTATGTGCATTCGCGTTCTCGGCGGCACAGGTCGTCGTTACGCAAACATTGGCGATATCGTTGTAGCCTGCGT
>JAZROG010000049.1:0-7582 GCA_045648605.1 Eubacteriales bacterium | reverse complement strand
TTAAATATCTTTTTTGTTTGTAAGTTTTGGTCAAACTTTTTCAAAAGTTTGTGCGAGCCGGCGGCAGCGCCGGGCGCCGCCGAAGCGGCGAAACTCCCCTCCCCGACAAATTCCTGTTTATCTGCCATGTAATACACAAAGGGCTAAACCATGCGGTTCAGCCCTTAAATTTTACTTATTCAATGCCTGCTTTTTTCTTGCGGCCTCTGCTTTAAGACGAAGCTCGGTATTGAGAATTCTCTTGCGAAGTCTCACAGACTTGGGAGTTACTTCAATCAGCTCATCGTCTGCAATAAATTCGATAGCTTCTTCAAGGCTGAAGATTATCGGAGGTGTGAGAAGCAGCTTTTCGTCCGCACCCGTTGAACGGATGGAAGTAAGATGCTTTTTCTTACAAGGATTTACGGCAATATCCTGTCCCTTGGGATTCTGACCGACAATCATTCCCTCGTAAACGGGAGTTGCAACGCCCACAAACATATCGCCTCTTTCCTGTGTACCGAAAAGACCGTAGCTTGTTGTCTCTCCATCCTCCGAAGCAACGAGAGAGCCGGTATATCTCATGGGAATTTCACCCTTAAATGGCTGATATCCATCAAAAAGCGAGTTGATTATACCCTCACCGCGGGTATCTGTCATAAATTCGGAGCGGTATCCGAAAAGGCATCTGGAGGGGATGGAATATTCGATTCTCATTCTGCTTCCGTGTGGATTCATTTCAAGAAGCTCACCCTTGCGCTTACCAAGCTTTTCAATAACAGTTCCCATATATTCCTCGGGAACGTCAAGAGAAACACGCTCCATAGGCTCGCTCTTTACACCGTCGATATCCTTATAGAGAACTCTCGGTGTGCTGCAGCAAAGCTCGTAGCCCTCGCGGCGCATTGTTTCGATAAGGATGGAAAGGTGCATTTCACCTCTTCCCGCAACCTTAAATTGGTCTGTTGTCTCGCCGTCCTCAACACGAAGGGAAACATCCTTAAGAAGCTCCTTATAAAGTCTTTCACGGAGCTGACGGGATGTGACAAATTTACCCTCTTTACCCGCAAACGGGCTGTCATTTACGGAGAATGTCATCTCCATTGTAGGCTCGCTGACCTTAACGAATTCAAGCGGCTCGGGATTTGTTACCGATGCTATGGTATCACCGATGGTAATATCGGCAGCACCTGCGAAGCAAACGATATCACCCACGGTTGCGCTTTCAACCTGAGTACGTGTTAAGCCGTCAAACTGATAAATAGAAACGATCTTTGTCTTTTTGGGGGCAACATCCGAATGGTAATTGCAGACCATCGCCTCCTGATTCTGACGGATAGTTCCACGCTCGATTCTTCCGATACCTATTCTTCCAACGAATTCGTTATAGTCGATTGAAGAAACAAGAAGCTGAAGATCGCCCTCTGTATCTCCCTCGGGAGCGGGCATATATTCAAGAATGGTATCAAAAAGAGGCTCAAGATTTTCACCCTGCTGATAGGGAGAGAGGGATGCTGTTCCGTTTCTGCCCGAGCAGAAGATCATGGGGCTGTCAAGCTGCTCATCTGTTGCATTAAGGTCGATAAGAAGCTCAAGAACCTCCTCCTCAACCTCTTCAAGACGTGCATCGGGCTTATCTATTTTATTTACGACAACTATAACCCTATGATTCATCTCAAGAGCCTTCTGAAGAACGAAGCGAGTCTGGGGCATCGGTCCCTCTGCCGCGTCAACGAGAAGTATAACTCCGTTTACCATCTTAAGAATACGCTCAACCTCACCGCCAAAATCCGCATGACCGGGTGTGTCAACAACATTTATCTTCACATCCTTATAGTGGATAGCAGTATTCTTCGCAAGAATGGTTATTCCTCTTTCCTTTTCAAGAGCATTGTTGTCCATAACTCTTTCTGTGGTTGCCTGATTATCGCGATAAACACCGCCTTGCTTTAGCATTTCATCCACAAGTGTTGTTTTTCCATGGTCAACATGGGCAATTATCGCAATGTTTCTGAGATCTTCTCTTTTCAAAATTTTATCCCCCAAATTATCTGATTTTGCTTTCCAACTTTATATTATACCACATTTTTTTCTTCAAGTAAACAGTTTTTATGACGATTTTGATAAATTATTCGATATTTTTTTGTTCATTTTGCGATAAATGTCGAATAGGTAACGATTTGAAAATTTATCAAAACGAAGATTAAATAACAATCGCATCGAAACACGTTGTTAGACCGCCTTGAAATCAGAGCTGTTTATGATATGCTTTTTTGATATGTATAACGTGCATTTCTATCTAACAAGCATTAGAAACGCATCTAAATTCGAATCCATTACCTCAAAATCGTTATACGCGCATTGAATATTTTACAACTTTTAACAAAAAACACTTGACAAACCTTAATATATATGATAAACTTAAAACATAAGAATCGGGATAAATTCCCTTGAGAGGTAATAATATGGAAATTAAGTTGCTTCGTGAACCAAATATCGTCTATGAGGCCGCAATGCTCATCTATAACAGCAGAAACGGTCAATCCTGCGCAGAGCTGAAAAATGCTATTCAAAAGAAATTTTCCATCGAGCCGGAGGTGCTTGACAATTGCTTTAATGCTATCATTGAAATAAGTGATTATGTCATCGGCTCACTTGCCGCAGATGAAAAGCTTTTGGATTTTCTTTTTGCAAGGCACAGCGCAATGAAGGGATGCTTTGCATTTTATCTTATCCATGATGCCTGCCGACGCGCAGAACCTGAGCTTTATGCCGATATCTGCAGAATCAGAGATCTTTCAAAGGCTGCTTTCTTCATCAATTTAACTTCAATACTTATCGACGACTATGCCCCCTCCGATTGGAATGAGGATATCACCAATTATAATGAGCTTTTCTCTTTTATTGAAGAGATGCCCATTCCGGCGGACGAGAAATTTGAGCTTTGCCGTCTTTACAACAATTTCGATTCGTATAAAAATCTGCTTGCGGATATTCTTGAGGATGCCGGAAGACTGTTTATGCAGAAATATGATGTTGTAAAGCACTATATCGGATGGTTCCTTTCAGCAATCGCCGAGCCTCTTTCAAGCGGCGGCTTAAAATTTGTTGAGGAAAATTACGATTTTTCCATTTCTCCATCGGTTGATGTGCTCTATCTTCAGCCCTCCATCGTTATGTGCAACACAACGAAATATCTTATGAGCTATACCGACGAAAAAGCTTATGATTTCTTCTACATAGGAGTTCTTTTTGAGCCGCTTAAGGAGATAACCGATTCCTCAACTCTTGAGGACAAGCTCTGCAGAAATCTGCGCACTGTCGGCGATCTTCGTAAATTTGAAATTCTCCGACTGCTTGCAGACGGAGAAAAATACGGTCAGCAGTTGGCTTCTCTGCTGGATCTCAGCACCGCTACGATCTCTCACCATATGGCTCTGCTCATGGAATGTGGCTTTGTTGAGATAAAGAGAGAGTCGAACAGAATATATTACTGCTTGAATCGTAAGAAGCTTCGGGATTTTATCGACGAGCTTTCAAGCTCTTTGCTTACTTAAATATTGACAAAAACCGTTTTTTGTGTTAAACTTAAATAAAAAAAGTGAGGTGTATATAATTATGAAAAAACTTTCGATTTTTATTCTTGCGGCTTTGCTTGTGATTTCACTTTTTGTTTGCGGATGCGACGAAAAGGACGGAGAACCAAACATTATTGATAATAAGATCGAAGCGGATGACCTTTTCGGTGATTTTGATGATGCTACGGATACAACTTCCGAATCCGAAGCAGAATCTGCTTCTGCAGATACCGAAACAGAGTCTGCTGAGTAATTACGGCGGCAAGAGGGCAAAGTCATTTGGCTTTGCCTTTTTTTGCGTAAAAAAGCCAAATAAAAAAAGGTTGAAATTCGCATAAAAAGCCTCAGTCTATTGACAAAAACGCGTTGCTTGGGTATAATTATATAGTAAAAAAGTTGGAAGGAAAGCTTTCTGAGCGAAAGCCATAGTCACAAAAATGTCAAAAGCCTTTAAAATAATCGGAAAGATCATAAAATATTCTTTTTATTTTGTGATAATTGCAATAAATGCCATTATGCTCTGGAGAATATTCTTTTCGGGAGATCCTTCGGAAATCAAGCCCCTCATTGCAAATGAAAAGCTTGTTTCCGTATATAACGAGAAGGAAAATGACCTCATTCTTAAAACACAAAAGCAAAAGGCACTCGCTGAATCGGGAAGATTTACGGTAACCGACTGCGTTTTTATTCCGGAAGCCGAGCAGATACAGGTAACAGTTCGCTATAATAACAGCACATTGCGCCGTCTTGCGGAGGATTTCGAGCTTTCCGCCGTCCCCGACAGGAAAAATGAGCTTTTTGATATCACGGTGGTTAAGACAACAGACCTCACCCCCGATGATAATGAGGACAATCTTGACAAAAACCAACTCAAAGAGGATCGTTTTTATCCCACAGGTGAGGCAAAGACCGCATATACAAGCCTTTATACATATAAAAAATTCGTCTTTGACAATATAGTGTGGGAGGATGCGGTAGGACTTTTTGTTGATATCTATTATAATGAGAATATGGATTATTCCGATTCTCCATATGATGTGCTTTGCATCTATGACTCGCACATGGACATGGAAGAAAGGTCGCTTTCAGGCTCTGATAAGCGTGCGCTGAAAAAAGCGGGAAAGGACGAATAAAATGGGAATATTCGACGGAATTTATTTTGTCAGCGACCTCGACGGCACGCTTCTTGACAATAAAGATTATAAAATAAGCGCAGAAAATATTGCGACGATAAAATATTTTATGAGTGAGGGAGGTCGCTTTGGTTTTGCAACAGGCAGAATTATCAGCGAGCTTAAGGAATTTGACGATGTTTTGGGCACAAATGCACCGAGCGTAACCTGCAACGGCTCGATGGTGTATGATTTTTCAAGCAAAAAAAGCACCATTGTGGGTGAAATGAGTGAGGATATATTTCCTTTCTTCGAATATGTTGAAAAGGCTTATCCGACCACTATGTTAGATATCACCACAGCCGACACGATCTATTATTACAGACCTAATTCGTCGCTTTTAATGCACAAGTCCATATCAAGTGCTTCTTTCTGTGAAGCAGAGCATTTTTCTATGTCTCCGCACCCTTGGCTTAAGCTTGCCATTTGGGATGAGCCGCAGAAAATCAAGCATTTTGCGGAAAACGTCGATTTAAGTCTCATGCCGAAAGAATATAAATTCATGCACAGCTTTGAATATTGCTGCGAGATATCACTATGGAGCGCCGACAAGGGTACTGCTCTTCTCAAAGCAAAAGATCTGCTCACGGGCATAAAAAAGATCGTTGCCATCGGTGACAACGAAAATGATATCACTATGCTGAAAAATGCGGATATTTCAATGGTTCCTTCAAATGCCGTAGAAAAAGCGAAAAACAGCGCGGATATCGTTCTTGATTGCGATTGTAACCACAGCGCGGTGGCTTTTGCCATAGAAAAATTAAAAAATATTCTTTAATAGTAAAAATCCCCCTCGATGCAAAGCACCGAGGGAGATTTTTTTATTTAAAATTTTCAAGCAAATACTTTTCCGCTTCTGCCGACCAGAGTCCGTTATTTTCCTTTACCATTCTGTCAAGCTCGGCAAATCTTTTATCATTCCTTCCAAGCTCAAAAAAATCCGAAAGTTCTGTAAGTGGCAGGCTTATATGAGTATATATAAGCTTTTTGCCGCCTCGGTAAGCGCAAGAAGCTCTTCCCTATCCGACGAATTCACAAATAACAGCTTTATTCCGTCCTTTTCTGCTTCCTTTGGATCAAATATCTCCTTTGCCCTATTCAGTCTATCCTCGCTTATGTCGGTAACAACGAGAAGCGAGGGCTTTTTATCTCCATGAAGTGCAATATCAATAGCAACAAGACCCATGGGGCCGCATCCCGCAAGAATTGCGGTCCTTCCGCCCTCAAGGATGTTTGAATAAGGCTCAAGCACGCTGTCAAGATGAACATTCGCCTTATATCCTCTTATAACGCATGAGGCTGGCTCTATAAGTTAGCCCTTGAAAAAGCAATAGCTATCAAGCTTTATAAGCATTGAAGAATTTATAAATACTTTGCCCGATATCAGCACATCAAGCAATACTGTCTTTCCCCTTTTCGGTGCTACCGATAATGAAAGCTCATATTTTGCTTCAAACGAGCTTGCACGAGGCTTGGCAGACAAGATAGGTGCAAATGTGAAATATGCGTATTTTCCTTATATGACCGATACAAGGGATGACTGTACTCTGCTGAAAAAGCTCTCGTATTATCAAAAAATGAAGGAAAGATGGCAGAGCGCCGACATTGCCATAGTTGGCATTGGAAACACGGAAATGCTCGATATTTTCGGAAAAAACTTTGGCTATGGCGAAAAGCATTCGAAGATAACGGGTGATATCGCGACCCACTTCTTCAATGAGGAGGGGGAGCTTATAGAGCTTTATGAAAATACCATTTGTGCTTCTGCCGAGGATTTGACGAACACAGGCGAGGTCATCGCAATTGCCTGTGGAAATGACAAGACAAATGCAATCAGAAGCGCTCTGCGCACCTCTCTTATCGACACTCTGATAACCGATGAATATACTGCAGCAATGATACTAAAATGACAAAAAAGCCGACCTTTTAAAGAAGGTCGATCAAAACCTTTCTCCGACAGCATCCTCACGCACTGACAAAACCTGTTTATAACAGAAAAATGCGCCGATCTCGGCGGATTTTTTCATATTAAAATTTTCTCCAGGCCATCTTGTTTACAACGCCCGTATAGGACTGAATGATCTTCACAACCTTTGTTGAAACATTTTCTTCAACATATGTGGGAACGGGAATTCCGTAATCACCGCTATCGTTCATCTCGATGGCTGTATCGACCGCCTGAAGCAGACTCTTTTCATCAATTCCCGCAAGAACAAAACAAGCCTTGTCAAGCGCTTCGGGGCGCTCGGTTGAGGTTCTTATGCAGACCGCGGGGAAAGGATGTCCAACGCTTGTAAAGAAGCTGGATTCCTCGGGAAGTGTTCCGCTGTCGGAAACTACTGCGTATGCATTCATCTGCAATTTATTATAATCATGGAAGCCGAGAGGCTGATTCATGCGCACACGCTCGTCAAGCTTAAATCCCGTGGTCTCAAGACGCTTTCTTGAACGTGGGTGGCAAGAATAAAGGATTGGCATATCATATTTCTCTGCAAGCTTGTTGATTGCAGTGAAAAGACTTGTGAAATTCTTTTCGGTGTCGATATTCTCTTCTCTGTGCGCTGAAAGAAGGATATATTTGCCCGCTTCAAGTCCAAGGCGTTCGAGAACGTCACTTGCCTCAATCTCCGCAAGATTTTCATGAAGAACCTCTGCCATGGGAGAGCCTGTAACATATGTTCTCTCCTTGGGAAGTCCACATTCGTGCAGATATCTGCGTGCGTGCTCGGAATATGCAAGATTGACATCCGAAATGATATCAACTATGCGGCGGTTTGTCTCCTCGGGAAGGCACTCGTCTTTGCAACGGTTGCCCGCCTCCATGTGGAATATCGGAATATGAAGTCTCTTTGC
>JAZROG010000048.1:0-2113 GCA_045648605.1 Eubacteriales bacterium | reverse complement strand
ATAACACTTGTGATAGTTATTATCATCGTAAGAGCCGTGAAGCGTTCGAGAAAGCAGCACGCAAATATGAATATGAACATTCCCCCACAGAATGATAACAATATCTAAAAAATAAAGAACAGCAGGCCGCGCCTGCTGTTTATTAAAAAGGTGCCAAGCTATTTCGGCTTAGCACCTTAAATTATTTCTCATTGATTTTGTCAAGGATTGCATCAGAAAGAGTGACAAATTCGCTTATGTCAAGCCTTTCGCCTCTGATGTCGGGGCGGTGACCGCAAGACTCGATTATCTCCTTTATCTCGTCCTTTGTAAGCTCTCCAAATGAGCTTGAAAGGGCATTGGAGAGGGTTTTTCTGCGTTGTTCAAAGGCTGCTTTAATTGTGCGGAACATCATTTCCTCGCTCTTTGGATTGTATGGGATTTCCTTATAGAGCTTTATCCTTACAACTGCGGAATCCACCTTTGGTGCGGGCACAAAATTGTCCGCCGTAACGGTGAAAAGTCTCTCCGCAATGCCATAATAAGCAAGAACCGCAGTGATGGCGCCGTAATCGGATTTTCCCGCCTTTGCACAAAGTCTGTCAGCAACCTCGGATTGGATCATGATGGTTATTGCATCAAAGGGCAGCCTGCTTTCAAGCAGCTTCATCAAAATGGGGGTAGTGATATAGTAGGGAAGATTTGCGCAGACCGAAACGCTTCCTTTTTCAAAATAAGGCGCGAGAAGAGAATCAAGATCTGCCTTCATAACATCCTCGTTGATTATTTCAACATTTTTATAGTCTCCTAGGGTGTAAGAAAGAACGGGAAGAAGATTCTTGTCTATCTCAAGGGAAATTACCTTTTCAAATCTTTCCGCAAGCTCTTTTGTGAGGACACCGATACCTGGGCCGACCTCAAGAATTGTCGCATTTTCGTCATCGGAGCAGGAGTCTGCAATGTCGGAAACGACCATGCCGTTTGTGAGAAAGTTCTGCCCCAGCTCCTTGCGGAACCCGATGCCGAAAGCTTTCATTATATTTTTTATGGTTGAGAGATCACATAAATTCATTTTTTAACTCCAAGCAGTTTTTTATATATGATACCACAAAAAGTTAAAAAAATCAATAATTTTAAAATAACTCTTGATTTTTTCTTTGCGATGTGATATAATAACACACGTGCTAGGATGGCTCAGTTGGTAGAGCAGTTGATTCGTAATCAACAGGTCGTGGGTTCGAGTCCCATTCCTAGCTCCAATAGAAAAAGGATGCCATTTGGGCATCCTTTTTCTATTCAAGGTTAAAAATGACTTGCCCCCTCCAATTTTGCAAAAGCAAAATTGGATATGTTTGCGCTGTGAGGATTTCAAACTTGGATAAATATTGGCGCAAATACGGGTTCTGAGTCCCATTCCTAGCTCCAATAGAAAAAGGATGCCATTTGGCATCCTTTTTCTATTGGAGCCACGCTTAACGGCTTGAACTCAACAAAATTTCACTGTCTATTGCCCCCGAAATATAACAAGAGCGGAGGATTTTCCTCCGCTCTCATCTGTTCGACAAATTGGAATTTATCTCTTGGTTAGTTTTTTGCACCAAGTCCATTTTCCGCATTTAGTACACTTCAACAATCTTCTGGTTGGCGTTTGCATCAACAAGGCAATCTCTTTATAGTTAGGAACAAACATATGTTGACAGTTCTTACATTCATAATACCCTGTCTCTACCTTGAATTTAAGAGCAATAATGCAAGGAATTATAAATAGTACAACAGACACTATTATCAAAAAGTCTTGAAATCCACATTCAGGGATAAGGAGTGATATTAAAGTTATCAGACAAATAAGTGCTGCCAGACTGGTTGCGACAATCACATAAGCGGAATGCAGCAGTCGTTTATGATATCTTTCCTCATTTTTTGCCATCTGAAAAATCAGTTCATTTAATTGCTCATCCTTTTGTTCCATATCTATCATCTCCCCACATAATAATTCATTTACATTTATTCCAAGAATATAACAAAGGTCGAGCATAATACCGGAATCGGGCATTGCTTTGCCTGTCTCCCATTTTGATATAGCTCTGTCGGTTATATTCAATTTTTCTGCCAACTGTGCTTGTGTAAGATTTTT
>JAZROG010000047.1:0-16607 GCA_045648605.1 Eubacteriales bacterium | reverse complement strand
CATACAATGGAGGTTCACCGCTATTATAAATGCCGTGGAACTCGCAAGGGTGGAACGTGTAAGAAGAAAACCATTAAGAAAAAGTGGATTGAGGAGGTTGTGATCCTGCTCATTCAGAAATTTATTTTCGACGACGTGCTTCTTGACAGACTTGCCGACACGCTGATTGCAAAGCTCAATGCCGAGAGTAACACGTTGCCGATTCTCCGCAAGCAGCTTGCCGAAATAGAAAAAGGCATCGACAATCTTGTCAATGCCATTCAAGCGGGAATCATCACCCAATCCACAAAACAACGTCTTGAGCAACTTGAAGCCGAAAAGAGCGAGATCTCGGTTCAAATTCTCAAGGAAGAAATTTCAAAGCCTACGGTCACAAAGGAAGAGATACTTTATTATCTCACCAAGTACCGCAAGCTCAATATGAAACAGCTCGACCACCGCCGCCGTCTGATCGATAGCTTTGTGAACGCGATCTATCTGTTCGACGACTACTTGGTCATTACATTCAACTACAAGGAAGTCACAAAAACAATCACCTTTGCCGAAATTGAAGAGGCATTTGGTTCGGATTTATCATCACTCACTGCACCAAATAACAAAAAAGGGGATTTTGTCCCCTTTTTTGTCATTTCAGTTATATTTCACCGACTTGAAGCTCTCAAATTGCTTGGAATTTGATATTTTATTTATTTCGGCAATCATAATCATAAAACGAGGCGGATTCGCATTGCGAATCCGCCCATTTTTTATTTGGGATATTATTCTTTATTAGTCTATGTGTAAGTCAGCTTCATTGCTGTGTCATATTCTGCAATATAGTCAGAAACTGCCTTAACTTCATTTTCTGTAATGACATTTCTTATTCCGCATCCGCTTACTGCATTAGATCCGCTAGCAAATGCATGCCTGTTAACATTGCCGCTGACATCATAGAATGTTGTAATTGTTGCAGGAAGCTTAAGTGTAACAATATTATTGACATTTTCAAAAGTATAATCGCCGAAGCTTGTAAGGCTTGTCTGAGAGAAGTGACAAGCTCTGCACTGCCGAAGCTTACAGCCTTAAGCGCTGCATTATTGTTGAACATACCTCTTGCGGATGTTCCAATATTTGCAGGAAGTCGAACATACTGAAGTGCAGGAAGTCGAACATACTGAAGCTTCTTTGCAGAAGTGAAGAAATAGTTAGCGGAAATAGAATTAAGTCCGCTGAAATCAAACACATTATAATCGCCCATGCTTTCGATGGATCCACGGTAAACAACCTTAGTGATCTTATCGGCATAATCAGCCCAAGGAGCATTAAGCTCTGTAGCTGTATTTCCGTTGATAATTTCTGTGCCTGTACCGTAGAAATAGAGAGTATATGTGTCTGCGGTATCGTTTTCAATAAGCTTGAAATAAACACCATTTCCGCAATCACCGCTGAATGTGACCTCGCCATCATATCTGTCACCTGTCAGATCGGCAAAAGCAATTCCCTTGCTCTGCGCAAAGTTTGCTGCGGGAGATCCGATCCTACCGTATATGATATCGAGCTTGGTAGAGCTTGATGCGCTATAAACAAGCGCGTCACCGCCGATGGTAGTAGCGCGACCGAGAATTGTAAGCTTTTTAAGCGCCGAGTTACCCGAAATACTTCTGTTTGCAAGGCTTGTTACACCCGCGGGGATGGTAAGCTCGGTCATTGCTTTGTTTGTGGTGAGGAATTTATCACCGATATAGCCTGTAAGATCATCGGAAAGAATAAACTTTGTTACGTATGTTGCACCGCTATCAAATTGATAACCGCCAACAATGCTTGTAACTGTAGAAAGATCAATAACACCTGCCTCAGGCTCATTTCCGCGAATGTAAATGGAGGAAATGTTTGATAAAGCCATAAATGACCTGTATTTATCGTTCTTAAGGATGCGGGAATTTCGATCTCGGTAAGTGCACTCATATTATAGAAGAAATATAAGCCAATAGCAGTTACGGAATCACAAATAACAACCTTTTTGATCTGCTTATAATAAGCATACCATGCGGAGGTTGATTCCTTCTGATACCCGCCACATCCTGATTCAACGGTTGTGCCGTTACCTGTGATATAAAGAACATTATCTCTATATTCCCACATAAGGGATGCACCTGCATATCCGCAAGCACCGAGAGAAGAGAAGGTAACACCGTTTACCGAAGCGAAATTCATTGCGGAGCATTGGTTTCATAACCGCAAACAACATAATCGCTTGCGTCTCCATTATTGCATACATAGGAATTTGGAAAATCATTCTGATTCAGCTGCATTGCATACATAGCAATATCGGTACTATCAATAGAAGCGCCGGGGATCATAACGAGATAATCGGCACCCGAAGCCTCATAGAGCTGATACATGTCATCTGCAGAATAGCTCTTGTTATTGTCGAGATTTGAAATTACATAATATGTTCTGCCCTTTATGATCTTACCTGCATTGATTTCGGATGCAAGGTCATTCCATGTAAGTCCTGCGTATGCTGTATGTGCAGTTCTCGCATAAATCGACTTTGCAAAGCCGTCGATCATATCATCGGAAAGAGCCTCATCCGAGAAAATAAGGTCATATATTGCAGCCTCGGTCTCTACAACTATGGGATAATGTCTGCCATCGGCAAAGGTAACGTTTGCAGTACCTGTTCCAACAGACTTAATTGTCTTGCCATCGGAAAGAAGCTCAAAAGCGCTTCCTTCTACACTTGCAATTTCCCAATCAAAGGTATATGTCCAGTTGTAAGGAACCTTGAAGTTTTCAACATCGGAGGTATATTTGTGCTTTGGAACACCGTTTGCGTAACTTGTTGAACAGTTATGCTCCATGCCCTGATAGATAATGAGCTGCTTTTTGCAAGTCATTTCATTATATGCGGCAATTACACCGATAGTGGGACAGGTATCGTCACCAAAGCCTGTATAAACATATGTTGGACAAACGATTCTCTTGCCGAGAGCAACAGAATCAAAATATTTCTGGGAATAATGCTCGTAAACAAGGCTCATTGTTCTTCTTGTGGGGAAATATGTCTTTGCATACATATCGCACCAGCAAGCAACCCAAGGCTGACAAAGAGAGATGTCATGATCAAGTGCCGCAACAGCTATACATTGGAAGCCGCCCTGGATCTGACCGTAAAGCTCTATGTCCTTACCATTCCAAAGGCCTTCCAAACAGAAACATCAATTTCTCCAAAGGAATCAACGTCGCCAGCCTCACCAAAGAAGGTCTTAAGAAAGCGAACCGCCTGAAGGTCACGGAGGATCTTATATTAGTATAGCTTTCCTCTGCGTTATCGTTGTAAAGCGCGCGCTTCATATATCCGCTGAGAAGTCCGTTGTTCAGATCTGTATAATATGATGATTCGCGGCTCAACTCTATGCTGTGTGCATAAACACAAAGAGTTACATAGCCGGCTTTCTTTGATACTCCGGGAGAGGTATATACACCCGCACCCTGGAAATTAAGATAAAACTTAGCCTCGCCCGCTTTGATATTCTTGCTGCCGGGTGCATTTACATAAAGATCGTAAACAGTGTAAGAAGAGTTGGAATTGGTAGTATCGATCTTAAGGTCATATATCAAGGGATATACCGCATCAAGCTCCTCAAGTGTTCTTTCCCAATTCTCGTCAAAATCGTCCGGCTCTGCAATTGCAGTCTTTATGTCACGCCAATCAGCGCATGCACCGCCCTGGAAACGGACATATTTTGTTTCTGAGCCGCTTATATAAGACAGCTCATTTCCGTCGGAATCAAGTGCCTTAACGGTAAGACGAACGAGTCTGGGGCAAGTGATCTTGTGTGTAACGGTGAATGTACCACTTGAGCCGCACACCTTACCACTGCTTGCGATACCGTCGTCTCCCGAGAATGAATAGGAGAAATAGGGCACCGAAACAAGATCGCCCGAGGACGATTTGAGTGACACTGTAAATGTCATTGTTTCGCCTACGGCACAAGTCATCGGATCCTTATCCGTTTCGCCGTGGAAGTAGTTGGATGAGTATGTAGTTGTAGTTTGTGAGGGCAAATGCAGAAATTGCAAACATCGCCGCAAACACAAGAACAAAAGCAAATACGATACTCAATCTTTTGAAGTTGATTTTCATGTTTCTTCTTCTCTTTCAAAAATTATTGTTTATGTAAATAATATTTTACCACAATTTTTATGCGCAAACTATAGCGGTTTTGCTCTGTTTATGCAAAACATTGTCATATATTGAATTATGATCTTCCATAATAAATCATTGTATCACTAATATCAATTTTTTACAATGTTTTTTCAACAAAAGATATTTTTTTGACGTTTGTTACAAAAATATAAATGTTTTTTGGTAACATTAGTTAAATCCTCTTGACAGAAAGATAAAAATTTAATATAATAATGTTAAATTCGCTATAAGGAGATAAATTTATGCAGCTCAAGGTTGTAAAATTCGGCGGCAGCTCCCTCGCCGATGCAGAACATTTTAAGCAGGTAGCAAAAATAATCAAAGAAGACCCCGCACGCCGTTATGTTGTCCCCTCGGCTCCCGGTAAAAGATACAAGGATGATACAAAGGTCACCGATATGCTTTATCACTGCTATGAGATGATAAAGGCAAAGGAAGATATTGAGGAATATTTCCAGCTCATCTGCAAGAGATATAATGAGATCATCGCAGAGCTCGGTCTTAATTTCAATATCGACGGCGAGCTTACATATGTTAAGAACGCTATGCTTCACAGCTCTGGACGCGATTTTGCGGCAAGCCGCGGTGAATACCTTAACGGACTTATTCTTGCAAAATATCTTGGATTCGATTTTATCGATGCAGAAAATGTTATTCTTTTTAAGGAAAACGGCACATTTGACGATGAAAAAACCAATGCTGTGCTTTCAGCCGAGCTTAAAAAGCATGAGCACGCTGTTATCCCCGGTTTTTACGGCGTTATGCCCAACGGAACAATAAAGACATTCTCACGAGGCGGCTCGGATATAACAGGCTCTATCGTTGCGCGTGCGGCATCTGCAGATCTTTATGAAAACTGGACCGATGTTTCGGGCTTTATGATGGCAGACCCTCGAATAGTTGATGATCCTTGCACTATCGATACAATTACATACAGAGAGCTCCGCGAGCTTTCATATATGGGCGCAACCGTACTTCATGAGGATGCTATCTTCCCTGTTCGCATTGCGGGAATCCCGATAAATATCAAGAATACCAACGCCCCCGAGGACAGAGGAACAATGATCGTTCCCTCCGCTAAGGACTATGACTCAAAGAATGTCATCACCGGCATTGCAGGCAAACGCGGATTTACCGCTATCACAATCGAAAAGGATATGATGAACTCCGAGGTAGGCTTCGGACGTAAGGTTCTTGAAGTGTTTGAAGATAACGAAGTTTCCTTTGAGCATCTTCCCTCAGGCATCGATACTATGTGCGTTATAGTTCAGACCGCTTCCATCGAAGAAAAGCAGGAGAAGATCTTGAATTCTCTTACAAGAGCCGTTAAGCCGGATACTATCAATGTTGATAACGGTCTTGCACTGCTTGCAGTGGTTGGACGCGGTATGGTCAAGGCTAAGGGTACTGCATCAAGAATCGTAAGCGCAGTTTCCTCAGCAGACGTTAATATCCGCATGATCGACCAAGGCTCAAGTGAGCTTAATGTCATCATCGGTGTCGATGAAAAAGAGCTTGAAACAGCACTCAAAGCAATTTACGCTGAATTTGTTAAATAAAATAAACAGGACTGCCTCTCGCAGTCCTGTTTTTAAAGCTTATCCCATTTTATCGGTCATTTTACCGCCGCCAAGGATGTGGAAATGCAGGTGCTTTACGCTCTGGCAAGCATCATCGCCGCAGTTGGTGATAACACGGTAGCCATTTGAGAGCCCTTCAGTCTTTGCGATCTGCGGAACAGCCTCAAATATCTTTGCAATATAAAGGCTGTTTTCGGCGCTGACCTCATCGGCAGACACCATATGCTCCTTTGGGACAACGATGATATGCGTTGGCATCTGGGGATTTATATCCCTGAATGCATAGACATATTCGTTTTCAAAAACCTTTGTTGAGGGGATCTCACCCTTGATGATCTTACAAAAAAGACAATCCATCTTAAACCTCCAAAATAAAAGGAATTATTATGAAAAATATTATTTCAGCCGAGCGCGATATTTGGCAATATCTCGCTGAATGCGGCAAGAAAATCGTTATGTACGGAATGGGAAACGGTGCCGACAAAATTCTTGGTATATGCGAGAAAAAAGGCATTGAGATATGCGAATTTTTCGCAAGCGACGGATTTGTAAGAGGACACTCGTTCCACGGGAAAACAGTTCTCACATATAGTGAGATAAAGGAAAAATATTCGGATTTTATTGTTCTTTTGTCCTTTGCCACTTCCCTGCCCGACGTTCTCGAAAAGATCGACAAGATCGCGTGCGAAACCGAGCTTCTCGTTCCCGATGTACCTGTTTTCGGAGAAACACTCTTCGACATGGATTTTTGCAAGAGTCATTTATCCGAAATTGAGGAGGTATATGGTCTTTTTGAGGACGAAAGATCAAAAGAAATATTTAAGTCGGTGATAAACGCAAAGCTTACAGGAAAAACCGATTATCTGAACGAAAGTGTTTGCGAAAAAAACGAAGTTTATGAGCAAATTCTCAGACCTCAAGGCTACACTGCCTATGCCGACCTTGGTGCTTACAACGGTGATACAATACGAGAGCTTGCAGAGCATGCCACAAATCTAAAAAATGTTTTTGCACTTGAACCCGATAGGCGCACATTCAAAAAGCTCTCGGCATACGCAGAAGCCGAGCAAAGATTTGAGCTTTTCTGCCACAACTGCGCTGCTTGGAACCGCAGTGAAACACTCTATTTTGACGGGAGCGGAAACAGAAATTCAAACATTTTGGGAAATTCAGCAACCCTGAGCGGCAAAAAGCCAATTGAAATTGAGGCAAAAGCTCTCGATGAAATACTTTGCGGAAAAAAAGTCGATTACATAAAATATGATGTTGAAGGCTCCGAAAAGGAAGCGCTCTACGGCTCAAAGGAAACAATAAAAAACTATTCCCCGGACCTTCTCGTTTCTCTTTATCACAGAAGTGAGGATATCTTCACTCTCCCCAAGCTCGTACGCGAGCTTGGGGACTATAAGCTATACCTCAGAAGATTCAGATATTATCCCGCATGGGATCTTAACCTATACTGTACAAAAAATCAGTAGAGTCTTTCGGGATAAACGCCATCCTCTATGAGCTTTTTAAAATAGTTCATAACATAAGGCTTGTCCTCGGCATATGTTACTCCCACCCAGGAATCCTTCGAGGACATCACCTTAACATCAATTTTACCGTTTGAAAGAAGCTCGCCCACAAGAGTCGGCAAAACGTGCTCTTTCTTTATATCCTCTGCGGAGAGCGACTTCAGAAATTCTACAAGTGCAGTTTCAGCCATCTCAAAAATCTCAGGCGTGAAGCACCACATATTCATAGATACAAGTGAATGAAGATCGAGAGGGGTGTCATTGCCGCCCACAATTCCGGCAGCTCCATTCTCGGTCTTTTTGATTTCATAAGTCTCCACAACTTCCGTGAGCATTCCAAGGGAGTCTGTTTTACATACGCCCCTCGTAACACCACCGTTATCACTGAGGGTGTTTTCAAGAACAAATCCAACCATGCCAAACAAAGGCTTTTCTTTATTATCACAGGAAAGAAGAAATTCATGAGCTGTCTTATAAGCATCCTTGCCGTAATAATCATCAGCATTTATGACAAGAAATGGCTCTTTTACAGCATTTCTCGCACTCCAGAGCGCATGAGTTGTGCCCCAAGGCTTGACTCTGTTCTTTGCACATTCGGGATAGAACGGAAGATCATCTACAGACTGATAAACATATTCAACCTCACAAAGCTTTTCGATTCGGTTTCCGACGACTTCCTTAAAATCCTTTTCTATATCACGCCTGATAATAAAAATCACCTTATCAAAGCCGGCATCAAGCGCATCCTTTATGGAATAGTCAATTATAATTTCGCCGCCGGGACCAATCGGAGCTATTTGCTTAACTCCCCCACCAAAGCGCGAGCCGATACCCGCAGCGAGAATAACAAGCGATGTTTTCATACTCAACCACCTTTAATTTATTAGTTAATTTAGTATATCATATATACTTTTCGATGTCAAGAACAAAGTTTTTTATTTTTTGTTTTATGACACATAATAATGTGACCAAGTCACACAAAATAATATAAATAAACACTTGAAAAAAATGTAATTATATGCTATAATATGTTGATCTCAAAAGAAAGGAGACTTTTATATATAATGCTGGAACTTAAAAATATTTCCTATGTTGTTGACGACAACGGTACAGAAAAAGAAATTATCAAGGACGTAAGTCTGAAAATAAATGAAAGATTTGTGGCAATTACAGGCCCGAATGGCGGAGGTAAATCCACCCTTGCAAAAATCATTGCAGGAATTTATACCCCTACAAGCGGTAGAATTATACTTGATGGCGAGGATATCACAGACCTATCGATCACGGAACGTGCAAAAAAAGGCATCAGCTTTGCTTTTCAGCAGCCTGTGCGCTTCAAGGGTCTCACTGTTAAGGATCTTATAACCCTTGCTGCAGGCAAGGAAATCAGTGTTGCCGAGGCATGTGCATATCTTTCCGAGGTTGGACTTTGCGCAAGAGACTATATCAATCGCGAGGTCAACGCAAGTCTTTCGGGCGGTGAGCTTAAAAGAATAGAAATCGCTATGATAATAGCGAGAGCTACAAAAATTTCCGTATTTGACGAGCCTGAGGCAGGAATCGACCTTTGGAGCTTCAATAATCTTATCAATGTTTTCGAAAAAATGCATGATAATATAAACGGCTCGATCGTTATAATCTCCCATCAGGAAAGAATCCTTAATATAGCGGATAAGATCATCGTTATAGCAGGCGGAAGGCTTGAAAAGATCGGCACAAAGGAAGAAATTCTGCCCGAAATGATGAATGCATCGGGGGCTTGCAAGATTCTTACCGATAAAGCTGTTTAAGGAGGGACTTTTATGGACATTATTCAAAAAAATCTGCTTATGAATATTGCGGGTATCAACGCGATCCCCGAGGGGGCATTCAACATCCGCTCAAACGGTGCGCTTGCGTCGAGAAACACCACCGAAAATATAGATATTGTAACAAAAAGCGATAAATCGGGCATCGATATTTTTATAAAAGACGGAACAAAGGGCGAAAAGGTCCATATCCCCGTAATTATCAGCGAAACAGGTCTTAACGATCTTGTTTATAATGATTTCCATATTGGTGAGGACTGCGATGTTACCATAGTTGCGGGCTGCGGAATTCATAATTGCGGCTCCGAAAAGTCCTCACATGACGGAATCCATAGCTTTTTCGTTGGCAAAAATTCCAAGCTCAAATACATTGAAAAGCATTACGGAGAGGGCGGCAAGGAGGAAGCAGGCGGCGAAAACGTCATGAATCCTACCACCATTATCAATCTTTCCGAGGGAAGCTATATGGAAATGGAAACGATGCAGATAAAGGGCATCGACTCCACCAACCGCATTACAAATGCAAAGCTCCAAAAGGATGCTACGCTTATAATCCACGAAAAGCTGATGACTCACGGCGCGCAGTACGCGAGAACAGAATTTACTGTCGACCTTGACGGCGAGGATTCAAGCACGAATGTAGTTTCAAGAAGTGTTGCAAAGGACACCTCACATCAGATATTTATTTCCAAGATAAACGGAAACAGCAAATGCGCGGGACACACCGAATGTGATGCTATTATTATGGATAATGCAAGCGTCAGCGCAATTCCGGAGATCATGGCAAACAACACCGATGCAAGCCTTATTCACGAGGCTGCAATCGGAAAGATTGCAGGTGAACAGCTTATAAAGCTTATGACTCTCGGTCTTACAGAGGAAGAAGCCGAAGAACAAATAGTAAACGGATTTCTCAATTAAAATAAGGCAGTTCGCAAAAGCGAACTGCCTTTCGTTTTTAGCCAAGCTCAATTTGCCATCCGGCAAGATACTGGGCAAGAAGAACGATATCCTTGATGTCAATTGTACCATCCTTGTTGCAATCGGATGCGTACGGAACAACATCGACCTGCCATCCCGCAAGATACTGAGAAAGCAGAACAACATCCTTTATATCCACTTCCCCATCGTTATTAGAATCACCCGAAATTATGCTATGAACTTTTATAATAGCATTTTTAGCTTCAAATTCTATCGTCTGTGAAGCTGAATTTATAACATCATCGGTAAATTCAAGCGATATCTCTGTTTCACCAAGAGCCGCATTATCTGCAACCTCGAATGTTAAAGTTGCGAAGGCTCTTTTTTGTTTATCTGACAATAACCGCTTCTATTCCCGGTGCATCTGCGATCTTTTTGATCGTATCGGCTCTGTGACCTATGCCAAGTGCATAGTGATGAGTCGGTCCTTCCATCACCCAACGCTTGATAAATTCTTTTGTTGTAGGCTCAAAGAATCCGCGTGTATTGGTGTTTCCTGTTGGCGGTATAGGTCCTGCCTTTGACATTCCCTCTCCGATTACAAATTTGAAGCGTCCATCTGCTGTCTGTATAATGCCGAGCATAGTGATGGGCCTTCTTTGATCTTAAATTCTACAGATGCACCGCTTCCGGGCTTGCCGTGGAATTTTTCAAGAGAACGAAGGATAGGCTTACAGTCCGCTATTGCGATATGATGAGGGCCGTCGTGACCTACAAGAATAAAATCCTCGGCAAAATCAAAGGGATGAAATTCCGCAAAGCTGCCACCGATATTGAGTCTATCCATTATGAGCATAGCGACACAGGTTTTAATATCAAATTCTCCGCACATCGGCGTTCACTCTGCATTTAGAAGTGAATTTCCGACAATAAATGATGTTGCCACCTCACGCTGAATAGTATTATCTCTACCTTCATAATAGTATGCAAGACCTGTGAGCTTTTTCTCTGACACAAGTCGGTCAAGTGCCGCCGCATCCTTTGCTGCTTTATAGAGATCCTTTTCGGTGAGCTTTTCTGTAACAGGGTCAGATTTTGGCTCAGGCATATCAAATTCTTCCCTAATAAGCGCAATTTTAGCTTCGATCTCTTCGTCTGTAACCTCTTCATAGCATTTTCCAGCATCCTCGATCTCAAGAAGCGGCACATGAATACCAAAGGCGGAGAAAATAGCTGTGGGATCGGCATGCATATCGTACATAGCATCAAGAACATGTCCCATAAGTCCAAGTCTTGCGCCCTTGAGCGAATGAAGAACCTTTGCTATATCGCACCATTCGGCAATATCACGTTCAGCTTCCTCGTCTCCATAAAGAACACCAATTATAACATCCGAAACCTTTTTGCCCATTCGAATAGCAACACCGGTAAATTCGGGTACGGAGCAGATGTAAATTCGGGTACGGAGCAGATATTATCATTTTCAAGCTGCATAAAGGTGCTGGCCTTTGAATAATCGAGATGACTTCTCGGCTGAAGCGCAACAAGGACAACGGGAATATTCATCGCCTTCATGATAGGCACAAACACCGAGGACGTTGCATATGTGATCATATTGCAGAACATAACATCAAGGTTATCACCAAACATTTTCGGTACTGCTTCAAATGCTTCCTCACTTGAACCGATTATTCCGTAATCCACAACCTCAACATCGTTCTTTTCTGTAAGAGCTATGGTATCAGCATGGTATTTTTTCAGATTATCCTCAAGTCCCGGGAACTGATCAAAATATACCGCATGAACAACCGAGAAAAATCCTATTCTTGCTGTTCTCTTTTCTTGTTATCATAATTTTTCACCTTTCTTAAAATTTCATATTGATTTTACCATATTTTTGTGGTATAATCAAGGTTAAAAATAAATATAAAACTATCAAAAATAAAGATTTGGTGATATTATGAAGTTAAAAATTACTGAAATCAGACCGTTCGTAAGATATGCGCAGAGTTTAACCGTTAATGATAACTCTCCTTTCAAAGGTCAGCGAGCATATGACAACAGATTGTTTTACCTGAAGCAAGGCAAAGGAATAATCAGAATAAAGGCTTAAAATATGAGCTTACCGAGGGCGACCTTATGATATGGCGCCCGGGTCTTCTTTATGATCTTGATGGATCAGAGGGAGAATTCACACTTCTCGGAATCAATTTTGATTATACGAGAAGCAGGAGCGACCTTAATTTTCCCATTTCACCCGGAAAGCTTGATTTCAAAGAAAAAAAGCATCATTGAAGATGTGATTTTTGAGGATTATGAGGAGCTTAACCGTCCCATTCTCCTACACGGCTATTTTAGTGCCTCCGAGGATATCTTGGTCATCCTCGAGGAATACAGACAAGGAAAGATACTTTCGGATGAAATAATTTCCGATATGGCCCGTTCGCTTATCCTGCGTGCTTTCAGACAAACAATAACCCGCTCCGCAGAAAAGAACACAGGTCATGAAAATATATTGCAGTATATAAACAGTAATTGCCATAAAAATCTCTCAAACGAGAAGCTTGCGGGCATATTCGGTTACCATCCCAATTATCTCAGTCATCTTGTTCTTTCGCAAACGGGTCTGAGCCTTCACAAGTATATTATCAAATGCCGCATAATGCACGCAATCGGTCTTCTCCAAACCACAGATCTTCCCGCAAATCAGATCGCTTCCCTTTCGGGATTCGGTGATTACAACCACTTTTTAAAATACTTCAAAAAAATCACAGGAAAAAGCACTAAAGATTTCAGATAATCTTGACAAACGGTTTGGTGTGCTATATAATATAATAAAAAATGAGAAACGAATTGCCTTTATGGAGCAGCATAACAAAAGGAAGAGCATTTGTTCTATAAAAACCAGCATGAGGCTGCCTTGAATCGGCTTGAGGAAGAGCATCCGCAAATTCTTTTCGGTTATGATACCGATTGCAGAAACGATGAGCTGACAACTTCGAGCAACGCCCATGTTTACAATTTCCATTCTTATTTCCTATGGAATATAAGCTTTTGGAATTAAATAATTATTTTCTTTTTGACAAAGAATAATCGTTAAAAGGAGAAAATCATGTCAAAATATTTGAAATGTACTACAAACAAGCCTGCGCTTTCTTACAAATGCGGCGAAAAGATCATTTTTAAAATAGAAGCTAAGGAAAATTGCAATCCGACCGCTTATGATTTTATAAAATGGGATGTTAAGGGTGATGACGGCAGTTGCATTTTGGGGACTTATAAATTCAACAATAATAAGCCTCTTATTATCGAAGCTTCCCTCTCAAAGCCAGGGTATCTGCACTTATACGCAACAGTTCATCGTGCTGATTCAGCCGTTGCACCCGATTTTGATATTCTCGAGGCAGGTGCGGGAGCAGAGATTGAAAAGCTTGAATACTGCGACACCATTCCCGAGGATTTCGACAAATATTGGGGAGATATTGAGGAAATGGTAGCAAGCCACACGCCCGAAATTCTCTTCAAGGAAGAAATAAAAGAAGGCGTTCCGGAAGGATTTAAGGCTTACGACATAAGAGTTTCAGTTCCCTGCGACGGAAGACCTTCATCCGGTGTTCTTACATATCCCGATGATGGCGAAAAGCATCCTCTTTTGGGTATTTTCCTTGGATATTCCATCTCGCCCGCTACTCCTGAATATCACGAAAACACTGTTGTATTCAAAATAAATGCCCACGGTATTGAAAACGGATATAAAAGAGTCGAAGCCGAAAGTGTTTACAAAAAAGAGCTTGATTCATACGGACTTAACCAAAAAGAAAATTCTTCCAATATGACAACATATTGGAGAAATGTTATGATACGCGACCTTGTTGGGCTAAAATTTGCAAAATCACTTCCTATGTGGAACGGAAAGGGATTCAAGGTAACAGGCGGCAGTCAGGGTGCCTTCCAGGCAACAACAATGGCTGCTCACGATAAGGATGTTACATTCCTTGATATAAACATTCCGTGGTTCTGCAATCTCAATGCGGAAAGCAAGGGCTTTATGCAGGGATGGAGACCGAAGTTTGCAGAAGGTCTGCGTTATTTTGACACTGTTGCACAGGCTACAAGGGTAAAATGTCCCGTGAAGATCCATGCAAGACTTGGAGACTATGTCTGCCCTCCCTCAACTACAACAACGCTTTATAACTATTTTGGGGGCATAAGGTCGATTGACTTCCTCCAAGCCGGAACTCATCCTTATAGTCCTCCGGAGCATCAGCTCTTCAGATTCAGATTTGACCCCGAAAACCCAAGTGGCGAAATTAAGCTTGGAAAATATCGTCATTATAAGGGCGGCGAATATGAGGTGATGGGCTTCGGTACAGACAGCGAAACGCTTGAAGCTACAGTTATTTATAAGTCACTTTCTGACGGCACTGTATGGGTACGCCCAAAATGGATGTTCGAAGAATATGTCACTGTTGACTTTATCCCCAAAAAGAGATTCAAATTTATCGGTTGATAATAAAAATCCGACTCGCACGAGTCGGATTTTTATTATTTGATTCTATATTCACCGTCAACAAAAGCTCTTTTTTAACGTCTGCTTTTTCCTCTCGCACAGAGGATAACTCCGAATATCATGACAATCGGGAAAATCATTGCAGCCATAATTCCGCGCAGAAGATCATTTCCGAAGCTCTCGGAAACAAGCCCCACAAGTGCAGGTCCAAGAGCGCATCCCATGTCCCCCGCAAGAGCAAGAATTGCAAACATTGCGGTGCTTCCCCGCTTCAGCTCAATGGAAGCAAGACTGTATGTTCCGGGCCACATAACGCCAACAGACCAGCCACAAACTGCACACCCAACAAGAGAAAGCGCGGGCAAGGGAGAAAGAGTTATCATCAAATAGCTGACAAGGCAAAGAACAGCGCAGAAAAGCATATATTTTTCAAGTGGAATTTTATTACCAAAGCGCGAATACACAACACGGGATGTTCCCATCAAAACAGCAAAAGTAAGAGTACCTGTGAGGTCGCCGACAGTTTTCGAAACACCAAGCCCGGTCTCCGCAAGAGCGGATGCCCACTGTGCAACAGACAGCTCGCAGGCTCCGGCGCAAAGCATGAGCAAAAACATAAGCCAAAACAGCTTGTTTTTTATTAACTGACCGAAGCTTATACTGTGTTCTCCCGTGTTTTTAACCGCGGCTTCATCAAGTGATACTATCGGAACATTTAAATAGTAAAAAATATTGAGAAACGGAACAAGTGACAGAATAAGCGACAGTATATGCCATCTTTCTATTCCGAAAACAGCAAAAAATCCAACAGAAAGCAAAATAACAAATACATGACCCCAACAGTAGAAGGAATGGAGCAAGCACATATATCCGTTCTTATTTTCATGGGGGCAAGCCTCAACAATGGGACTGACCACCACCTCTATAAGACCACCACCGATCGACGCAACCACAAGCGAGATAAGGATTCCGACAAAGGGATCGGGCATAACTCCCGGCAGAATGGCGAGAAGTACAAAACCCACTCCCGCAAAAAGATGAGCTATTACTACGCTTATCCTATAGCCTAACTTATCAATAAGGGGCGGACAAACAAGATCAACTGTAAGCTGAATAAGAAACGTTAGCGTTATAAGAAGCGAAATACTGCTATAATGAACTCCAAGAGTCTCATTAAACATAACAAAAAGAAGCGGTGCAAAATTGATTATGATAGCTTGGACAACATATCCGATGCAGCTTGCCCAAAGAGTATGAGTGTAATTATTTTTTATCGACATTTTTCCATCCCAAACAAACATTTTTAAGAATTATACTACAAATGGTCTTAAAAGTCAATAAATTACTCGATAAAAATATTCTTTTCCCATTTTTTGCATAGATATTTTCAATATTCACTTGGATAATAAAAAATCCGCCGAGCTTAGGCGGATTTTTTCTGTTTATTTTTTAGGTGCGCTGTCTTTAAGACCAACAATACGGTTAAAGGAATTTTCGCATTTAGTATCCTTTGTGAAATATCCCGTTCTCACAAACTGGAATTTTTCACCCGGCTTTGCATCCTTAAGGCAAGGCTCGATTTTTGCGTTTTCAAGAACAACGAGAGATTCGGGGCTGAGATAGTCAGAATATTCTGCGCTCGGAACCTCATTCATATTTTCCTTTGTAAAGAGCTTATCATAGAGCATAAGCGTTGCATCCTCTGCATATTTTGCGGAAAGCCAATGAATCGTACCCTTTATCTTGCGTCCGTCAAGCGGATTGCCGTTTCCTGCTTCAAGATCGGCTGTTGCGTGGATAAGCTTGATGCTGCCATCATCGTTTTTCTCAATCTCGCCGCATTTAACTATATAAGCGCCCATAAGTCTGACCTCGCCCTCAGGCTTCATACGGAAGAATTTCGGAGGAGGAACCTCGGCAAAGTCATCGGCATCGATATAGATCTCGCGAGTCATAGGAACCTCACGTGTGCCAAGCTCGGGCTTCTGCGGGTGGTTCGAGACGGTTATCATCTCCTCCTTGTCCTCGGGATAGTTATCGATAATTACCTTGATAGGAGCAGCAATACCTATAAGTCGG
>JAZROG010000046.1:0-8651 GCA_045648605.1 Eubacteriales bacterium | reverse complement strand
AAAATTGTTTTTCAAAACACAAAAAAGAGGATGAAGAATTTTTCTGTTCTTCGTCCTCTTTTTATCAGCAGGTCAATTATCCCAAAGATTGATTATCTGCTTATCTCTTTTATTTTTTGCGTATTTATAAGCCTTATAAGCCCCGCTGTTCTCTTTGCTCTCTGCATAAAAGATTATAAGATTGCTTTGGTCTATCATTGCACAATTCCGAAAATAAATATTTTTATACCATCCTGAAAAGGATGGCAGGCGATATATGATTTCGTCATTGTCCTCACGATTGAAATAACGCACGCTTTTATACAAATACTTTTCCTGTGAAACACAGTATATTCGCCTGATTTTTAGCTCGGGGTTTTCATCTTTTATTTTTGTTAAGATTTCATGACAAAGATCGTCAAAATCACCATAACCGCCAAAATAAAAAGTACGGTATCCAAGCTCTACGGCTTTCATGATTTCGGTAGTAGTCATCGCATATAATCGGTCGGTTATATTAGCATCACGGTGTCCAAAAAACGAACAAATCTTTTCTGACATACAAAAAATAAGGTGCCACCCCTTGCGAGATGACACCGTAGAATACCTCTCGCGTAGTTGTCACACCATCTATAAACCAGCCATTTCCAGCCAATTATTGCGATACCGTATTTCTACCGAAATATAGTATGGCTGAAAAAAGGGTATAGTATCCCCTTGTAGCTAGTTTTTGTTATTAAGATGATGTGACATATACATTATAACATATTCTTTTTTGTTTTTTAATACAGAAGAAAGATTTATTTATAAATTTTTAGTATGTGTAAACAAATAGGAATTTATAAGCCTTCCCTTGCAGGGAAGGCAAACGTTCATCCTAATGCACCGATAAATTCCTGTTTGAAAAAAACACATCCAGCTCACAAAAAAAAGCGAGTCGGATGTGTTCTTATTATCTTATCCCAAAAGAATTACGGGAACAGCATAGGGCGCGGGATAAACCGAAGAAGAAAATGTTATTGTAAGATGATTATGTGCGTCAACCCTTTCCGGAGCATGCAAAACGATCTCAAAATCTGTCTTTGGAACAAATTCCGAGGTTTTATTACCGATGAAAAGATTTTTCGGGTATTCTGCAGTCCATCCCTCGGGAAGACAAACATTTACTCTTGGACAAATAGTAAAACGGTGATGATTATATACGGTTATCTTCAGCTTGAATTCACCCATGGGTTTAATATAAGGCTCGGTCCCACCGATGTTTTTTCTTTTGAATTGTGATTTGTTTCAAAAAGTGTAAAAGCGGAGCTGCAAAAGCATGAAAGAAAAAGTAAAAAATTATGCCAATGTATAGACAAATGGGAATAATTGTGCTATAATAGAATGAATATTTGTTTCAAAAAGTAATTTTTTCAATCGAAAGGTTATATAAAAATGGAAAAACTATCAACACAGCCTTATAAGGGCACAAGAGATTTTTATCCCGAGGAGATGAAGCTCCGTAATTGGTTCTTTGGCAAGATCCGCGAAACACTGGAGCTTTGTGCCTTTGACGAATATAACGGTCCTATGCTCGAATCCCTTGAGCTTTATGCCGCAAAGAGCGGTGACGAGCTTGCCCGCGAGCAGACATACAATTTTACAGACAGAGGCGGACGCGATCTTGCTATCCGTCCCGAGATGACCCCCAGCGTTGCGAGAATGGTTGCGGCAAAAATGGGCGAGCTTAATTTCCCCCTCAGATGGTTCTCAATCCCCAATATGTACCGCTATGAGCGTCCCCAGCGCGGCAGACTTCGCGAATTCTGGCAGCTGAATGTTGACCTTTTCGGCTGCGACACATATGAAGCAGACCTTGATATCATCCAGAGTGCCATTGCGGTTCTCCGTTCCTTTGGCGCGGACGAGACAATGTTCAAGGTCCATATCAACAACCGCCGCTTCTTCAATGATGTTATCGCCGCTGTTTGCGGTACCGATGCTGACGGAGCAAAGAAGGTATCAAAGGTCGTTGACCGCAAGAATAAGGTGCCGAGAGAGGCTTATGTGAAGGATATGACCGAGCTTGGTCTCACTGTGGCACAGATAGAGCAGATAGACGCTCTTTACACTATGGGAGTCAAGGAGGCAACTGCGCTTTGCCCCGAATCCGTCGGATCTATGGAGCTTGTTTCTCTCTTTGACGCTCTCTGTGCGATGGGACTTGATAAATACTGCACATTTGATTTCGGAATCATAAGAGGTCTTGACTATTATACAGGCACGGTTTTTGAGGTCTTTGACGAGGCTCCCGAAAATAACCGCGCTATGTTTGGCGGCGGAAGATACGATAATCTTGTTGGACTTTTTGCAAAGAATGCAAAGATTTCGGGCGTTGGCTACGGAATGGGCGACGTTACCCTTGAAAACTTCCTCTTTACTCATAATCTGGTTCCCGATCTTTACAAGAGCGAAAAGAAGGTTCTTGTTGCTCGCTTTGACGATGTTCCCGCCGCAAAATACGCACCCATCGTTGATTCTCTCCGCGCTGCGGGGGTTGTTACAAGCCTTTATACAGGCATTAAAAAATTCGGTAAGCAGATCGATTATGCTGTTAAGGGCAAATATTCTCATGTTGTCATTATGGGCGGCAGTGAGCTTGAAAATGGAATTGTAAAAATCAAAAATCTTGAAACAAGAGAAGAGATCGAGGTACCCGCAGCAGATGTGGCTTCGGCTCTCGCTTAAAGGAGTAAAATATGGTATATATGTTTCTTGCAGAGGGCTTTGAGGAAATAGAGGCGCTTTGTCCTCTTGACCTTCTTCGCCGTGCGGGCGTCTGTGTCAAGACTGTTTCGGTTGGCGACGGTGATTTTGTGACAGGCTCTCATGGAATTTCCGTGAAGGCTGACATGAAAGAGAGTGATTTTGCGGATGAAGGTCCCGAAATGGTCATTCTTCCCGGCGGACTTCCGGGAACTACCAATCTTGAAGCATCAAAGGCTGTTGAAAAGGCTATTTGCGATGCGCTTGCCTCCGATGCGTATATTTGCGCCATCTGTGCCGCTCCGTCGGTTCTCGGAAAGCGCGGATATCTGCGCGGAAAAGAGGCTATTTGCTATCCCGGCTTTGAAAAATACCTTGACGGTGCGACAGTTTCCGAAAAAAAGGTCATTCGTGACGGTAAGATAATTACAGGCGCGGGAATGGGTGTTGCCCTTGATTTTGGTCTTGCGCTTGTGGCTGCTCTTTGCGGAGAGCAAAAGGCGGCAGAGCTGAGACAAGCGGTTCTTGCAGACTGATAAAATGATTTTGAAAAGGGGATGAGAGGGTGCTTTCCAAATTTAAACCGAATATGATTGCGCCCATTCTCGTGGCAGTTGTTTATTTGCTTCTCCTTTTGTCGAGAATAATTGATATTCCGGGCGTTACGGGCGAAAATGAATATGTGGGAGTTATAGTTCTCCAGATGTTTATTTTCCTTCTTCCCGCGGTGATATATTCAAGGCTTCGGGGCGAGGGATATACCATGAAGCTGCGTTTGCGATTCCTTTCGGGACAGCAGATAGTTGTGGTTATTCTTGCTTCGCTTACTCTCATATGCGGCTCGCTTATACTGAACATACTTTTTGCCGACGGAGCGACAAGGGATCAGTTTTCTTTGTATAATTCCTTTGTGGCTACACATGACGGAAGTGCGGAGGCGATAATATTCGTCACAGCCGCGTACGGTATAGTGCCTGCCATATGCGAGGAATTTCTCTTTCGCTCGCTTCTTTGCGCGGAATATGAGGAATACGGGGTATTCCCATCATTTATAATGTCAACATTGCTTTTCGGAATGATACATTTCGATTTTGGACAGCTGATCATATACTTTTTCGCGGGTGCGATACTTTTTTCGGTGCTTTATGCAACTCGGAGCGTGCTTGGCTCTATATTAGTCCATTTTCTCTATAATTTATATGGACTTTTCGGGCAGGGCTTTGCCAGCGAGGTATATAGCACAACTGGAAGCACGGAGCTTTTTCTGCTTCTGCTTTTCGGAGCCTTTCTGCTTTTCGCCGCTCTTTTTTGCGGTGAGGTGGCAAGGCTTTACAGAAGATATTCAAGGCAAAATAAGAGCGCGGATCATCTTCCGAAGGGTAAAAGCGGAGACGGTGCTGTAGAAGCACTTCTTGCGCCCGGAGCACTTGTTTGCTATCTGATATTTATTTTGGCAGCATTGCTTTTTTGATAATTATCACCGACATGTAGCTCCTATGTGAAAAGGAAAGAAGGTGTTTTATGAATAATAACGGATATAACAGAAATAACGGACAAGGGATGCCACGCCCCGGCGCAAGCAGACCGTCGCAGCCGCTTGGCGCTCCCGCAAGACCGCAGGCTCAGGGAGGCTTGCAGCGTCCCGCGCAGCAAAGACCCCAAGGTGCATCACCGAGGATGAGTGCGGGCGGCTCACCGCAGACGGCAAGACCGCCTCAAAATATGCAGGCAAGACCCTCCCAGAGCACAGCGCCGAGAAGACCTGCTCAAAATCAGGCACAAGGCGAGAGGAGAGCACCTGTAAGCGCACCTGTCCGCTCAAATCCCGCGCCCAAAAGACGTGCGGTGCAGAATAATTCGGATACAAGAAGCATCGACAGAAGGAATATAAAAATGGCGAAGAAGAGCAGCGAAGCAAAGCTTCGCCGCGAGATAGACGATGAGGATGAAGAGGATGAGGGCGGTGGCTCGGGCGCAGTAATGAGCCTTATCAAGGCCATCCTTTATATCATCGTGGTTGTTGCGGTTTCTGCGCTTATTTCCTATTATGTTATCGTTTTTGCCAACGATATGTATGCCTTTGTAAAGGATTCTGAAGAGGTCGAGGTCTCGATTCCCGAATATGCAACGGTCGAGGAGATCGCGGATATTCTGGGAGATGCGGGAGTTGTAAAATATCCCGATCTGCTTGTGATATATGCAAAGCTCAAAAAGATAGACAAGACTTATGAATTTGTGGCGGGTGACTATACCGTAAACGGTATGATGAACTATGATGAGCTTTTCTATGCCTTTGTGCCTCATAAGTCCTATGAGGTGGTGCGAATTACTATCCCCGAGGGCTATACGGTGGATGAGATAATCAATCTTTTCACTGAAAATGGTATTGGCACAAGAGCGGGCTTCATTGATGCCATAAATAATTATGATTTTGATTATGATTTTGTAAGAGCGCTTGACGAAGCAGACCTTTCGGGCAGAACATACCGCCTTGAGGGTTATCTCTATCCCGACACTTATGAATTTTATAAGAGTAGCAGTGAGGTCACTGTCATTTATAAAATGCTCAACCGCTTTGATGTTATCTTCTCGGAGGATTTTTACGAGAAGGCGGCGGAGCACGGTTATACCGTTGACCAGATAATGACCCTCGCTTCCATGATAGAAAAGGAAGCAAGATATGCAAATGACTATGAGACTGTTTCATCTGTTTTCCACAATCGTTTGAGCAGCGCAGATTTCCCGAGACTTGAAAGTGATGCAACTATTATGTACGCAATTCAGGTGCGTGATGGTGAGAGAAAGAGCGGTCTTACGGGTGAGGATCTGAGATACGATACCCCCTATAATTCTTATCTTTACGAGGGACTTCCCCCCGGACCTATCGCAAATCCCGGTTATGAGGCAATTACCTGTGCGCTTTGGCCCGCAAAGACAAAATATTATTATTTCGTTTCTGATAACTATGGAAATACCTATTTCTCACGCACAAACAGAGAGCATGAGGCGGCAAAGGAAAAGGTAGCCAAGATAAATGCAGGGTCGTAAGAGTATTTTTGATAATAAAAGCTTTGTTTTAATTGCTTTTTTATGAAATTTTGACGATTTTCATTTTCTTGCCAAAAAATTAACAAAAACTGTTGTAAAAATAAAAAAACTGTGATATAATATCTAATTGGAAAATATTTTATTAAAATAAGTAAAAAAATCAGAAAGGCGGATTTTTAAAATGACTTATAACAAGAAAACAATCGAAGACATCGACGTTGCCGGCAAAACTTGCCTTGTTCGTTGCGACTTCAACGTTCCTATGAAGGACGGCAAGATCACAAGTGACAAGAGAATCGTTGGCGCACTCCCCACCATCAAGTACCTCATGGATAAGGGCGCAAAGGTTATCCTCTGCTCTCACATGGGTAAGCCCCACAATATCTTCACAGAGGGTTTCGGTCTTACAAAGAAGGAGAAGAAGGCTGTTGAGGCTCTTCCCGAGGCTGAGCAGGCTGCAGCAAAGGCTGCTTACCTTGAAAAGGCTCTTGGCGACAAGAAGAAGCTCACACTTAAGCCCGTTGCAGACAGACTTAATGAGGATCTCGGCGGTAAGGTTACTTTTGCAGAGGATATCGTAGGTCCCGATGCAAAGGCAAAGGTTGCTGCTCTTAAGGCTGGCGAGGCTGTTCTTCTTGAGAACGTTCGTTTTGACGCTCGCGAGACAAAGAACGATCCCGAGTTTGCAAAGGAGCTTGCTTCTATGGCAGACATTTTCGTAAATGACGCTTTCGGTACAGCTCACAGAGCTCACGCTACAACAGCAGGCGTTGCTGATCATCTCCCCGCAGTTTGCGGTTACCTTATCCAGAAGGAAATCGGCATCATGGGCAAGGCTCTTGAGAATCCCGAGAGACCCTTCGTTGCTATTCTCGGCGGCGCAAAGGTTTCCGACAAGCTCAATGTTATCAACAATCTTCTCACAAAGGTTGATACACTCATCATCGGCGGCGGTATGGCTTATACATTCCTCGCAGCTAAGGGCTATGGCGTTGGTAATTCTCTTCTTGATTCCGAGAAGATCGATTACTGCAAGGAAATGATGGCAAAGGCAGAAGAGAAGGGCGTTAAGCTTCTCCTTCCTGTTGATACCGTTGTTGCGGCAGGCTTCCCCAATCCTATCGACGCTCCCGTTGATGTAAAGACAGTTTCTTCAAGCGAAATTCCCGCTGATATGGAGGGTCTTGATATCGGTGAAAAGACAGTTGAGCTCTTCTCCGAGGCTGTAAAGGCTGCAAAGACTGTTGTTTGGAACGGTCCTATGGGCGTTTTCGAGAACCCCACTCTTTCAAAGGGTACAAATGCAGTTGCATCCGCTCTTGCTGACTCCGATGCAATCTCCATCGTTGGCGGTGGTGACAGTGCAGCAGCTTGCGAGCAGCTTGGCTATGCAGATAGAATCACACATATTTCCACAGGTGGCGGCGCATCTCTCGAATTCCTCGAGGGCAAGGATCTTCCCGGTATCAGCTGCCTTGAGAGCAAGTAATAGGTTTTTTATGGGGGCTTTTTGAAAAAAGCCCCCATACCCCAAAAACTTTCAAAAAGGGATTTGACATAGCTTCAAGTCCTCACTCTGAATTTTACAAAAGGATGATTAAAAATGAATAACGCAAAGAGACGTACAGTTATCGCAGGTAACTGGAAGATGAATTTTACGCCCGATGAGGCAAAGGCATTTATCGAGGAGATCAAGCCCATGGTTGCAGGCAAGGACGCTTGCGACATAGTTTTCTGCGCTCCCTATGTTGATATCTATGCAGCAATGGAGGCAGCAAAGGGCTCTAACATCAAGATTGGTGCAGAGAATGTACATTTCGCTGAAAAAGGCGCATATACAGGTGAGGTCAGCGCAAAGATGCTCACAAGCATGGGCGTTGAATATGTAATTATCGGTCATAGCGAGAGAAGACAGTATTTCGGTGAGACAGACGAGACTGTAAACCTTCGCACAAAGGCTGCTCTTGCAGCGGGCATGAAGGTTATCCTCTGCCTTGGCGAGGTTAAGGACGAGAGACTTAACGGCATCACAAATGAGGTCGTTTCCATGCAGACAAAGCTCGACCTTAAGGATGTTACAGCAGAAGAGCTTAAGAATGTTATCATCGCATATGAGCCTGTTTGGGCAATCGGAACAGGTCTCACAGCAACTCCCGAGCAGGCAGACGAGACCTGCGGAGTTATCAGAGCAACCGTTGCAGAGCTTTACGGCGCAGAGGCTGCTGAGGCTATTACAATTCAGTATGGCGGTTCTATGAACGATGCAAATGCTGCAGAGCTTCTCTCAAAGGTGAATGTTGACGGCGGTCTTATCGGCGGCGCATCCCTTGTTGCATCCAAGTTCACAGCGATCGTTGACGCAGCTCAGTGATCATATCAAAATAATTTTAAGAAAAAGCGCAAGACAATCTTAGCGATTGCCTTGCGCTTAGTTTTTACTATTCAAATTTTTCTTGTAGTATAACAGCTTTCTTGACATCCTTAGCATCGAAATCAAATGATTTCAGTGCCGTTTTTGCTCGCGAGGTGTGACTTTTCATTGCCCACTCGAAAACATAGTCGTCTCGTGCATGTACGCAGTGGCGCATGCCCGAGACTCCTTGTTTTCTCCCTTCTCGTCCTCGCTCGATTCGCCCCCGGCGGCGCTCGGGCTCGAAGCCCACTCCCTCCTCCGGAGGTCGTGCGGCGGACAATTCCGTCTCGGAAAGCAAAAGAAAAGGACACCGACAGGTGTCCTTTTCTTTTGGTTGCGGAGGTGGGATTTGAACCTCACGACCTCCGGGTTATGAGGGGTCAATTTAAAAATTGATGTGTCTAAAATGCTCGAAATTGGGTGTTTCAGGCATTATTTTTTTGCCGTTTTCCTGAGCCTGCACAAA
>JAZROG010000045.1:0-27094 GCA_045648605.1 Eubacteriales bacterium | reverse complement strand
CCTCGACGTCCCATTTGTCATTTAAAAATCTCTGGTAATTTCACATCTTCTAGGGACGTCGAGGTCGCCGTCCCCTACAGATTTGCGTTTTTCATCTCACCGATAAATTCCTGTTTAACGATGAGTTTAAACGATGTATGACACTTTTAGATGAAACAACGCAAGGTGGCAAAGCAAAAATTTGTTTTATTTGCCAATATTTGCGGATATTGAATTTTTCTATTGACAAAATACCGATGCGGTGGTATAATATTAAGGATAAAAAGAATTTAAAATTCGGTTTGATGCAGATGATCGACGGGATATTAAATCTACCATAAAAAAAGAGCACCTCCCAGGGTGCTTTTAGGTGCGCGGGCAGGAATTTTGGCCCTGTGGTGAGAAGTCTTGTCGGTGCGACAGGACTTTTTTTGCTAAAACCGACGTGGAAAGGAGCAATTATGGCAAACATTAAGGAAATGCAGATGGCAAATACGGCTTATATGCAGAATGATAAATTGTCCGCTCCCTCGGGCGAGTTTTTTATGGATGATGAAATTATCCGTTCTTTTGACGATGAAAGTAATATTGTTTTTCCCGGTTTTTGCGATGTGCATGTGCATTTTCGTGAGCCGGGCTTTTCTTATAAGGAAACGATAAAAAGCGGAAGCGCGGCGGCGGCAAGAGGGGGATATACTGCGGTTTGCACCATGCCAAATCTGAATCCCGTGCCCGATTCGAGGGAGCATCTTGCGCTTCAGCTTGAGATGATCAAAAGGGATGCCGCAATAAATGTTTACCCTTACGCGGCGATAACCGTCGGTCAGCGGGGCGAGGAGCTTTCGGATATGGAGGCACTTGCCGCAGATGCCTTTGCCTTTTCGGATGACGGCAGAGGTGTTCAGAGCGAGGACATGATGCGCGAGGCGATGAAGAGGGCAAAAACCCTTGGTAAAATGATAGTTGCTCACTGCGAGGTCAACGAGCTTCTCCGCGGCGGATATATTCACGATGGAGAATACGCAAAAGCACACGGACACAGAGGTATATGCTCCGAGAGCGAATATGCCCAGATAGAGAGAGATATAAAGCTTGTAAAGGAAACGGGATGTCCATACCATGTTTGCCATATTTCCGCAAAGGAAAGCGTTGCGGCAATAAGGCAAGCGAAAAAAGAGGGCGTCAATATCACCTGCGAAACAGCTCCCCATTATCTTGTGATGGACGATAGCTTCCTTCGTGAGGAGGGACGCTTCAAGATGAATCCTCCGCTCAGAGGAAAAGAGGATAGAGAAGCGCTTATCGAGGGGGTTCTTGACGGAACCATCGATATGATAGCAACAGACCATGCACCCCATTCCGCAGAGGAAAAATCAAAGGGTCTTGAGGGCAGCGCATTCGGAATCGTCGGCATAGAAACAGCATTCCCTGTGCTTTATACCTATCTTGCACGCGAGGGAATAGTTTCCCTTGATAAAATAATTGAGCTTCTTGCACTCAATGCAAGAAAACGCTTCGGAATTCCCATGGGAAATGATTTTTCCATCTGGAATCTGAACAAAAAATTAACCGTCACCCCAAAGGATTTTATTTCTATGGGCAAGGCTACCCCCTTTGAGGGCGCGGAGCTTTTCGGTGAAAATCTTCTCACCGTTTGCGGTGGTAAAATAGCTTTCAAAAAAGATAATAATAAAAAATGATATAATCGGAGGAAGTAAAAATGGCAAAAAGAACAGATTTAAAAAAGATACTCATCATCGGTTCAGGCCCTATCGTAATCGGTCAGGCTGCTGAATTTGACTATGCGGGCACACAGGCTTGCCTTGCACTTAAGGAAGAGGGCTACGAGGTTATTCTTGTAAACTCCAACCCCGCAACGATCATGACCGATACAACTATTGCAGATAAGGTCTATATGGAGCCGCTTACTCTTGAATATATCGCAAAGATCCTCCGCTATGAGCGCCCCGATGCAATTCTTCCCGGTATCGGCGGTCAGACGGGACTTAACCTTGCTATGCAGCTTGAAAAGAAGGGAATTCTGCGTGAATGTCACACAGAGCTTCTCGGAACAAGCAGCGAGAGCATTGAGAGAGCCGAGGACAGAGAGCTGTTTAAGGAGCTTTGCGAGTCTATCGGCGAGCCTGTTATTCCCTCGGAAATAACATATAACCTTGAGGAAGCAAAGGAAGCGGCAAAGAGAATAGGATATCCCGTTGTTCTCCGTCCCGCATTCACACTGGGCGGAACAGGCGGCGGCTTTGCTTACAGCGAGGAAGAGCTTGTTGAGATCGGAACAAACGGCTTCAAGCTTTCTCCCGTTCATCAGGTTCTTATCGAAAAGAGCGTTAAGGGATATAAGGAAATCGAATTTGAGGTTATGCGTGATTCCAATGACCACGCCATCACCATCTGCGGCATGGAGAATATCGACCCTGTTGGAGTTCACACAGGCGACTCTCTCGTTGTTGCTCCCATCATGACCCTCTCAAAAGAGGACGAAAAGATGCTCAATGATTCTGCTATAAAGATCATCAGAGAGCTTAAGATCGAGGGCGGCTGTAATGTTCAGTTCGCACTCAACCCAACAACAAGTGAATATTACCTTATCGAGGTAAATCCCCGCGTTTCCCGCTCCTCCGCTCTTGCTTCAAAGGCTTCGGGATATCCCATTGCAAGAGTTACCGCAAAGATAGCTGTCGGAATGGCTCTTGAGGATATCAAGATAGCAAATACCAATGCAGCATTTGAGCCTCGCCTTGACTATGTCATTGCAAAGCTCCCCAGATTCCCCTTTGATAAGTTCACAACCGCTTCAAATACCCTCGGTACACAGATGAAGGCGACCGGAGAGGTCATGGGCATCGGTTCAACTCTTGAGGAATGTCTCCTTAAGGGCATCCGTTCCCTTGAGGTCGGTGTAAATCATATCTACCACCACAAGTTTGACAATATGACAGATGCAGAGCTTCGCGACTATATCAGCGAGTTCAGAGATGACAATATTTTTGCCATCGCAGAGCTTATCTACCGCGGTGCAACCGTTGAGGAGCTGCATGAAATAACAAAGATAACATCCTTCTTCCTTGAAGCCATCAAGCGCATCATTGATATGGAGGAAACACTTAAGGCACATCAGTTTGACCTTGCTATCCTTACAGAAGCAAAGAAGATGGGCTTCTCTGATAAGTATGTTGCGAGAATGTGGAAATGTACAGAGCTTGAGGTCTTCGATTTCAGAAAGAAGAACAACCTCTTCCCCGTGTTCCGCATGGTGGATACCTGCCATACAAATGCTTATATCCCCTATTTCTATTCTTCATATCACGGCAAGAACGAGTCTGTTCTTACCGATAAGAAGAAGATAATAGTTCTCGGCGCAGGTCCTATCCGTATCGGACAGGGCGTTGAGTTCGACTATTCCACAGTTCATGCCGTAACGACCATTAAAAATTCCGGCTACGAGGCAATTATCATCAATAATAACCCCGAAACCGTTTCAACAGACTATACAACTGCCGATAAGCTCTATTTCGAGCCTCTTACAGCAGAGGATGTTATGAACATCATCGAATTTGAGAAGCCCGAGGGCGTTATCGCATCCCTTGGCGGTCAGACCGCTATCAACCTTGCCGAGCCGCTCCATGCGAGAGGAGTTAAGATCATCGGCACAGATTGCGATGCCATCGACAAGGCAGAAAACAGAGATATGTTCGAAAAGCTCCTCTCCGAGCTTGGAATTCCCCAGCCAAAGGGTAAGGCTGTTACAAAGATCGAGGACGGAATTAAGACCGCTGCCGAGATCGGCTATCCCGTGCTTGTTCGCCCTTCATTCGTTCTCGGCGGACGCGCAATGCAGATAGTTGCAAATGAAAATCAGCTTCGTCATTACCTTAAGACCGCCGTTGAGATCGACGAGGACAAGCCTGTTCTTGTTGATAAGTATATCATCGGTAAAGAGGTTGAGGTCGATGCCATCTGCGACGGTCAGGATGTTTTCGTGCCCGGTATCATGGAGCTTGTTGAGAGAACGGGTATACATTCGGGAGACTCTATCAGTGTTTATCCCACATTCAGTATCTCGGATAAGGTAAAGGGAACCATTCTTCAGTATGCAAAGAAGCTCGGTCTCGGAATTGGCATTGTCGGTCTTTACAATATTCAGTTTATCGTCGATAAAGACGAGAAGGTGTATATAATCGAGGTAAATCCCCGTTCCTCAAGAACAGTTCCTTTCCTTTCAAAGGCAACAGGATACAGCCTTGCGGATATTGCTACAGAGGTCATCATGGGCAAGAGCCTTAAGGAGCAGGGAATCTTCGGAATTTACCCCGAGGAGAAGAAGAGATGGTATGTTAAGGTGCCTGTATTCTCCTTCAATAAGCTCAGAGGACTTGATGCTTACCTCTCACCCGAGATGAAGTCTACAGGTGAAGCAATAGGCTATGACGATAAGTATTACAGAGCACTTTATAAGGCTCTTCAGGCATCGGGAATGCACCTGCAGAACTACGGAACAGTCCTTGCAACCATTGCAGATTGCGATAAGGAGGAGGCACTTCCTCTTATCCGCCGCTTCTATAACCTCGGCTTCAATATCGAGGCAACAAGCGGCACTGCGGAATACCTCAAGAAGAACGGCATCCGCACTCATATTCTCCAAAAAATCTCCGACGGCTCTGATGAGATCGCAGATTCTCTCCGTCAGGGACATATCGCCTATGTTATCAATACAAGCGACCCCGCTTCGTCAGGTGTGACAAGAGACGGATTTGAGATACGTAAATACGCAACAGAAAATAATGTTACGATGTTTACAAGCCTTGATACTGTCCGCGTGCTTCTCGATGTCCTTGAGGAAACAACACTTACAATTTCCACAATAGATTCGTAACCAGAGGAATAAAATGAAACAGGCTATATTTGAGATAAAAGAAAATGTAAAAATTGCCAAGGATGTCTTCCGCATGACGCTTGCGGGAGACACCGAGGGCATTGCACCCGGTCAGTTTGTTAATATAAAGCTTGAGGGACTTTATCTGCGCCGCCCCATCTCGGTTTGCGATGTTCCATGTGACGGAACACTCGTTATCATCTATAAGGTGGTTGGACACGGCACGGAAATTATGAGCGAAATGAAGGAAGGCAAGCTTGATATTCTCACACAGCTCGGAAACGGATATGATCTTACAAGAAGCGGAGATGCACCGTTGCTTGTGGGCGGTGGTGTTGGAGTGCCTCCCCTCTATATGCTTGCAAAGAAGCTGATAGCAGAGGGCAAAAAGGTCTCTGTCATCATCGGCTTCAATACAAAGGACGAAATTTTTTATGAAAATGAGTTCAAGGCTCTCGGAGCTTCCGTTAAGGTAACCACCGTTGACGGCTCTTACGGCATAAAGGGATTTGTAACAAACGCCATGGATGAGGATTTCTCATATTTCTATTCCTGCGGTCCCGAGCCTATGCTCCGCGCACTTTGCTCTGCAACCGAGGTGAGCGGCGAGCTGAGCTTTGAGGAAAGAATGGGCTGCGGCTTTGGTGCTTGCATGGGATGCTCCTGCAAGACCCTTGCAGGAAATAAGAGAATATGCAAGGACGGTCCCGTTATGCGAAAGGAGGAGATCATATGGAACGCTTAAAGGTAAATCTCTGCGGCATTGATATGGATAACCCCATCATCCCCGCAAGCGGTACTTTCGGCTACGGATATGAATTTGCCGAGCTTTATGATATCAATATTCTCGGAACATTCTCCTTCAAGGGCACAACAAAAGACCCTCGCTTCGGAAATCCCACTCCCAGAATTGCAGAATGTCCTTCGGGAATGATAAATGCCGTTGGACTTCAGAATCCCGGCGTTGAAGCAGTTATCGGCGAAGAGCTTCCCCGCCTTGCAAAGTGCTTTGACAAAAAAGTCATGGCAAATGTCAGCGGCTTTGCTATCGAGGATTATGCCTATACCTGCGAAAAGCTTGACAAATGTGAGCAGGTTGGCTGGCTTGAGGTCAACGTCAGCTGCCCTAATGTCCACGGCGGCGGAATGAGCTTCGGCACATCCCCCGAGGCTGCGGCTGAGGTCACAAGGGCGGTAAAGGCAGTTACAACAAAGCCTGTTATCATCAAGCTTTCACCCAATGTAACCGATATCGTGTCAATCGCAAAGGCTTGCGAGGATGCGGGTGCGGACGGAATAAGCCTTATCAACACTCTTCTCGGTATGAGAATAGACCTGCGCCGCAGAAAACCGATAATTGCCAACAAAATGGGCGGCTTTTCGGGCAGTGCAATACTTCCCGTGGCTCTGCGCATGGTATATCAGGTGTCACAGGCAGTAAAAATCCCCGTTGTTGGAATGGGCGGCGTTTCAAACGCTGAGGACGTTATCGAAATGATGCTCGCGGGCGCAACAGCGGTTGAGGTAGGCGCAGCAAACCTTATCGACCCCTATGTTTGCCGTGATATCATCGAAAAATTGCCCGAAACAATGGATAAATACGGAATAAAAACACTAAATGAAATTATTGGAGGTGCCCACTGATGGGAAAGGACGTAATCATTGCCTGCGATTTTGACAGCGCAGAAAAGGTATTTGCATTTCTTGATAAATTTACAGGTAGAAAGCCATTTGTTAAGATAGGAATGGAGCTTTACTATGCGGAAGGCCCTTCTATCGTTCGCGAAATTAAAAAGAGAGGTCATAAGATATTCCTTGACCTCAAGCTTCACGATATCCCTAACACAGTTAAAAAGTCGATGGCGGTTCTTTCCCGTCTCGATGTTGATATGACAAATCTCCATGCTGCAGGAACAGGCAGAATGATGGAGGCGGCAATCGAGGGACTTACTCGCGAGGACGGAACAAGACCGCTCCTTATCGCGGTAACACAGCTTACCTCAACCGATGAAGAAACAATGAAAAAGGACCTCCTCATCGATGCTCCCATTGCAGACGTTGTTATGCACTATGCCGAGAACGCAAAGAACTCAGGGCTTGACGGCGTTGTTTGCTCACCTCTTGAGGCAGGCAAGGTTCACGAGAGATGCGGCGAAAAGTTCCTCACCGTAACCCCCGGTGTACGCTTTGCAGACGGTGACATTGGCGACCAGAAGAGAGTTATGACTCCCCCCGAGGCAACGAAGATCGACTCCGACTACATCGTTGTAGGCAGACCCATCACCGCTGCCGACGATCCCGTTGCCGCATACGAAAGATGCGTTGCTGAATTCTGCGACTGATAGGGGGATTTCGCCACTGCGGTGGCGACCGGCGCCGTCGCCGGCTCCCGCGACCTTTAAAAAAAGGTCGATCAAAACTTAAAAAGGGACTAATTTATATTGTTCACCCTCTCTACCAACTAAATTCGCGAGGTAGGGCGAACAGTTGAAACAAAACAAACACGGTATTGAAAGTTTTTGCCAAGCTTTTTCAAAAAGCGGAAAAAGAAAGGATTTAAAAATGGAAAGCTATAAGAGAGAATTTATACAGTTTCTTGAGAGCGCAGGAGTGCTCAAATTCGGAGATTTTACAGCAAAGAGCGGAAGAAAGATACCCTATTTTATAAATGCGGGTATGATAAAGACAGGCGAGGACATCGCAAAGCTGGGCGAATTTTACGCGAGAGCATATAAGGAAAAGTTGGGCGAGAAGAAGGCTGTTCTTTATGGCCCTGCTTATAAGGGAATTTCTCTTGCGGTATCTGCTGCGGTTGCACTTGCAAAGAACGGACTCAATGTGCCCTTCTTCTTCAACCGCAAGGAGGTAAAGGATCATGGCGAGGGCGGAGTTTTCGTTGGATACGTACCTCAGGCAGGCGAGGAGATCGTAATTATTGAGGACGTTATCACAGCAGGAACAGCTATCCGTGAGAGCATGGAGATCCTTTCGCACCTTGAGGGCACAAAGGTTGCCGCAACCTTCATTATGGTGGACCGCAAGGAAAAGGGACAGAGCGAAAAGGGCGCAATGCAGGAGATCGAGGAGCAGTTTGGCTTCCCCGTATATTCTGTTGTTGATGTCTATGATATTATCGAGTACCTTGAGGAAGACGAAAATAACAAGGAAAATGTAGATAGAATCAAAAACTATCTTGCAGTAAACGGAGCAAAGGCATAAAATGAGAAGCCTTATTGATATACACGATTTTACCACAGAGGAGATAGATTCCCTCATAAGCGTGGCAAATGACATGATCGAAAATCCCGACAAATATGCGGAAAAATGCCGCAGAAAAAAGCTTGCGACTCTTTTCTATGAGCCATCGACCCGTACCCGTCTCAGCTTTGAGGCGGCAATGCTGGAGCTTGGCGGAAGCGTTATCGGATTTTCCGAGGCGGCAAGCTCTTCTGCATCAAAGGGCGAAAGTGTTGCAGACACAGCAAAGGTAATGAGCGCATATGCAGACATAATTGCAATGCGTCACCCACAGGAGGGCGCGCCCTATGTTGCTTCGAGAAATGCAACTGTGCCTGTTATAAATGCGGGCGACGGCGGTCATAACCACCCCACCCAGACTCTTACCGACCTTTTGACCATTTCCCGTGAAAAGGGAAGGCTAAATGGCCTGACGGTTGGATTTTGCGGCGACCTTAAATATGGCAGAACGGTTCATTCTCTCATTGCGGCTCTTGCAAGATATGAGAACATAAAGATCGTGCTTATTTCGCCAAAGGAGCTTACCATTCCAAGCTATGTTCGCTATGAAATTTTGAATAAAAACAGCATGGAATATGTGGAAACAACAGATCTTGAGGGCGCAATGCCGAATCTTGATGTTTTATACATGACGAGAATTCAGAAGGAGCGTTTTGAAGAGGAAGCGGATTATGAAAGGCTGAAGGACAGCTATATCCTCACCGAGGAAAAGCTGAAAAGCGCAAAAAATGATCTTGCAATTCTCCATCCGTTGCCCAGAGTCAACGAAATAAGCGTTAAGGTGGATAATGACCCCAGAGCTTGCTATTTTAAGCAGGTACATAACGGAAAATACATCAGAATGGCGCTTATTCTTCAGCTTCTTTCGGAGGCAGACGGCGTTATTGCGGACGAAAACCGCAGTGATCTGCTTGTGAACAAGCTCGTTTGCTCAAACAAACGCTGCATAACCCAGACCGAGCAGGAGCTTGACCAGCTCTTTAAGCTCACAGACCCCGAGGCGGGCATCTGCCGCTGCGTCTATTGTGAGGCAAAGACTTTCTTAACAAAATAAAATTTAGGAGCTGATAATTTTCAGCTCCTTTTTTGTGGATAGGGGAGTTTCGCCGCTGCGGCGGCGACCGGCACCGCTGCCGGCTCCCGCGACCTTTTGAAAAAGGTCGATCAAAACTTAAAACAGGGGAAATACTTGGTTGTTAAACTATTTTCTGTGTTAAATCACTACAAATTCCACGTACTGTCAAAAATTTTAAGCTCTTTCAAAATGTTTTCCGCAAAATGAGCCTCGATGGGGGAGTATTTTCCTTGTTCTCCTATTTCTGTCATTTTTCCAACATGGCGGTAACCCAATGCCGCAGGCGGCAGATGAGTAACTATATCGTCAATATTTCGTATAATGGTAAAGCCGTGAAATCTGCGTTTCACCTTTTCGCTTTGAAGGCCCCATAAAACTCTCGGACAGCCAAATCCGTAGCTGAAAATGCTTTTTTCAATATCGGGACGGTGAAATTTTATGTATTCATGGCATAGAAGCGCCATTGCCGCCCCATGGGAGTATCCAACCGCTGTTATTCTCCTTATCTGCTTATCCTCCACAGCGGGGGCAATAGCCTCCTCAAGCACCTTCCATACCCCGAGAAAGCCCCGATGGGCAAGCCACCCATCCTTCATATCCCTATATGGCTTTGCGGGAAAATCCAGATTGTTCTTCCAATCGGTAGCACCTCTTGAATGTTGAAAATATATTTTCAAATGGTCACCCTTTCGGCGAAGAGCGTAATTTGCCGTGTTTTCAAGCTCCTTATATTCGGCATCAAGACACTCATAGAATAAATTATACAGCTTCATTTTGTCTGCCCCCTTTTCCCTAAAATATATGCAAAAAAAGAGGCAAAATCAACAGAGGATATAAAAAAGGCAGACTTTTCTTTGTAAATAAGGAAGAATTTGAATAAAAAGCAATAAAAAAACGAGTTTGCTATTGACTTTTTTGCTTTACTGTGCTAAAATAGTGAAGCATGATTGAATATATTATTTGGAATATAAGCTTCCCGAATATCTTATATGAATAAGGAAAGGAAATTTAAAATGCATAATAAATTACGCTCGGAAGAAACAGATAAGCTTTTTGAGGCAATATTAAGCCTGAAGGATAAGGACGAATGTTATTCCTTTTTTGAGGATATTTGCACAATAAAGGAGCTGCGTGATCTTTCTCTTCGCCTTGAGGTGGCTTCAATGCTGAAGGCGGGCAAGAGCTATCAGGAAGTGACAAAGGAAACAGGTGTCAGCGCAGCAACCATCTGCCGTGTCAACAAGTGCCTCATGTACGGAGAGGGATATAAAACAGTTCTCGAAAGAAGAGAGGACATCGAATAATGAAGATAAACGAAGCTAAGCTGTCAAAAACAGAAAGAGCGGTATTTGCTCTCCGCTCGCTTTATGACAGCTACGGATATTCACAGTATAAAATGAGCAAATTTGAGGAATACGACCTCTATGCGGAAAATAAAAGCTTTCTCGTTTCGGACAGCATAATCACCTTTACGGGAAGTGGCGGAAAGCTTCTTGCGCTCAAGCCTGACGTTACTCTTTCCATCGTCAAGAGCACAAAGGACGAGGCGGGAACGGTGAGCAAGGTATATTATAACGAAAATGTATATAGAGCCAAGGACGGGGACAGAGATTTTGGCGAGATAATGCAGGCGGGACTTGAATGTATAGGAAGCATCGATTCTTATTCGATTTCCGAGGTCATCATGCTTGCGGCAAAGAGCCTTATGGCGATAAGCGATGATTTTGTCCTTGATATTTCCCATATGGGTATAATTTCAAGTGCCATCGATTCGATTGGCGTAAGCAATGGCGGAAAAGCAAAAATCCTTGCGGCAATTTCGGACAAAAATCTCCATTCCGCACTTGCCGTTTGCGATGAAGAGGGCATTGCAATGGAAAAGACCGCTGTTCTTTCGGCTCTTATCACCTCATACGGAGAACCTGACAAGGTGCTTTCGGAAATTGCTCCCTATCTTGACGAAAAGGGAAAAATGGCGGCAGATGAGCTGAAAAACGTGCTTTTGATGCTCGGAGAAGATGTCCCGTCTGAAAAAATAAGAATAGATTTCTCTGTGGCGGGCGACATGAATTATTATTGCGGCTTTGCCATGAGCGGCTTTGTAAGAGGAATTTCAAAGAGCATCCTTTCGGGCGGTCAGTATGATAATCTTCTTTCTAAAATGGGAAGACGCAGCGGAGCCATCGGATTTGCGCTTTATCTTGACTTGCTTTCCGAGCTTGAGGATGAGCGAGAGGAATATGATGTTGACGCACTGATAATTTATGATGAGAATACAGACCTTCCCGCGCTTCGCAGTGAGGCGGACAGGATGGCAAGAGAGGGAATGAGCGTTTCGGCGCAAAAGGCAATTCCCGAAAAAATGAGATATAAAAAGCTTTATAAGCTCACGGAAGGCGGTGTCAAGGAGATATGAAGGATATGCTGAACATTGCACTTCCCAAGGGAAGACTTGGCGAGAGAGTTTATAATATGTTCGCGCTTGCGGGCTTTGAATGTCCCGCGCTTCTCGAAAACAGCCGCAAGCTGATATTTGAAAATGAAGAGGCGGGCGTGAGATACTTTTGGGTAAAGCCCTCGGATGTTGCCATATATGTTGAGAGAGGAGCGGCAGACATCGGCGTTTGCGGCAAGGATATTCTCCTTGAATATTCACCGAATGTCTATGAGCTTCTTGATCTTAACACGGGCAAATGCCGAATGGCGGTTGCGGCAAAAAAGGGCTTTCGCGATGACACGGAAAAGACCCTTAAGGTTGCAACAAAATTTTCAAACATTGCAAGAGCGCATTATGCGTCACTTGGCAGAGATATCGACATTATCCATCTTAACGGCTCAATAGAGATAGCGCCAATTCTCGGACTTTCCGATGTTATAGTCGATATCGTTGAAACAGGCACGACCCTTAAGGAAAATGACCTTGAGGTTATCGAAACGGTAGTTCCCATCAGCGCCAGGCTGATCGCAAACAAGGCGAGCTTCAAATTCAAGGGTGAGGACATCGAAAGACTGAAAAATCACATTGCAGAGCAGATTAAGGAATAAAACAATGATAAAAATATTAAAATACGGCGAGGTTTCAAATAAAGACATCTTCGCAAGAGTAAATCCCACGGCAAAGGTTGAGGGAATAGTTTCGGAAATAATCGAAAATGTAAAGGCAAACGGAGACAAGGCACTCCTTGAATATACCGAGCGCTTTGACGGTGCGTCTCTTACCTCCCTTTCGGTAAGCGAAAAGGAAATTGAGGAAGCATTTGCAGCGGTTGAGCCGAAATTTATCTCTGTTCTCGAAAAGGCGGCAAAAAATATCCGCAAATTCCACGAAAAGCAGAGAAGAAACAGCTTTATAATCAATGATGAGGACGGAATCGTTGTTGGACAGAAGATAATTCCCGTTGACAGGGCGGGACTTTATGTTCCGGGCGGCACTGCGGCGTATCCATCCACCGTTCTTATGGATTCCATCCCCGCAAAGGTAGCGGGAGTTCGCGAGGTGGTCATGGTCACCCCTCCCCAGAAGAATGGAAAGGTAAATCCTGTTATTCTTGCGGCGGCAAAGATCGCGGGAATAGATAAGATATTCAAGGTGGGCGGCGCGCAGGCTATTGCCGCACTTGCTTACGGAACAGAAAGCGTTCCCGCAGTCGATAAGATCGTCGGTCCCGGAAATGCTTTCGTTGCCGAGGCTAAAAAGCAGGTATTTGGCAAGGTTTCGATAGATATGATAGCGGGCCCAAGCGAGATACTTATCGTTGCGGATGACAAAACAGACCCTCGCCATGCGGCGGCGGATATGCTTTCACAGGCTGAGCACGATAGAAACGCAAGCGCGGTTCTCGTAACCGATTCCGAGGAATTTGCCAAAAAGGTGCAAGCGGAGCTTGAGGTTCAGATACCGCTTCTTCCGAGAGAGGAGATCGCAAGAGCCTCCATTGAGGACGGAAGTAAGATCATTGTCGCTCCAACACTCGATGCGGCAATTGAGATAGCAAATGAGATAGCCCCCGAGCATTTTGAGCTTCTTCTCGACAATCCCTTTGATTATCTCGATAAGATACGCCATGCAGGCTCTATATTTATGGGCAGAAATTGCCCCGAGGCTCTCGGTGACTATCTTGCAGGGCCTAACCACACCCTTCCCACAAGCGGAACGGCGAAGTTTTCAAGTCCTCTTTCGGTTGATGATTTCGTAAAGAAAACACAGTACACATATTATACCCGTGAAGCGCTGGCAAGAGTTGCGGACGATGTTGCGTTCTTTGCACATAAAGAGGGTCTTGACGCCCACGCAAGAAGCGCAACCATAAGATTTGACAAGGAATGAGGAGTTTCGCCACTGCGGTGGCGACCGGCGGTGACGGAACGCTCGCACAAACTTTTAAAAAAGTTTGACCAAAACCTTAAATAGGAGAAATGTTTTGTTATTAAACTATTTTCTACGTGAAATCACCACAAATCTCACGTAAAAAATAGATAAACATTAAATATTTTTTCATTTGTAAGTTTTGATCGACCTTTTTTAAAAGGTCGCAGGGTCAAGCGCCTGTGTGCTTGTCGCCCCCGCAGAGGCGAAATCCCCTCCCCGACAAATTCCGATTTACGATTCGATCTTCGCACAAAAAAGACAAATAACGGAGTTAAACAAAATGAGCAAATTCATGAGCGAAAAATATGCCTCTCTTGTGCCGTACACCCCCGGTGAGCAGCCAAAGGAGCGCAAATATTTAAAGCTTAATACAAACGAATCCCCCTTTCCCCCATCGGAAAGGGCAATAGAATACGCGGCAGAGGCGGCAAAGAGCCTGCAGCTTTACAGCGACCCCGAATGTACCACTCTTCACCGCGGCTTTGCAGAGCTTTGCGGAGTGGAAAAAGATATGGTCCTTGCCACAAACGGCTCGGACGAAATTCTCAATTTCGCCTTTATGGCATTTTGCGATAAGAATACACCCGCGGTCTTTGCCGACATAACATACGGCTTTTACAAGGTCTTTGCGGATATAAATAATCTTCCATCGAGGATAATCCCCTTAAAGGATGATTATACCATAGACATAACCGAATATTTTGGTGCAAGAGGCACGATCTTCATAGCAAATCCAAATGCGCCCACGGGCATTGCACTTACACGGGCGAAGATTGAGCAGATAATAATAAACAATCCCGATAATGTTGTGGTGGTTGATGAAGCTTATGTGGATTTTGGCGGCGAGAGTTGTATTCCGCTTGTCCATAAATACAAAAATCTTCTTGTTACCCAAACATTTTCAAAGTCCAGAAGCATGGCGGGGGCAAGACTTGGCTTTGGAATCGGCTGTCCCTCGCTTATAGCAGACCTTAAAACCATAAAATATTCAACAAATCCCTATAATATAAATTCCATGACAATGGCGGCGGGCGTCGGACAGCTCCTTGACGATGATTACACAAGAAAAAACTGTCTCACCATTGCCGAAAATCGTGAATTTTTGACCGCAGAGCTTGAAAGGCTCGGCTTTACCGTTCTTCCCTCAAAGACAAATTTCGTCTTTGCAAAAAGCGATAAGGTCGAGGGTGGCGAGCTTTACGGCGCACTGCGCGAAAGAGGAATTTTGGTTCGTCATTTCACCGCCGAGAGGATTTCTGCCTTCAACCGCATAACGGTTGGCTCAAAAGAGCAGATGGAGCTTCTTGTGGCGGCGATAAAGGACATCTTAAATGAGAAAGGATAAGAAAATGAGAGAAGCAAAAATTGTTCGCAAAACAGCGGAAACGGATATAAATCTGGCAATAAATCTCGATGGCTCGGGAAAGAGCGATATCATGACAGGTTGTGGATTTCTTGACCATATGCTGACTCTTTTTGCCCGTCACGGTCGTTTTGACCTTGCCATTTCCTGCAAGGGAGATGTGGAGGTTGATTATCATCACACGGCAGAGGACATCGGCATTTGTCTCGGAGAGGCATTTTCCACGGCACTTGGTGATAAAAAGGGCATCTGCCGCTATGGAAGCATTATGCTCCCGATGGACGAAGCGCTTATCACTGCCGCTCTTGATATTTCGGGCAGAAGCTGTCTTTGCTATGGTCTCCAGATACCCACGGAAAAGGTGGGGGATTTTGACACAGAGCTTTGCGAGGAATTCTGGCAGGCATTTGTGAGAAATTCAGATATAACTCTTCACATCGTTCAGAATGCGGGCAAAAATTCTCATCACATAATCGAGGGCACATTCAAGGCAGTTGCAAGAGCCTTGCGCGCGGCAGTAAGGCTTGACGAGGATTTTCCCGACGAAATTCCTTCAACGAAGGGAGTTCTCTGATGATCGCGGTTGTTGATTACGGTGTCGGAAATCTCTTTTCCCTTGTCAGCTCGCTCCATGCAGTGGGCGCCGATGCCATAGTTACGGGTGATGCGGAGAAAATCAGAAGGGCAGACAAGATAATTCTCCCCGGAGTTGGTGCATTTGGCGATGCGGCGGCAAAGCTGCGCGCCACGGGACTTGACAAGGTCATAATCGAGGAAGCAAAGGGCGGAAAGCCTCTGCTTGGAATTTGCCTTGGTATGCAGATGCTTCTTGAAAAAAGCTATGAATATGGCGAGCACGAGGGTCTTGGTCTTATAAAGGGCGAAATTCGCCCGATTTCCGAGGTTATTCCGAGGGATCTGAAGATACCTCACATCGGCTGGAATGCCCTTGATTTTACAGAAAATAAATCCGAGCTTTTTAAATATATAAATGACGGTGACCATGTTTATTTCGTTCATTCATTCTATGGCACAAATTGCACGGAAAACACCATTGCCACATCCGAATACGGTGCACCCCTTACAGCGGCGGTTCAAAGCGGCAACGTTATGGGCTGTCAGTTCCACCCCGAAAAAAGCGGAAATGTCGGACTCAAAATTTTAAAAGCCTTTTGCGAATAAGACTTTTTATAGATAAACAGGAATTTATCGAACTGTCACAGACGTTTTTTGTAGGGGACGGCGACCTCGACGTCCCATTTGTCATTTAAAAATCTCTGGTAATTTCACATCTTCTAGGGACGTCGAGGTCGCCGTCCCCTACAGATTTGCGTTTTTCATCTCACCGATAAATCCCTGTTTGAAATCACATGCAAACAAAAAGGACTGTCATTAAAAAACAACGACAGTCCTTTTATATCATTTCGAAAGCATAACCTTGTCGTTTGCAAATTCGCTTCCGCTTGCCTTCTCGAAAAGTCCGAGAAGCTCTGCGATGGTAAGCTTTTTCTTTTCCTCGCCCGAAACATCCACCACAACTCTGCCCTCGTGCATCATAATAAGCCTGTTTCCGTAAGCGATGGCATCGTGCATATTATGAGTTATCATAAGGGTGGTGAGCTTATTTTCGGTGACGATCTTATCGGTTATCTCCAGAACCTTTGCGGCGGTCTTGGGGTCAAGTGCCGCGGTATGCTCGTCGAGAAGAAGAAGCTTGGGACGGCGAAGGGTCGCCATAAGAAGCGTAAGTGCCTGTCTCTGACCGCCCGAAAGCAGTCCTACCTTTGCGCTGAGACGGTTTTCAAGTCCGAGTCCGAGAGGCTCAAGGAGCTTTTTATATTCAGCGCGCTCGTTTTTCTTTATTCCCCAAACAAGCTTGCGCTTTGTTCCGCGTCTTGCGGCAATGGAGAGGTTTTCGTCGATCTCCATATCGGGCGACGAGCCCTTCATGGGGTCCTGAAATACTCTGCCAAGGAAGCCTGCCCTTTTATGCTCGGGCATATTTGTAACGTCAACTCCGTCTATCTCAATAGTGCCGTAGTCCGGCTTCCAGACGCCCGCAATGGCATTGAGCATAGTGGATTTTCCCGCACCGTTACCGCCGATAACGGTAACAAAATCACCGTCCTCAAGGTAAAGGTCAAGTCCGCAAAGAGCGGTCTTTGCATTGACCGTTCCCGGATTGAAGGTCTTTTGCAGATTAGTTATTTTAAGCATTTTCCGCGCCCTCCTTTTCTTTTTCGGGAGATACGGGCAGGATACTCTTATGCTTTGTAAAATACTTTCCCTTGAGATATGGTACTGCAAGGAAAACAGCAACTATTATAGCCGAGAGCATCTTGAGATAATCGGTTTTGAGACCGAGAAGAATTACGAAATTGTAAATGATGTAATAAACTATACCGCCGCCGATAACGCCGATAAGGCTGACAACGAAATTAGGCTTGATCTTCATGGAAACCGAAAGACCGATAAAGATAGCCGCAAGTCCGATGACGATAGCACCTCTGCCGTCATTGATATTGGCAGAGCCCTTATACTGTGCAAGGAGTGCGCCCGCAAAGGCAACGATACCATTGGAAATAGCAAGTCCCAGCACCTTATTAAAATCAACATTTATGCCCTGCGCGCGGCTCATATCGGGGTTATCACCCGTAGATTTGAGAGTAAGACCCACCTCGGTATAGAAGAAAAGCCAGAGGCAGATTATCATTGCCGCGATAAGTGCGCCCGCCACCACGATTGCCATAATATTGTCACTCATGCTGAGAAGCAGGGTGTGATTTCCGCCATAAAGGGAAACAAGAGATTTACCGCCGAGAATTGCAAGATTTACTGAATAGAGCATAAGCTGGGTGAGAATACCCGCAAGAATGGAGGGAATACCGAAAAGGGTATGTAAAAGTCCCGTAACGATTCCCGCAAGGGCTCCCGCAAGAAATGCGGCGATAACGCTTATGTACGCAGGAACACCGTTTGTTATGAGCATGGCACAAACGCACATTCCCGTGCAGATAGAGCCGTCAACGGTAAGATCCGCAATATCAAGTATCTTATAGGAGATATAAACTCCTATCGCCATAAGACCCCAGATGAGTCCCTCTGCCACAGCGCCCGGCAAAGCATTTAAAAATACCATCATTTACCTCAAAAATTCAAAATTTCAATAAAATCAGTTTGCGGGAACAGCAATTCCGAGCTTTGTGCAAAGCTCCTCGTTGTAAACCACCGCCGGTGTGAGAGTTGTGATCTCAAAATCTGCAACAGTCTTCTCACCGAGAAGGATCTTTGCTGCCATTCTTCCTGTTTCTGCGCCAAGCTCATAATAGTCGATGGCAAGGCTTGCATAGCAGATCTCTCCGCCGTAGCTTGTGAATACGGGAACACCTGCCTCATTGCAGATAGTACCAACAACGGAATCGTTGCTTGCAACGGTGTTATCCGAGGGAACGTAAACTGCCTTGCACTCAGCAGCCATGGAGTTTACTATGCCCTGAAGCTCCGTTGTCTCGGAGAATGTATAAGCAACTACAACGATGCCCTCTGCCTCGAAAAGTGCCTTAACAGCATTATACTGAACGAGAGAGTTTGACTCATTTGTGCAGTAGAGAACGCCTACCTGGTCGCCTGCTGCAAGACCGAGAGTGTCGATCATCATCTTTGCCTGCTCGTCAAAGGGAACAGCATCGCTTGTACCTGTTACATTTGCGGGGATATTGCCCGAGAATGTATCATTATAATCTGTTACGGATGTTCCGAGAACGGGGATAGTTGTTGTTGCATTTGCAGCCGCTGTGAGGGCGGGAGTTGCATTAGCCATGATAAGATCAACCTTCTTGGCTGTGAATGTGTTGATAACTGTTGAGCAGAGCTGAGCCTCGCCTGCAACCTGTGTGTCGATTGTAACTGTCTTGCCCTGAGCTGTAAGCTCTTCCTCAAGAGCCTTAACAAAGCCCTCTGTTGCCTGGTCAAGGGAGGGATGCTTCATAAGCTGGCAGATACCAACTGTAAAGTCTGTCTTTTCAGCACCGCAGGATGCCATGGAAAGAACAGAAAGTGCGCAAAGAATGAGCGCGAGTGTGAGAGATGCGATTTTTTTCATTTTAGTTGTCTCCTTTAAATGGAATTAGAATATATTTTGCCGCGGTCCTTTACAGGCCGTGAAAAAACAAACAAAAAAGCCCCGTTCTTCTCTTGAAGAAACAGGGACAGCAATAAAAATATGCCGTGGTACCACTCTGCTTTATCCTTTTCTCGCAAAAAGGACCTTATAGGGTGCAGATCTTAAAACACCCCGGCGATATAACGGTCGCACCCGGAAAAGCCTACTCAATATAAAATCTTCAGCCCACAGCTAACGAAATGAATTCACCGAGGTCTGCCTTACTGTTTTGCACCGAACAACAGCTCTCTTGAAAGCAGAAAAAACGGCTACTGGTTTTCGCTCAAGCGCTTTTATGCTATATATTATAAAGGCAACATTCGATTTTGTCAAGAGCTTTTTTAAATTTTTATACAAATATTTTTGTTTTTATGCAGATTTTTCCTTTTTTACAGATCACTTACCGTCTCCGAATGTTGAATATTCAGTGTTTTTCTTGCCCAATAATATGTAAAAGAAATTTTTTGGAGGGTTCTATGCTGAAGGGATGCAGAAAGCAGATGATAGTTCTAAGGGGCACCGGAAGCGAAATATTTGACGAAGCATATTTTGTGCTGAAAAAGAAGGGCGAAAGGGATTTTTCCCAAGAGCGGGAGAGAAAAAGTATACTCCTTGAGGCAAATCGGATAATCGAGGAAAACCGCATGGGAGACACGGCAAGGGGGAAAAGCTATTACCTCATCCGTTATCTGCTCTTTTTCATCTCGGGAATCGTTCTCGGCGGGGGTTCTGTTTTGCTGGCAGTGATCATATCTTGACAAATGAGGGAAAATGTGGTATAATGATGATGTTAGGGGCAGCTTTTGCTCTCTGTGTCCGTTTTAAAGCTTCAATTTAATACAAGCTCCCGTCGGGTCTGCGTGGACGTGTGGTCAGACCTTTTCGGGTGCGTTTTTTCGCTGTTTTTATATCAGCGTGCTTTTCTGCGCCAAATTTACATATAAAAAGAGCGCATTACACATATGAAGTTTCGCCTCCTCGATAAATTCCTGTTTAACATTTTAATCGGACGTCTTTCATCATTATTTTAAGAAAGGATAAAATATGCAAAAAAAGGCAAACGGAAAGATCCGTATCATTCCTCTTGGCGGTCTTAATGAGATCGGCAAGAATATTACAGTTATTGAATATGAAAATGACATGATAGTGGTTGACTGCGGTCTCGGCTTCCCCGATGACGATATGCTGGGAGTCGATCTTGTCATCCCCGATATGTCTTATCTTGAAAAAAACGCGAGCAGAATAAGGGGCGTTTTCCTCACACACGGACATGAGGACCATATAGGCGCAATTCCTTATCTGCTGAGAATAATAAATCCGCCAATTTACGGCACGAAGCTCACTCTCGGTATCATTAAAAACAAGCTTCAGGAATTTAAGCTGGAAAACGAGCCCGATCTGCGCTGTGCCTCGGCGGGAGACGTTATAAAAGCGGGCGAGATAAAGGTTGAATTCATTCATGCAAACCATTCCATCGCAGATGCCTGCTGTCTTGCTATCTCCACCCCCATCGGAACTATCGTCCACACGGGAGATTTCAAGCTTGACCTTACACCCATCGACGGTGAGGTCATGAATATCACAAGGCTTGGCGAGCTTGGCAAAAAGGGCGTCCTTATGCTCCTTTGCGAATCAACAAACGCAGAGCGTCCGGGATATACCCCCTCGGAAAAGGAGGTCGGCAAGTCCCTTGGTCAGATATTCTCCTCAAACAGAGATAAAAGAATCGTCATTGCCACATTCTCCTCAAATGTTCACAGAGTTCAGCAGATAATAGATATAAGCGCGGCACACGGCAGAAAGGTTGCGGTGACCGGACGAAGCATGCTCAATATCGTAAGCGCTGCCGTTGAGCTTGGTTATATGCACGTCCCCGCAGGTGTCCTTATAGATATCTCGGAAATAAAGCGCTACAAGCCCGAGGAGCTTACTCTTATTACCACGGGAAGTCAGGGCGAGCCTATGTCGGCTCTTTACAGAATGGCTTTCTCCGACCACGACAAGGTTAAGCTTTCCTCAAGTGACCTGGTAATTCTTTCCTCCAGCGCCATTCCCGGAAACGAGAAGCTTGTTGGAAGAATTATCAATGAGCTTACCAAAAACGGTGTCAGCGTTCTTCACGATGCGGTGCTTGCTGTCCATGTTTCGGGACACGCCTGCCGCGAGGAGCTGAAGCTGATGCAGGCTCTCACAAAGCCTAAATACTTTATGCCTATCCACGGTGAATTCCGCCATATGAACGCAAATCGCGAGATCGCTCTTACAATGGGAACAAAACCGGGCAATATCTTCATCTCCGAGATCGGAAAGATACTTGAGATCGACCGAAAGGGCGCAAAATGGGCAGGAAGCGTGCCTGCGGGCAATGTTCTCGTTGACGGACTTGGCGTGGGCGATGTCGGAAACATCGTTCTTCGCGACAGAAGGCATCTTTCACAGGACGGACTTATCGTTGTGGTCGCTTCTGTGGATGCGGAGGACAGACTGCTTCTTTCGGGACCCGATGTGGTTTCCCGCGGCTTCGTTTATGTACGCGAGAGCGAGGAGCTTATGGATGAGCTGAGGTCTATCGCAATGGATGCCATAATCGACTGCCTCGACAATGCGGATGTTTATGACCGTATGCAGCTTAAAACCAGAGTCAAGGATGAGCTTGCAAAATATATCTATCAGAAAACAAAACGCAAGCCTATGGTGCTCCCCGTTATCATGAATGTGTGATTTTTTGAAAAAATACGCAAAAAACGCAAAGGTTTTGTTGCAGTTCAAAAAGTATTCACAAAAAGAACACAATTTATTGTTATAATATAATGTCAAATGGCGCATTGCGCTGAAAAATAATCAAAAACAAAGGATGGTATTCTCAAAATGGGAAAAGGACAGAGAGCCAGAGATACAAGAGCTCTGGGTAAAAATGAAAATACACAGGTTAAAAAGCCTGTAAAGAAGGAAAATAAGTGGGTAACTCCCCTTGTGACAACACTCGTTATTGTTTTCCTTGTTGGCATTCTCGTGCTTTCAACTCTTTCGGATAACGGTGTTCTTCTCCGTTCCAAAACAGTTCTTAAAACAGATAACTTCAAGGTTAGCGGAACAATGATGAAGTATGCCGCAATGTCCACCTATAACAACATGGTAAACCAGTGGGGCCAGGAGATCGCTCAATATCTCCAGTTCGACAATATGAAGGACTCTGCAAGAACCGCTCTTGAGCAGTATCTTGTTTATGCCGAGGCTGCAAAGGCTGCGGGCGTAACTCTTGACGAGGACGATTATAAGTCAATCGACGATAATGTTGCGGCAATCGAGGAAGCTGCAAAAACTAACGGATACTCCACTAAGGCTTATATGGCTATGCTCTTCGGTAAGGGCGTAAATGAAAAGGATATGCGTCAGTTCTTCGAGCTCGCTCTCCTTTCCTCCAAGTATGAAACTCAGATCTATAACGAAACAGAAGATGCTGTTACAGACGAGGAGATCGATGCATACTATAAGGAAAATGTTGATACCCTCACTGTTGCAGACGTTATCAAATATACAGATACTCTCAAGATAGATGTTGATCTTGCTTCTGAGGAAAAGGAAGCACAGAAGGCTGAATTCCTTGCAAAATTCGACGCTATGGGCGCTGCTATGGGCGAGGATGAATTCAAGGCTGCTCTTGTTGCTTACCTCACAGAAAAGGCTGAAGAGTCCCCCGAAACAAAGGCAGATGATGCTTATACAACACTCTCAAAGAGCCAGGTTTCTCTTGCTGAGGCTGCTGATTGGCTCTTCGAGAAGGCAGACGACGCTTTTGTAAGAGCTACAGGCGATGTTAAGGTATTCACAGACGATAGCGATGTTAAAACAGAGGGAACAGAGACAGAGGAAGCAGCTTCCGCTGATGCAACCGAAGTAACATACACCGTTGAGGTTTATTTCGTTGTTAAAGCTCCTTACCCCAACGATGCACTCTCAAAGAGCACAGGTCATATACTTATCGCATTTGATTCTTACGAAACAAAGGAAGAGGCAAAGGCAAAGGCTGATGAGGTCTATGCAGAATACCTTGCAGGCGAGCAGACAAAGGATGCCTTCGAGGCTCTTGCAGAGAAGTACACAGACGATAGCGGCGTTTTCTATAACGATATCACAGAGGGTCAGATGGTTGCTCCCTTTGAGGAATGGGTATTTGACAGCGCTCGCGCATATGGCGATACTGAGATAGTTGAAACAGAGTACGGTTACCACATCATGTTCTTCACAGGTGAGGCAACTTGGCTTGCAACATCCCGCAATACGATCGTAAGCGAAAAGACAGGCGATATCTTCGAGGAATATAAGGAAGCTTATCCCATCACTGCAAACGAGTCCGCTTATAAGTCCGTTAAGGGCTGATAAGAGCACACTTCAAGAAAAATAAAGGGGCTGAGTTTTTACAAAGCCCCTTGATTTTTTCCGAATGGGAGTTTCGCCACTGCGGCAGCGCCGGTCGCCTCCGCAGAGGCGAAATCCCTCTAAAATGTAGCACAAGACTAAAGCATCCCATATAATGTTAAAAAACAGCGAGGTTTTATTGAAAAATGGTACTTGAACCAAAGAAAACAACAGTTGCATACCGCTGCCCCCATTGCGGAAGCGGAGTTCTGAGCGCAGTAAGCCCATTTTCCATTGGCGCGGACATGGTGAAGCTAAAATGCGAATGTGGAAAGAGCGAAATGTCCATCGTTTTCGGCAAGGACAATAAGGTTAGGCTCAGCGTTCCATGTATGCTCTGCCCGAAGCCCCATAATTTCACAGTTACAAGCTCTCTATTCTTTGGCAAGGACGTATTTTTGCTTCCCTGCCCTTATTCCGATGTGAATATCTGCTTTATGGGCGATATGAACAGAGTTAAGGCAGAGCTTTCAAAAACCGAGCTGGAGCTTCTCGATATGCTTGAAAAGAGCGGCATCGAGGGCGGTCTTGATGCCATCCGTGCCGCAGACGAGGCGGAAATCCTTCCCGACCCTCAGATATATGACATCATTATGTTTGTCATAAAGGACCTTGAGGAGGAGGGCAAGATATATTGCCATTGCGCTGACGGAGAGGGCGAATACGAGGCGGAGGTTCTGGACTACGGGATTCTGGTCAGATGCAAAAAATGCGGCGCAGAGCAGATGATACCCACCGATAGTCTCCTTGCCGCCAACGCATTTCTCAATGCAGATAGCCTGCATCTTGAATAATAGCTTATATAAAAAATTGAGGCTGATTCATTCAGCCTCTTTTTTGTTTGATGATTTATAAATAGGAATTTATCGGTGAGATGAAAAACGCAAATCTGTAGGGGACGGCAAGCTCGGGATGACTCGTGGGGTGGGGTGGATTTGTGTTTCTTCATGAAATTTCCGATTGTTTCATGTAGAACCACAGGTAAACACCAATAAAATTCCCCTTTTTTAAGTTTTGATCGACCTTTTTTAAAAGGTCGCGCGAGCCGGCGGCGGCGCCGGTCGCCACCGCAGTGGCGAAATACCCTCTCGCGGTGGCGAAAGCTTTTTTTGATTATTTTTTCTTTTTGTTTTTTATGGCAACGACGGATATTATTGCAATCACAGCAGCAGCGGCAGCAATGGCGCAAATAATCACTATCTTGCCCGATGAGCCTCCTTCAACGCTTGCCTTATAGACATCAAGCTCGCTGCGCTCGATAATGTTAAGGCGGAGCCTTCCGTCATCCGGCTCATCCGTTACATTTTCCGTTACCTGTTCGCTCTCGGAAATGTCACCTGTGACCTCTTCGCTATTCTCGGAGGACGCGGTGGTTTCGGGCATCTCACATTTTATGCCCTCGGGCTTTTGGGATGAAGCATCAAAGAATGTCAGCCCATTTTTTGTGGCATATTCCTCCGCAAAGCTTCCCGGCACGCCATAAACATTCAGAAGATTGGTGTTTTCCTCAAAGGTACTTGAACCGATGCTTTTCAGCTCATCACTCAGCACGATATTTGCAATGAGATAATCATATGCGAATGTCCACGGGAAAAGCTGCGGCACATTTGAAAGATCGAGCGTGCCTTCAATGGGCGATTCACCTCTGCGGTAGATAGATTTAAGATTTGTGCATTTCTCAAACGCAGCATTGTAAATTGAAAAGCTCTCAACATTTGGAATTTCCACAGTTTCAAGATTTTCGCACTGACAGAAGGCGTATTTGCCGATCTCTGTTATATGATCTCCGATGACAATGTGCTTTATCTTCTGCTTTATGCTGAACCACGGCTGGGTCTTTGAGCCACCGCCATAATAATTGATAATATCGCTTATGACACCAACGCCCTCAACATAGAGAGTGCCTGTTGCTTCATCAAAACGGAAAACAGCTCTGTCGCGGCAAAGAGGAAGCGAAAAATCTATCTCGATAAAGAAGGAATGAACCTTTGTTATATCAAGAACATCATAAAGATCGATATAATTTTCCTTTGCAAAGGCAATATTTACCTCGGAGGCAACGGCATAAATTCTTTTAAGGCTTGTGGGAATAACTGTGTTTATTTCTTTAAGGGTTGGATTGAAGATTATCTCCTCAACCGACGTTCCCTCCCATGTTCCTTCCTGACAAACCGTTATATTGGAAAGATCCGCTCTTCCCTCGATCCTCTCGCTGCCTATTCTCCAGACGGTGGTCAGATTCGGGCAGTTATAAAATGCCTGCGCATCTATCTGCGTTACCTTTGCACCAAGCTGAACATCCTTAAGATTCGGATAATTTAAAAATGCCTTTTGGGTTATCTTTGCAATGTGGTTGCCAACAATAACGTGCTCTATCTCGTCCTTATATTTAGACCAGCCGACCTTGTCCGCAGCCTGCTCGGAGCGTCCTGTTTCGTTATATTTTGTGGTTCTCGAATAGAAAACAAGTGTCTTTGTGTCACCATAGTAAGCCCAATCGGTGTGGCAAACGGGGTTTTCTTTGTATTTATAGCTTATATAGCCGTGTGCGGTAGCATCCTTTGGGTCAAAGGTCTCAAGCTCCTCGGAGACGGGTGTTGTGGTTCCGCTTTGAATTATCGAAGCACCTGTGGTATATTTTGTTCCCTTTGTTTCCTCGCCTGTTTCAAGATCGATAAAGGTATAGCCATTTGCAAGGGCAAATTCCGCTGCCTTTGAGCCTTTCTTTGCTTTGATTTTGGGATAGGTTTGATTATCCTTAAAAACATCGTCGGATTCAAAAGCTGTTTCCATGCCGAGAACTGTGACTGTTTTAAGGGAATTTGTTTTTGCAAGAGAGGAATTTTTCAGAAGGGTCACACCCTCGGGGATCTCGATCTCAACAAGTCCCACATTTTTTATCGCCTCGTGAGGAAGCTCGCCCGAAAGTGCGGGATTAAGCTTGATCCTCTGAAGCGCACTCTGGCTTCCGATGGAGTATGAACCGATTTCAGTAACATAGGAAAAGTCAAAAAGTCCCGTAACAGGCTCCGTTCCTCTCACATAAATCGCTTCAAGGGCGGTGCAGGACAGAAATGCGCTTTTGAGAGTTACAAGGGAGGTGGGTATCTCCACCTGCTTTACCTGTCTGCAGCCCTGAAAGCTGCCATCAATGGCGGTGATGCCATCGCCTATGATTATCTTAACAGCCTCCGCATATGTGGGCGGTGTTTTGTTCCAAGCGGCATTTTCAAGGGTCACGGGGTCTGTGCTGGGAATCACTGTCGATGGAGTATTCTGCGAGTCCTTATCTATCTCAAAGGAAAGTATTCCGTCCTCCGTCATGCTCCATTTGATATTTGTCGGTTTTTTGTTTTTATCCACAGCATATCCACTGCCCGCCTTTGCCGCAAGGGTCACCGTTGCAAGGGAAAGCGCCAAAAGAAGCACGGAAATGACGAGAAGCGCAGCTTTGATTCCAAAAACACGATTTTTCATATCCATCCTCCTTATTTACCGAGTGCTTTTTCGATAACGCTCTGCATTTCGGGCAGATTGATTATCATTTCACTGTTTGCAAGAAGCTCACCATTGCC